>DATMVF010000127.1:0-20575 GCA_035563475.1 Rubrobacter sp.
CACGCAGGTGGCCTTCTGGGCCGGTCTCGGACTCCTCTTCGGGGTGTTGTGCGAGCGTGCCAGGAAGAAGGGCGTGTCGGAGAAGGGCGTGTCGGCTTGAGCGGCGCCATACTCGTTGCGGGGACCCACTCCGACGCGGGGAAGAGCGTCGTCGTGGCCGGGATCTGTCGCTGGCTCGCGCGCGAGGGTGCGAGCGTCGCGCCGTTCAAGGCCCAGAACATGGCCCTCAACTCCTTCGTGACGCGGGAGGGCGCTGAGATCGGACGCGCCCAGGCCTCCCAGGCCTCCGCAGCGATGGTCGAACCCGAGGTGAGCATGAACCCGATCCTTCTCAAGCCCTCCGCCGAGCGGACCACGCAGGTCGTCGTGCGCGGCAAGCCCTGGGCAAACGCGAGCGCCAAGAGCTACGGGGCGATGAAGAAGGCGCTTGTGCCCGTGGTGCTCGAGTCGCTCGAAGAACTGCGAGGGCGTTTCGACGTTGTCGTGTGCGAAGGAGCCGGAAGTCCGGCGGAGATCAACCTCAGGGAGAACGACCTGGCCAACATGGGCCTCGCGCGCGCCGCCGACCTGCCCGTCCTCCTCGTCGGGGACATCGACCGCGGCGGCCTCTTCGCGAGCCTCTACGGGACGCTCGCGCTTCTATCGGCCGAAGACCAGTCGCTCGTCTCCGGCTTCCTCGTCAACAAGTTCAGGGGGGATCCGGCGGTCCTGGCACCCGGTCTGGAGCGGATGACCTCTTTGACAGGCCGCCCCTTTCTCGGGACGCTGCCCTGGATCCCCGGTCTCGGCCTCGACGGTGAAGATTCCCTGACTCTCGACACCCCGCTCATGGCAAAACCTCCACTTGGCCGAGACGTTCTAAAGGTCGCCGTCGCCCGCTTCGGGCGCATCAGCAACTTCACGGACTTCGACGCCCTGTCCCACGAGCCGGGCGTCTCCGTACGCTTCACCGAGTCGGCCGAGGAGATACTCGATGCTGACCTCGCCGTCCTGCCAGGAACCAAAGCGACGGTCGAGGACCTGAGACTGCTCCGCTCGCGCGGAATCGACCACGTCTTCGCCGAAAGAGCGAAGCGTGCCCTGCCCACCCTGGGCATCTGCGGCGGCTACCAGATGCTCGGAGGGCGCATCGAGGACGGTGTGGAGAGTAGCGAGGCAGAAGTCCTGGGCCTCGGGCTCCTGCCCGTCGAGACCTGTTTCGAAGCCGAGAAAGTCCTGGGGCGTCCCGAGGGACGGGCAGTCGGATTCGGGGACGCGGAAGTCTCGGGGTATGAGATACACCACGGAAGGGTCAGGCGAGACGGTGGCGACCCGCTCTTCGAGACCCGTGAAGATACCGAGGGCTGCCGGATCGGCGCGACGCTCGGCACGAGTTGGCACGGCGTCCTCGAGTCAGACGGCTTCCGCCGCGCCCTGCTGCAATGGGTGGCCGGAGAACGCGGCCTCGACTGGAAGCCTGGCGAGGATTCGTTCGCCGCAGCTCGCGAATCGCAACTCGAGAAACTCGGCGATCTGGTAGCGGATCACGTAGACCGTGAAGCGTTTATGAGGTTGATAGACGAGGGTGCTCCCCGCGACTTCCCCGTTTTCAGGCTTCAGGCCACAGGCTTCAGGCTTCAGGAGGGGGAAGGCGAAGCGTCCGATACGCAGGCAGTGTCAGGGTCGAACGGCGACGGTCCATTGACCGGGCCTGCAGAGCCTGCGAATCTGCCCGCGACCACACCAAAAGACCTGAAACCTGATGCCTGAAACCTTAAATTCCAAGCTGCTTTTCGTCACCACCGCCGACACGGAGATCCTGGCCGCCGCCAGAGCTTCTGAGCGTATGCCCGAACGTTTCCCCAGGCTCCTTTGCGCCAACCCTACCGTTCTGGAAGACCCCACGGCGTTCTTCGAGAGGGAGCTGCCTGGGACAGCGGCCGTCTTGGTGCGGCTGCTCGGCGGACGGAGGGCCTGGCCAGAGGGTCTCGAGGAGTTGCGGCGGCAGGGCGCGCGGCTGAAGGTTCCGTTGCTCGCCTTCGGCGGGGAGGCCGAGCCAGACGCGGAGCTGGCCGCGCTCTCGACCGTTCCTTCGGGTACCGTGCTGGAGGCTTTCGAGTACCTGCGCCATGGCGGCGTCCGCAATACCGAGAACCTGCTCCGCTTCGTCGCCGACACCGTCCTCATGGAGGGCTACGGCTTCGAGCCCGCGTCGCCGCTGCCCGAGGTGGGCGTCTACCATCCGGGGTTAAGGGAGGGCTCCACGGTCGAAGAACTGCTCGCCCGGCACGACCCGGCGCGGCCTACGGTGGGCGTTATCTTCTACCGCGCGCACTGGATGAGCGGGAACACGGCCTTCGTGGACGCGCTGGTCGAGGCGCTGGAGGCGGCCGGGGCCGACGCCCTGCCCGTCTACTGCTACTCGTTGCGCGCTGGTCCCGAGGGTGGGGTACCGGCTCTGGAGCTTCTGAAAGACAGAGTAGACTGCCTCATCACCACCGTCCTCGCCGGCGGAGGGTCCAACGCGGCGGACGCCAGGAGATCCGGCTCTCCCGAGGAGTGGCTGGAGTGGGATGTCCCGGCTCTCGAAGAGCTCGGTGTGCCAGTTATACAGGGCATCTGCACGACCTCGACGCGGGAGGGCTGGGTCGTCTCCGATGCCGGCCTCTCCCCGCTCGACACGGCCTGGCAGGTGGCCATACCGGAGTTCGACGGGCGCATCATCGGGGTCCCCTTCTCGTTCAAGGAACGCCTCGGTGAAGCCTCGCCCGTCGGCGCCCCGCTCACGCTCTACAAAGCCGACCTCGAACGCACCGCCCGTCTCGCCGAACTCGCGGCGCGCTTCGCCAGACTCGGGCGTATACCGAACTCGGAGAAGAGGGTCGCCGTGCTGCTCTCCAACTACCCGACCAAGCACTCGCGGGTGGGTAATGCTGTGGGACTGGATACCCCGGCGAGCGCCATCGGGTTGCTGGACGCGATGCGGGAGGCGGGCTATGTCGTGGAGGATGTGCCGGTGAGGGGAGACGATCTCATCCACTCGCTCATCGCCGCCGGGGGCCACGATCTCGAGTTCCTGACCGGGGATCAGCTCGGGAACGCCGCCGGCCGCCTGGATGCGGAACGCTACGCGGAGTGGTTCGGCCGGCTGCCGGAGGAACTGCGGAGCGACGTCGAGGAGCACTGGGGGAGGCCGCCGGGGGATCTGTACGTGGACGATGGAGACCTTGTTGTGGCTGGGCTCTCTTTCGGGGGCGTCTTCGTGGGGATTCAGCCCCCGAGGGGCTTCGGGGAGAACCCGATCGCGATCTACCACGACCCCGATCTGCCGCCGACGCACCACTACCTCGCCGCCTACTGGTGGATGATCGAGGAGTTCGGCGCCGACGCTATAGTCCACCTCGGCAAGCACGGCACCCTGGAGTGGCTGCCCGGGAAATCTCTCGGTCTCTCGTCCGCGTGCGCCCCCGATGCCGCCCTGCGTGACGTGCCACTCTTCTATCCCTTTGTCGTAAACGACCCCGGTGAAGGGACGCAGGCCAAAAGGAGGGCACACGCGACCGTCGTGGACCACCTGATCCCACCCATGACCCGCGCCGAGACGTACGACGATCTGGCGAAGCTCGAGCAACTCCTGGACGAGTATTACCAGGTGGAGACGCTGGACCCCTCGAAGCTGCCGGCGATAAGGGTGCGTATATGGGAGACCCTGCGCGATGCGGAGCTCCACCGCGACCTCGGCGTGGAGGAGCAGCCCGAGGAGTTCTCGGACTTCCTCACCCACGTCGACGGATATCTCTGTGAGATAAAGGATCTGCCCATACGGGGAGGCCTCCACATTCTCGGCGAGACGCCTGAAGGCGAGCCCCTGCGTCACCTCCTCGCCTCGATCCTGCGCCTCGGCGCCGGTGAAGTACCCGGATTGCGCCGCGCTGTAGGCGCCGCCTTCGGCCTCGACGAGAGAGTTCTTGCGGAGAACGGCGGCACGAAGGTCGAAGCTCCGCCCGGATTCGTCGAGCGCTTCCCCGGTACCGTGGTAACGGCCTCTGATCTCCTCGACAGGCTGGAAGAGGCGCAGCAGGCCCTGCTGCGCGGAATGGAAGAGCGTGGCTGGGACGCCGCAGGCGCGGTGTGCCAGGAGACGCTAGGCTTCGCCGACACCGGCGTGGAGCGAGCTTTGAGCTTTGCATCCGAGGAGGTAGTTCCGCGACTGATGCGCACGCCCGAAGAGATGGGGAACCTGCTCTCCGGACTCGGGGGAGGATACGTGCCTGCGGGGCCATCCGGATCCCCGACGCGCGGCCTGATGAACGTGCTCCCGACGGGGCGCAACTTCTACTCCGTGGACCCGAAGGCGTTGCCGAGCGCGCTCTCGTGGGAGGTCGGACGGGGGCTCGCGGACGACCTGCTGCGGCGCTATCTCGAAGAAGAGGGCCGCTATCCGGAGACGGTCGGCATCGTGGTGTGGGGGACGGCGGCCATGAGAACCCAGGGCGACGATATTGCGGAGATCCTGGCTCTACTCGGCGTGCGACCAGTCTGGAACGAGGAGTCGCGGCGGGTTGTCGGACTCGAGGTGATCCCATTAACAGAGCTGGGACGACCGAGGATCGACGTTACGGTCAGGATCAGCGGCTTCTTCAGGGACGCTTTTCCGAACCTGATCTCCCTCCTCGACGAGGCCTTCACCACGGTCGCGAATCTCGACGAGCCCGAAGACATGAACTTCGTCAAAAAGCACGCCGGCGAGGAAAGGAGCCGGGGCGCCGACGAACGCCGCTCGACCACGCGCATCTTCGGGTCCAAACCAGGCGCCTACGGCGCAGGCCTGCTCCCCCTGATGGACGCCCGCAACTGGCGTACCGATGAGGACCTGGCCGAGGTCTACGCCGTCTGGGGAGGGTACGCCTATGGTAGAGGGTTAGACGGTGTCGAGGCGCGGGAGGCCATGGAGTCCAACCTGCGCCGGACGGAGGTCGCCGTAAAGAACGTAGACAACCGCGAGCACGATCTCTTCGACTCCGACGACTACTTCCAGTACCACGGGGGTATGATCGCCGCCGTCCGCGCCCTTACGGGCCGCGACCCGAAGGCGTACATCGGAGACTCCGCAGACCCCTCGAGGGTGAAGACGAGGGACCTCTCCGAAGAGGCCCGCCGCGTCTTCCGGAGCCGCGTAGCCAACCCGAAGTGGATAACGACCATGCAGCGCCACGGCTACAAAGGCGCCTTCGAGCTCTCGGCCACCGTGGACTACCTCTTCGGCTACGATGCCACGGCAGGCGTGGTCGAGGATTGGATGTATAGCGACGTAACCAGGAAGTACGTCCTCGACCACGAGGTAAGAGACTTCATGCAGCAGTCCAACCCCTGGGCGCTGCGCGCCATCTCGGAACGCCTGCTCGAGGCGGCGCAACGCAGCCTGTGGTCCGAACCAGATCCCGAAGATCTCGAAGCCCTGAAACAGGTTTATCTGGAGAACGAGGGGATGTTGGAAGAGGGCAGCCCATGAACGCGTACCGGCATCCTTATCCATTCTCGGCCATCGTCGGCCAGGAGGATCTGAAACTCGCCCTGCTCGTTAACGCCGTCTCTCCAGAGGTGGGGGGCGTGCTCGTACGCGGCGAGAAGGGGACGGCCAAGTCTACGGCGGTACGGGCGCTGGCGGGGCTGCTGCCCGGCATACGGGTCGTCTCTGGCTGTCCTTATTCCTGCGATCCGGATTCCCCCGACCCGGGATGCCCGGCGGGACCGCACCCGTCCGATGCCTCCGCCGAGACGAGGCCGGTGCGGCTCGTGGAGCTGCCTGTGGGGGCGAGCACGGACCGTCTGGCCGGGACTCTGGACATCGAGAAGGCGCTCTCGGAGGGGAGGAAGGCGTTCGAGCCGGGGTTGCTCGCCGCGGCGCACAGGGGCATCCTGTACGTGGACGAGGTGAACCTGCTCTCCGACCACCTCGTGGATCTGCTCCTCGACGTGGCCGCTATGGGCGTGAATTATGTCGAGCGCGAGGGCGTGAGCGTGCGGCATCCGTCGCGCTTTATCCTGGTCGGCACGATGAACCCCGAGGAGGGCGAGCTCCGCCCGCAACTACTGGATCGCTTCGGCGTCACCGTCGAGGTGTCGGGGAGCCCGGACCCCGCAGACCGGGTCGAGGTCGTCAGGCGCAGGCTACGCTACGAGGCCGCCCCTGAGGAGTTCTCCGGAGAATGGTCGAACGCGGACGGGAAACTCGCGGCTTCCGTGGAATCGGCCCGTATGCGGCTTCCACAAGTGGAGCTGGACGAAGACATCCTGTTCAGAATCTCTGCCCTCTGCGCGGAACTCGACGTCGACGGCCTGCGCGGCGATCTCGTAACTGCGAAGACCGCGCTTACGCTTGCGGCCTGGGACGACAGGAACGAAGTGGTACTCGACGACGTGAAACGGGCGGCCCTGCTGGCCCTCTCGCACCGCCGCAGACGCGGCCCCTTCGAGCAGCCGGGCATAGATCCCGAGGAGCTGGAGAATGCTCTAGCCGAGGACCCGGACCCGCCAGATGGCCCGGACGGTGGTATGGCCCCGCCTTCTATGAGCGAGGATGACGGCGAGGCTTCAAGTACCGTGAGAGATCCCGAACCGTCGGAGGCCCGGACGGGAGCCGGAGAGCGGAGCCATGCGGCATCAGAGCCATTCGACCCCGTGCGACTCGAGGTCACCGAGAAGGGCAGGGGAGGGCCTCTCGGCCGCAGGAGCCGGATCTCGGGCGAGGCCGGGCATCCCGTCGCGGATCGGGAGCCTAAAGAGAACCCGAGGGACGTGGCGCTGGCGGCGACGGTGAGGGCTGCGGCGCCGCACCAGAGGGCGCGGGGCCGGGAGGGACCCGGAATCGAGGTTCGTACCTGCGATCTGCGTCAGAACGTCAGGGAGGGGAGGGAGGGGAATCTGATCCTCTTCCTCGTCGATGCGAGCGGCTCGATGGCGGCCCGCAAACGCATGTCCGCCGTCAAGGGCGCCGTACTCTCCCTGTTGAACGACGCCTACCAGCGCCGCGATAAGGTCGCCCTGATCTCCTTCCGTGGCGAGGGTGCCAACATCCTCCTGCCCCCAACGTCGAGCGTAGCCCTTGCCGCCCCGCGCCTGCAAGACCTCCCGACCGGTGGACGCACGCCCCTCGCGGCCGGTATCGAGAAGGCCGCCGAGGCGCTCGAGAGGGAGGAACTGCGCGACGGGGAGCGCCGGCCCCTGCTGGTCCTGCTTACCGACGGGAAGGCGACGGCGGGGTCCGATCCACGGGTGGCCGCCGCGCGACTGCGCTCCCTCACGGCGACTTCGTTCGTTGTGGACACCGAGGAGGGCTACGTCAGGCTCGGGATGGCCGGCGAGCTGGCAGAGGCCATGGGGGCGCGGTGCCTGCGACTGGAAGAACTGCGGGCCGAAGCGCTTGTGGAGCTCGTCGAGAGGAGAAGGGTGGCGTGAGCGAGACGCGGGAACCAAGAGAGCAGCGGCTGAGAAGAAGGTCTAGCAGGGAACGGCCTCTCCTTATCGTCAACACGGGCCACGGCAAGGGCAAGTCCACGGCCTCTTTCGGGGTCATGCTGAGGGGATGGGCGCGCGGTTACCGTATCGGGGTCTACCAGTTCGTCAAGAGCGGCAAATGGAACGTCGGCGAACAGAAGGCCGCCGAGGCCCTGGGCAACATCGACTGGTTCAAGCAGGGCGACGGATGGACGTGGACCGTAAAGGACCTGGAGCACTCCGCCGACCTCGCCCGCGAGGGGTGGGAGGAGGTCAAGCGCCGTCTCGCAGACGAGACCTACGACATGCTGCTCCTCGACGAGTTCACGTATCCTATGAAGTTCGGCTGGGTTGATACCAGCGAGGTCGTTGAGGTTCTGAAGAACCGTCCCGGGTTCCAGCACGTCATCATCACGGGCCGCGACGCACCGCCTGAACTGGTGGAGATCTCCGACCTCGTGAGCGAGGTAAACAAGATCAAACACCCCTTCGACGAGGGCTACCGGGGCCAGAAAGGCATCGAGTGGTAGATACCCTCCGCATAGTGGTCGCAGGTACACACTCGGGGGTCGGCAAGACGACTATTACCTCGGGACTTATGGCCGCGCTCTCCTCAAGTGGCTTTCGGGTCGCCCCCTTCAAGGTCGGCCCGGACTTCATAGACCCCTCGTACCACACCCTCGCTGCGGACCGACCCGGGCGCAACCTCGACGCCTTCCTCTCCGGCCCGGAGCTCATCGGCCCGCTCTTCGCCCACGGCGCGCAGGGTGCCGACATAGCCGTGATCGAAGGCGTCATGGGCCTCTTCGATGGCAAAGGAGGCGGGGATCTCGCCTCCACTGCCCACGTCGCCAGACTGCTCGAAGCCCCCATAGTGCTCGTCGTCGACGCCAGAGCGATGTCCCGCTCCGTGGCCGCCGTGGTCCATGGCTACGCGACATTCGACCCGAAGGTGAGAGTCGCAGGCGTCGTCCTGAACCGAGTCGGCTCCACCTCCCACGAGGCGATGCTCCGCGAAGCCATCAAACCCCTAGGTATCCCCGTCCTCGGCGTCCTGCGCCGCGACGACCAGATACAGACGCCGGATAGGCACCTCGGCCTCGTCCCCGTCGCCGAACGCCGCGAGGAGGCCGCCCGATCTCTCGATGTCCTTGGAATGATGATCTCTCGTTCTCTAAACCTCGATGGCATAGTTAGACTCGCCCGTTCCGCAGGATCCCTAGAAGTCGAGGCCTGGAGTCCTGAGACTCGGGACCTGGATCGGTATGAGGTGGCCCGTGTGGCAGTCGCGACTGGACCTTCGTTCAGCTTCCTGTACCGCGAGAACATGGAGCTCCTTCAGGGCGCGGGCGCGGAGGTCGTCACGTTCGACCCGACTACCGACGAGGCCCTGCCCGCTGGAACAGACGCTCTCTACCTCGGTGGTGGGTTCCCCGAAACCTACGCGGAGGCGCTGTCTATGAATGGCCGGATGCGCGAGAACGTCCGAAGCTTCGCTGAGAGCGGGCGTCCGGTGGTTGCCGAGTGCGGTGGTCTACTGTACCTGGTGCGCGAGCTGGACGGGTATCCCATGTGCGGCGTGCTCGATGCTGAGGCCACGATGATGGACAGGCTTACCCTCGGTTACAGGGAAGCCCGAGCTCTGATGGACTCGCCGCTGGCCGAGCATGGCGCCGAGGTTCGCGGACACGAGTTCCACTACTCGGCCGTCGAGCCTGGAGCCGGTGAGAAGCCGGCCTGGGAGCTGGTCGGCCGCGGTCAGGAGGGCTTTGTGAACGGTGGCGTGCACGCGAGCTACCTGCACACCCACTGGGCCGCGACGCCGGAATTGCCGCGCAGGCTGGTGCAGGAGGCGACGCGGAGCGCGACGGGGGTCGGAGTATGAGCGGGCGGCTAGTCGGGGTGGGGGTAGGCCCGGGCGACCCTGAGCTGTTGACGGTCAAGGGACTGCGCGTACTGCGGGAGGCCGATGAGGTCTTCGTGCCCGTGGCCGACACCGGCGAGGTCGGGCGGGCCGAGGCCACGGTGCGCGAGTACGTGGACGAAGGGCGAATCAAACGCCTCCTCTTCGCCCTCTCGGACGATTTGGAGGCCAGGGCGCGTAACTGGACGAACGCGGCTCAGGATGTCTCGGAGCACCTGCGGGGCGGCAAGACGTGCGCGTTCGCCACCATCGGTGATCCTAACGTCTATTCGACCTTCACCTACCTGGCGCGTGCCGTTCGGGAGATCGAACCTGACGTTCAGGTAGAGACTGTGCCAGGGATCACGGCCCTTCAGGACCTGGCTTCGCGGAGTGGGACGGTACTTCTCGAAGGCGACGAGCGGCTGGCGCTGTTGCCTTTCACGGCGGGGGAGGAGCCCCTCAGGGAGGCGCTCGCCGGGTTCGAGACGGTGGTCTGCTACAAGGGCGGAAGTCGGCTCGGGGGGGTGCTCCGGGTCGCCGAAGAGGGAGGTCGGCTGGAGGGCGCCGTCTACGGGGCGAGGCTCGGGATCGAGGGCGAAGAAGTCGTGCCAGCCCTGGAGATGGTGGGACGAGAAGGGACGTATCTCTCCACGGTGATCTTTACCGGGAGGAGTTCCGAGCTTGGGTAAGGTGTGGTTTATCGGGGCGGGGCCGGGGGCGCCAGACTTGCTGACGGTCAGGGGGGCCAGACTCATCGGCGAGGCCGACGTGGTGATCTGGGCCAGAAGCCTCGTCCAGGAGGGCGTCCTCCAATACGCCCGACCCGGTGCCGTCATCGTCGAATCGACGACCATACCTCTAGAGGGCGTACGTGAGCTATACCAGAGAGCAGTGGATGAGGACTCGAGAGTGGCGAGGGTGCATTCGGGGGATCCCAGTCTGTACGGTGCCGTGATGGAGCAGATCGAGCTTTGCGAGGAGATCGGCCTCGATTGGGAGATGGTCCCTGGAGTCTCGTCTCTAGGCGCAGCGGCTGCGGCCATCGGACGCGAGTTGACCGTGCCCGAGATCTCCCAGTCTGTGATTCTGACTCGTCGCGCGAGCCGCACCCCGATGCCCGAGGGCGAAGAAATAAGGAGTTTCGCGGAGCACGGGACGACCATGGCGATCTTTCTCTCCGCAGCGAAACCGCGCGTCCTGCAGCAGGAACTACTGGAAGGTGGTTACGCTCCCGAGACCCCTTGTGCCGTGGTCTACAGGGCGAGCTGGCCCGACGAAGAGGTTATAGAGTGCCGCCTCGAAGACCTCGCCGACAGGGTGAGGGAGGCAGGATTTACCAGGCAGGCGCTCATACTGGTCGGTCCGGGACTCGGGGCCGGAGGGACACGCTCTCATCTCTACAGCCCCGTGTTCTCGCACATGTTCCGCCGGGCGAATCCTGCACAGAAGGGAGCAGATGCCGCCACGTAAACTCCGCGAGCCTTCCATGCCCCCAAGCATGGAGAAGGTCAAGGGCCAGAGACTCAGGACGGGCTGGACCACAGGGACCTGTGCCGCCGCCGCCGCCAAAGCCGCGGCCAGTGCACTGGTGAGTGGCCGGCGGCAGGCTCGCGTCGATGTAAAGTTGCCGGGGAAAGGCCGGGAGCGACGCGTCGAGTTCGGGGTGGAGCGCTGTGATCTGGGCGCTTCGTGGGCCGAGGCCGTCGTGATCAAAGACGCCGGCGACGACCCCGACGTAACCGACGGCGCCCATCTCACCGCCCACATCTCGTGGCGGGAAGAGCAGGGGTTCGAACTGGATCGGGGCGATGGGGTCGGCCTCGTCACCAAACCGGGGCTCGGGCTCCCCGTCGGCGGACCTGCCATAAACGCCGTGCCGCGGCGAATGATCTCCTATTCCGTAGAGGAAGTCCTCGACCCAAACGAGCGCGGCGTCCGCGTAGTCATAAGTGTCCCTGGCGGCGAGAAGATGGCCGAGAAGACGACCAACGCCCGCCTCGGGATCGTCGGCGGCATCTCAATCCTCGGCACCACCGGCATCGTGCGTCCTTTCTCGACGGCGGCATGGGCCGCGAGCGTGGTTCAGGCCATAGACGTCATGGGCGCGCAGGGCCACAACACCTTCGTCCTCTCGACCGGGGGCCTCACCGAGAAGGCGGCGATGCGCCTCCTGCCCGACCTCGAAGAGGTGAACTTCGTGGAGGTCGGGGACTTCACCGGGCAGGCCCTGAAGAAGGCCGTGGAGAACAGCCTCGAGCGCTGCTTCTTCGTCGGTATGGTGGGCAAGATCTCCAAGCTCGCCGCCGGTGTCATGATGACCCACTGGACCCGCTCGAAAGTCGACAACGAACTGCTGGCACGGATAACCCTGGAAGCGGGTGGCCCGACTAACCTGGTCGAAGAGGTAAAGGAAGCCAATACGGCCCGCCACGCCTACGAACTCTGGCGATCGGCGAACCTCGAAAGGGCGTCTGACCTCCTCTGTAAACAGGCTGCCGAGAACCTTGCCGAGTACACTCAAGGTAAACTAGAGGTTCATGTTATTCTCGTGGATTTCGACACTCTCGAACCGGCGGGGGCCAGTCCCGGCGCCCTGGTCTTGACGGCGTGGGGCCCTGTGTGAACCGGGGTCGCATAACCGTCGTCGGTCTCGATGGAAGGCCGCTCGGCGAGGAGATCGAACGTCTGCTCGCGGATGCGGCGCTCGTCGCCGGTGGTGGGCGGCACCTGGAAATGTTCGAAGTTGACCGCGACCGTGCCGTGGTCCTGAAGGGTGACCTCTCTGAGGCGTTCGTGCGGATCGAAGACACAGAAGGTCCTGTGGTAGTGCTCGCGTCCGGGGACCCTGGTTTCTTCGGCATCGTGCGTCTCCTTGGCGAACGATTCGGGAGGGAGACCTTGCGTGTCTTGCCTGGCCTCTCCTCAGTAGCACTGGTCTTCGCCCGTGCCGGTCTCTCGTGGAACGATGCCGTCACGGTCAGCGCCCACGGCCGTGATCCCCATCGCGCCGTCAACGTCTGCCGCACTCACCCCAAGGTCGCCGTCCTCACCTCCCCCGACTTCGGACCGGCCGAACTTGCGGAAGCGCTCGGCGGGCTGGACCGAACCTTTGTTGTTGCCGAGAAGCTGGGTGAGGCGGACGAACGGGTATTTCAGGGAGACGCCGGCACGGTCGCCGGCAAGGAGTGGAAAGAGCCTAACGTGGTACTCGTGTTCGACGAAGTGAGGATGCCGGGAGCCAGAGGTTGGATCTCCTCTAGTCCCCAGAGTCCGTCGCGGTGGGCGCTCTCCGAAGAGGAGTTCGAGCACCGGTCTGGCATGATCACGAAGCCAGCGACCCGCGCTTTCGTACTCTCGCGTCTCGGTCCGGGACCGGGGGACCTGATCTGGGACATCGGGGCCGGCAGCGGATCGGTAGCCATCGAGTGCGCACGTCTTGGCGCTGCCGTTATCGCCATCGAACGCGATCCCGAGAGCTGCGCCCTTATAAGCCGCAACGCCGAACATCACGGTGTCCGGTTGCAGATCATGGAAGCCCCGGCCCCGGGGGTCATGCTTGACCTGCCTGAACCCGACGCGGTCTTCATAGGCGGGACCGGCGGCGCCTTCGAGGAGATCGTCAAGCTCTCCGCCGTCCGGGCGCGCCGGGCGGTCGTATTGGCCCTCGTCACCCTCGAACGGGTCGTTCCTGCCGCACAGCTCCTCGAAGATCGCGGCCTCGAGGTAGAGTCCACCTTCCTGCAGGCGTCCCGGATGAAGGGCGTCGGTAATCTGCACCGTCTCGCTGCCGAAAGCGCCGTCTTCGTCATCTCGGGGAGCAGGCAGTGATCGGGCTCCTGGCAGTCACCGCGAACGGCCGCCGCAACGCCGCACACCTCGCCGGCGCATGGCCTGATGCGCGCCTCTACGAGGGCAAGGCGAAAGAAGTTCTCCACCGGGCCTGGAACGAGTGCGACGGTATCGTGCTCTTCCTCGCCACGGGCGCCGCCGTCCGGCTCGTCGCGCCGCTGCTCGAGAGCAAGCATCGAGATCCCGGCGTGGTCACCGTCGACGATGCCGGCAACTTCGCCGTAGCCCTCTGCGGTGGGCACGAAGGCGGGGCTAACGTCCTCGCAGTAAGGGTCGCGGAGACCCTGGGAGGGACGCCGGTGATCACCACCGCAAGCGACTCCGTCGGCGTATCCGCCCTCGACTCTCTGGTAGAGAAAATTGGTCTCCGGTTGGAGGGAGGCTCGGATCTGGCTTCCGTCGGAGCCGCGCTCGTCTCCGGCGAGAGGGTCAGCCTCGTCACGGACAGGCGCTTTCCGCTCGGACCGCTACCCGAGAACGTCGTCAGGACGGAGCAATGGGAGGCGCCGATGATCCTCATCTCCGACCGGCTCGTGGAGACGCTCCGTCCCGCTGTCGTCTACCGTCCACCCTCGCTCGTCGCCGGGGTCGGTTGCAGCAGGGGAGCGGGTGCGGAAGAGATACTCGACCTTCTCCGCCGCTCCCTGGCGCAAGCCGGATTGGCTGAGAAGAGCGTCGCGGCCCTCGCCAGTATCGACGTGAAGCGCGACGAGGCGGGATTGCTCGAAGCCGCGGAGAAGCTGGACACCCCGATCCACTTCCATCCGGCCGAAGCACTTTCTATAGTCAAGGCGCCGAACCCGTCTGAGGTAGTTCGAGAGGCGGTAGGGACGCCGAGCGTCGCCGAGGCTGCGGTAGTGTCCTGCGGCGCGGAGTTGGTACTCCAGAAGCGGAAATCCGCGAACGCCACGGTCGCTATCGGGCGGCTACCGGTACGGGGGAGGCTTGCGCTGGTTAGCCTGGGACCTGGCGAAGACACCCTCATTCCACCACTGGCCCGAGAGGCGCTCGCAGACTCGGAGATCGTAATCGGGTTGGATCAGTACGTCGACCGCATTAGGCATCTACTGCGGCCAGGGACACGGGTGCTCACGCCACCGCTCGGCAATGAGGTGGAGCGGGCGGAGCTCGCGCTCGGCGAAGCCCGCGCGGGCGGCAACGTGGCTCTGGTATCGAGCGGTGACGTGGGTATCTATGCGATGGCCTCTCCGGCGCTCGAGCTGGCCGGCGAGGACGTCGACGTGGTGGTAGTGCCTGGGGTAACGGCGGCGCAGGCGGCGGCTTCGTTGCTCGGGTCGCCGCTCGGGCACGACCATTGTTCGGTCAGCCTCTCCGACTTGTTGACGCCGTGGGGTGTGATCCAGGACCGGGTCAGAGCCGCTGCCGAGGGAGACTTCGTGGTCTCGCTCTACAACCCGCGCTCCAAGGGCCGCGACTGGCAGCTCGGAAAGGCGAAGGAGATCCTGCTCGAGCACCGCCCTCCCGATACGCCTGTCGGCATAGTGAAGAACGCCTACCGCCCGACGCAGCAGGTCATCATCACAGATCTCGCATCCCTGCTCCCGGAAGACGTGGACATGCTGACCATCGTCCTCGTCGGAAGCTCCCAGACCAGGGTCGTGGCAGGGCGCATGGTAACCCCGAGGGGATACCTGTGGTGAAGGCGGTCTTCGCCGTGACGGACGTTTGCGCCGGCTGTGGCGCCTGCCTGAAGACCTGCCCGGAGAAGGCGATCCGCCCCGCTCCCAGGGACCACGGAGCGCCCCTCCTCGTCCTCGAAGACCGCTGTTCGGGTTGCGCCGAGTGCGCCGAGGTCTGCCCGGTCTCGGCATGTGTCGAGATACTCCTGGAGGCCGAATGAGGCGTATCCATCCCATAGAGACAGAGAGCTACCGTATCCTGCGCGAGATCGTCGACCTCTCCCACCTTGGACCCCTCTCTCGCGCCGTCGCGGAGCGAGTCATCCACGCCTCGGCGGACCTGGACTACGCGGAGAACCTCGTCCTCGACGAGGCGGCCCTGGAAGGCGGGATCTCGGCGCTGCGGCGTGGCGAACCGGTCGTTACCGACGTGGGGATGGTGGCGGCCGGGATCACTGGCCGCCAGACACTGTGCTTCGTCTCCGACCCCCGCGCCCAGGCGTTGTCCGAGCAGCCCGGCATAACGCGTTCTGCGGCCGGCTTCAGGGTCGCTGCGGAGGAGGTCGGTAATGGAGCCGTCTGGGTCGTCGGGAACGCGCCTACGGCGCTCTTCGAACTGCTCGGACTCGACGTAGCTCCCTCGCTCGTGATCGGTCTTCCCGTCGGCTTCGTCGGGGCGGCCGAGTCGAAGAGTGCGCTCCTGCACAGCGGCCTGCCCGCCGTCGCGAACCGGGGACCGAAAGGCGGTTCTGCGGTCGCGGCAGCGGCCCTGAACGCTCTCATCTACTGTGAGGAGGGATGACATGAGGCGAATGGTGAGCACCGAGAACGGAACCTACGAAAACGGAGATGCCCCGGCGCTGCTGATCATAGGCCACGGCAGCCGTGATCCTCGGGGGGCAAAAGAGTTTCACGAGCTGGTCGACCTCGTGCGCCGAAGAAACCCGTCCCTGACCGTCGAGGGAGGCTTTATCGAGCTCTCCCGGCCACCCATCTCGGAGTGCGTGGACCAGCTCGCCGAGAGAGGGGCGAGGAACGTCGCCGCCGTTCCTTTGATGCTCCTGGCCGCGGGCCACGCCAAGGACGATATCCCCGCAACCCTGGTGCGCGAGAAGATGGGCCACCCCGAGATGAGCTTCAGCTACGGTCGCGCCCTCGGCATAAGGCCCGAGCTCCTCGAACTGATGGAAGAGAGGATCTCCGCCGTCGTCCACGAAGAGGAGAAGGAGGAGACGGCAGTCCTGGTCGTAGGTCGCGGTTCCTCCGACCCCGATGCCAACTCCGATCTCTCCAAGATTGCGCGCCTGTTCTACGAGGGACGCCCTTACCCCGTAGTCGAGAGCGCTTACGTCAGCATGACCCCACCCGATGTCGCGAACGGCCTGGATCGCTGCCTCAAACTCGGCGCGAAGCGCGTCGTGGTCTTCTCCTACTTCCTCTTCACCGGCGTCCTCGAGGAGCGTATCCGTGGTCAGAGCCGAGCATTTGCTGAGGGGAATCCAGGCGTCGAGGCGCTCTATGCAGGGTACTTCGGGCCTGATCCGAGTCTGGCTGACCTTGTGGTCGAGCGTTATACAGAGGCCCTGAGAGGAGACATCCGCATGAACTGCGACGTGTGCGTCCATCGCGTCGCCTTGCCCGGCTTCGAGGAGAAGGTCGGCGCCCCGGCAACGCCCCACTACCACCCCGATGAGCCAGGGCACCAGCAGCACGGCCACCATCACTAGCCGTGGCCCTGGAAGACCGCTTGCTGGAGCTCGGCGAGGGAATACCTCCGCCCGACGAGGCCGCCGCCGAAGAAGCGCGTAGGCGGCACATCGGGCTCACCAAACCGCCAGGCAGCCTGGGACGGCTGGAGGAGCTCGGTGCGCGGCTCGCTGGGATGGCAGGTGAGCGCCCGCCCGCCCCCGAGAGCCCTGCAGTGGTCGTCTGCGCCGGCGACCACGGCGTCCTCGAACGCGGCATCTCGCCGTGGTCCCAGGAGGTTACCGCCGCAATGGTGGGGAACTTTTGCACAGGAGGGGCGGCGGTGAACGGCGTCGCGAAGACGGTGGGGGCGAGGGTGAGCGTTCTCGACGTCGGCGTCGCCGGGGAGTTGGAGAGGCATCCTCTGCTACGCGCCGCGAAGGTGCGAGGTGGGACAAATGACCTGAGTCGCGGGCCTGCGATGACTCGCGAGGAGGCCGCGCGGGCCGTGATGGCGGGGGCGGGAGTCGTGGAGGAACTCGTCGAGAGCGGGGGTGTAGATCTCCTGGTAACGGGCGACATGGGCATCGGGAACACCACACCAGCAGCCTGTCTCATCTCCGCCTTTACGGGAAGCCTGCCCCAGGAGACCACGGGTCGCGGCACGGGCATCGACGACCAGACCCTGAAGCTCAAGGTCAACGTAGTGGAAGAGGCTTTGGAGCTGCACGAGCCAGACCCCGAAGACCCACTCGGTGTCCTTGCGCAGGTCGGTGGTCTGGAGCACGCTGCTGTCGTCGGTGTGATCCTGGCCGGCGCCGTGTACCGACTCCCGGTCATCCTCGACGGTGTAGTCTCGAACTCCGCCGCACTCGTAGCCCGCGCCCTCGCTCCGCACTCGGCGGGATACATTATTGCGGGCCACCGCTCCGCCGAGCCGGGAGCAAGCATCTCCCTCCGATCCCTTAAGCTGCCTCCGCTCCTCGACCTGGACATGCGACTCGGCGAAGGGACAGGAGGCCTGCTCGCCGTGCCGCTCGTGCAGGCGGCGGCCCGGACGCTCGCCGAGATGGCAACGCTCGAGGAGCTGGGCATTGGTTGAGCCGCTGAACCAGGGAGCCATCGAGTCCTTGAACAGCCCGCTCGCCCAGGTAGTCGAGGTACACGGGGCTCTGGACTCGACCCAGGAGCGGGCCCGCGAGCTGGCCAGAGCCGGATCACCGAACGGGACGCTCGTCGTCGCGGAGGTCCAGACCGGGGGACGTGGGAGGCTCGGACGCCATTGGGGATCGCCGATAGGTGGACTGTGGATGTCACTCATGCTGCGTCCCCGGTTCGCTGCGAGTCTCGCATCTCGCATAACCCAGACGGCTGCGGTCGGCGTAGCGAAAGCGGTCTGGGAGGTCGGGGTCGAGGTCCGTATCAAGTGGCCCAACGACCTGCTCGCCGGCGGGAAGAAGGTCTGCGGCATCCTTGCCGAATCGAGCGCGGGGAACGCTGGCGAAACGGTAGAGGAGAGGCGCCTCGACTACGTCATCCTCGGGGTGGGGATGAACGCCAACCTCGACCCGGCCGAGCTCGGGGTTCAGAATCGAGAGGTTACCACGATCCGTGCCGAGCTCGGCCGTGACGTAGACCTGCTGGAGCTGCTGCGCGCCCTGCTCTCCAGCCTCGACGCTGAGCTGGGTAGGATCGAGGACTTCGCGGCCGTGCTCGAGGACTGGCGCAACTTGAACTGTACCTTGGGAGAGAAGGTACGCGTCCGGCGCTTCGGCGAAACCGTCGAAGGCAGGGCCGTGGACCTGAGTCGGGAGGGTGCCCTATTGCTCTCTACGAGAGAGGGGACTGTGGAGTTATTCGAGGGCGAGATCGAACACCTCAGGCAAGGAGTCGATATCCTGTAGCCTGAGACCTGTTGCCTTTCGAAGCGGAAGATCAGTCCTCTCGCACACGCTTCAGCCGGTAGGCATCTCCTCGTCTTCTTCATCCTCTTCCAGAACCGCAACCGAGGTGGCCCTGAAGACCAGGATCTTACCCCTCTCGGGGAAGTCTACGATCTCCACGTCCCCGGTTACGGCTATCTGGTCCCCGACTAACTCGTCGGCATCCTGTACGGCCGACATATCTATCTCCGTCTCCAGGACATAGCCCGTATGCTCCTCTCCGGCTTCCGTACTCGCGCGCTTGAGCTGTCCTTCGAAATAGGCCATCGTAGATCCCCTTTCAGAGTGTCAGGTGAGGACATAGTACCCTTATTCGCGAACGAGGTCCGGGGCATCGTCTTCTATACCAGGCACGGCGAGGCCCTGCGACCACCGAGAGCGCTTCGAAAGGGTTCCGGCCTTCCGCGCGTCACG
This sequence comes from Rubrobacter sp., assembly GCA_035563475.1. Lineage (GTDB taxonomy): Bacteria > Actinomycetota > Rubrobacteria > Rubrobacterales > Rubrobacteraceae > Rubrobacter_D. Next base: position 18,915 of record DATMVF010000127.1, read on the forward strand.
CTCAGACGCGATTAGAGTTGCCGCGAGATTTCTCGAAGTGGGCGCTTCGGGCAGGACCGGTTGCTATTCTATCGCTTGTAGGATTTAATGCGCTGTGCAGGAGCCTCGATCCTGGATCGGGCAGCGTTGAGAGGAAGACAAGAGGGATGAGCGCAACGTTGATGTACGTCGGCATCGGGGCCGTACTCGCTACATGCGTCGCGATCCTCACTATCGCTGTCCTATTCTTGCGGACCGCGCGCCGCTACGTCGACCTGACCGAGAGGCGACTGGAGCTCCTGCACGAAAGGGAAGCGTTACTGCTCGCGCTCGTGCAGCGACAAGGCCACGCTCCAGAGGAGAGCCAGGAGCGGGAAGTGGAGCGGCGCGAGAAGGTCCCCGAGATGGTCGGATATACTCGTGGACGGCGGCAGGACGAAGCATCCCCTGGCAGCAGGCGGCCTGAAGGGCTGGACCGGCACGTCCGGGGAACGCCGTATAGGGGCAGCTCCTCTGAAGTAGAAGATGAAGAGGAGAGGACACCGAAGGAGGACCCGGAGCCGGCGCGGCCCAAAGAAGGTTCGCCGCGGCTTGGAGTCCAGGTGCCGCACCCTGACGACGATGTGCCGGGACGCGGCTGGAACAAGGCTCCTGCCAGGTTCTTCCAGAAGTGCTACGACAGATACCTGGAGCACTACGAGGGCTACGTACGGCTCGCCGAGCGGCTCCACCAGATGCGCGACGGGGTCGATGCGGCACCAGGCTCCCTCGTGAAGCGGGAGTGGGAGAACAAGCTCCGCCGCGCTTACGATGCCATAGATCGGACTACCCAGAGGCTGGACATGCTCGAGGAGCACTACCCCGAGTTGGCGACCGACAACGATCGCATCTCGTCCCGCATCGGTACCGCACGCCTCCATGCCGGCCTCACAGAACGCTTCGGCCGCCCACAATAAGCACGGAGTTCGAAACCCCCGAGTCTCGCCGGGCCCGGAGGGGCCTACGCCCCTGACTCCAGAGACGTCGATGCCGTCAGTGCCGGTGCCACCGAATACCGTGTCGTCGCCGTTTCCGGCGAACATTTCATCGGTGCCGCTGCCACCACGGAGCTCGTCCCTCCACAGCTGCAGATGAAGGGCACGTTGCCGCCCGCAGAACGAAACCTCAACCTAATCGTTCCCGATCTTCGCGTACCCGGTTCTGGTGCGCAGTCGCAGGCGGTCGCCCGAAGCATTAACCGTGGGGATCGCGGCCTCGTCCATTGCATCGGAGTGTCGGATAGAAGACGAGGGCGAGCGGAATGGGTAGCCAGAAGTTGAAGAGGCGGTAACCGAGGATCGGTATCGCGGCTTCGGGGCCAACCCCGAGCAGGGCGAGGGTGGCGAGCATGGTAACCTCGAAGATACCTATGCCCCCCGGTGTGAGCGGTATGGCCGCGATGGTGGTGGCCACCCCGTAGGCCACGAGGAGAACGAAGGGATCGGCCGCCACGCCAAGGGCGTCGAACATGAGGATCAGGCAAAGGGCGTCGAAGGCCCAGTAGCCCAGCGCCAGCGCCGCGAGCTTGGGCACCTCTGAGGGCCGTGCGGCCAGCTGCCGGCGCGCCGCCTGAAGCTCTTCTCCGAGTCGTGAGATGAGCCGGGCGGACCACGTCCTTGCTCTTCGCCGCCACCCTTCGCCGC
>DATMVF010000128.1:0-12949 GCA_035563475.1 Rubrobacter sp.
GCCCAACATCTCCACGCCCCCCGCGATCGTCGCCGCCCTGCGCGACGCCACGGGAAGTGAGCTACCCCGGATGCCCGTCCGTCCGGAACAGATCGTAGGCATGGCCGAAGGGCCGCCCCGTCGCACGCAGCCGTGGGGCGCGCGGCCCTCGGCACCATGAGAGGAAGGAGGGAGTACTGATGCCGGGATACAACAGGGCGGAGCTCAGCGTGGAGATAACGATCCTACCCTCAGTGCGTGGCGCGAAAGCCCCGCAGAAGCAGAAGGAGGCAGGGATGCGGGCCGCGAACGCCTCGGGCCTCTCGATCCACGAGGCCGGTCCCGACACCACCGTGCTCGCCGGAAGGCGGGGCGAGGCGCTCGACGCCGCGAGGGAGGTGGTGGAAGCCGCCCTCGACGCCGGAGTCGGCGAGGTAAAGATCAAGGTAGAAGCGCAGGGCGAGTCCGCGAAGTTCGGCAGCGCCGGCGGCAGACGCGCTCCTGCCCGGTAGAGAAGGTAACGGGAGGCGTTCCAGCGAACAGGAGGAGGATGCCGGAGAAGATCACGGTCGAAGAAGTCAATCGCCTGAGTCGAAAAGGGTTCGTAGAGCGCTTCGAAGGACTCTACGAACACTCACCCTGGGTCGCCGAAGAGGCGTACCGCGCGAGACCGTTCAGTGGGCTCGACGGGCTGCACAGCGCGATGGCGAGGGCGGTAGAGGCGGCCCCCGAAGGGCGCAAGATGGCCCTCATCCTGGCGCACCCCGACCTGGCGGGAAGGGCGGCCATGGCCGGTGAGCTCACTCTCGCGTCGAAAAGAGAGCAGGCATCGGCGGGCCTGGACGCGCTGAGTCCGGGGGAGTACCGGGAGTTTCATCGGGTGAACGACGCCTACAAGGAGAAGTTCGGCTTCCCCCTGATCTTCGCCGTCAGGGAACACACCAAGGAGACGATCCTCGCCGGCGCCGAGAGGCGCCTGGAGCACTCACGTCCCGAAGAGATCGAAACCGCCCTGGCCGAGATATCCAAGATAGCCCGTCTGCGTCTGGAGGACCTGGTCGAACAGGACTGATCACAGCGAGCCCCAGGTCATACTCCTCACGCTCCTCGAGGCTCCACCAGGTTCTCACGGGCTCAGCGCGGCTCGTAGACGTCGTAGAGGATGGGCTCCAGGCCGTCCTCGCCGACCCCGGAGCGGTACTGGATGTAGCGGGCGCGCTGGAGGTAGGCGAGGGCCGTCTTCATCCGGTTTTCGAGACCTGGGATCTCCTCTTCGAGGGCGGCCAGCTCGGTGGAATCGAGGACCACATCCTCCTCGCCGTTGTCCTGCCAGATCTCCCACAGCCTGCGCCAGAGCGCATCCGCATCGGAAGATAGGGGTTCTCTCTCCATCGCTCTACCCGCTTTCCTCGTGCTTGCGAAGCTCGAACACGATGTGGGCCAGCTCGGGGACCAGGAGCTTCTCCACCGCGAGCCTGACCGCGTTGCGCGATCCCGGCAGGCTCGCTACGAACTTCGTTCCTACGGCTCCAGCGATCGCGCGGCTCATGATCGCCGCGGCCCCGATCTCCTCGTAGGACAGCATCCTGAAGATCTCACCGAAACCGTCGAGCTTCTTCTCGATCATGCGGTCGACGACCTCGTAGGTCGTGTCGCGGCCCGAGATACCCGTCCCGCCCGTCGTAACAACAGCGTCCACTTCTGGATTCGCAAGCAGGTCTATGAGACTCGTCCTGATGCCGTTCACCTCGTCCCTGACGATCTGGCGCGCCACGATCTCCTGATCCGCTTCGCGTAGGATCTGTTCCGCGGTATCGCCCCCCGTGTCGGTCTCGCGGGTCCTCGTGTCGCTGATGGTCAAAATCGCGACCCTGACCGTCTCCGGGGCCGATTCCCGGTGCTTGTGGACGCTCTCGCTCAAAACAGCCCTCCCTGCAAGAATGGGTTGGATGCCCGCTCGTTCCCGATCTCGGTCTGTGGTCCGTGCCCGGGAAAGACCCTCGTCTCGTCAGGGAGCGTCAGCAACCGCTCTTCGATGCTGCGCATGAGGACCTCCATGCTCCCGCCAGGCAGGTCTACCCTTCCCACGCTCCCGGCGAAGAGGGCATCGCCAGACAGGACGAGACCTTCGTCCTCGACGTAGAAAGCCAGGTGCCCTGGCGCGTGGCCGGGTGTGTAGAGCGACCGCAGCCTGAGATCCCCGACCTCGAGCACTTCCTCATCGCCGATGTAACGGTCCACAGCTGGGACCTTGCCGAACTTCAGGCCCATCATAATCGCCTGGGTCGGAAGCTGCCTCAACATAGGTTCTGCCTCGGCGTGCATCAGGACCGGGCAGGCGTACTCGTCGACGAGGGCGGCGACGGCCCCGACGTGGTCGATGTGGGCGTGCGTAACGATTATGGACGCGACATCCAGACCCGTCTGCTCGACGGCGAGCGCGATGCGGGCCGCCTCGTCGCCGGGATCCACGACCGCGCCTACCCCGGATTCCTCATCCCCGATGATGTAGCAGTTCTCCTGGAAAGGGCTGACGGTGAGCATCTCCAGTATCATCGCGTCCTCCCGAGTAGGAACTCCACGAGCAAGCGGGCGGGGACGCCCGTCGCGCCCTTCGTGGTGTAGGCGTTACCCTTTTTGCCGTAGGCCGTTCCCGCAACATCCAGGTGCGCCCACGGGTAATCGGCGAACTCTTTCAGGAATGCACCGGCGGTCAAGGCTCCTCCTTTGCGGCCGCCGGAGTTCTTTATGTCCGCGGTGTCGCCCCTTATCTGCTCGGTGTACTCCTCCAGGAGCGGCAGCGTCCAGGCCCTCTCCCCGGTCGACTCACCCGCGGCCTGAAGCTCTGCGATAAGGTCCTCATCGTTCCCCATGAGGCCGGAGGCGTGGTCCCCGAGCGCCACGACGCAGGCGCCGGTCAGGGTGGCGCAGTCCACGACGGCGGAAGGCTCGTAGCGCCTGGCGTAAGAGAGGGCGTCAGCGAGGATCAAACGCCCCTCCGCGTCGGTCGTAACTATCTCCACGGTCTTCCCCGAGTGCATCCGCAGTACGTCGCCGGGCTTGAAAGCGTCCCCACCGGGCAGGTTCTCGGTCGCTGGCACGATCGCGACGACGTTGAGCGGTAGGTCGAGGGCTCCTGCTGCCTCCATCGCCCCGAGGACGGCCGCGCCACCGCTCATGTCGAACTTCATGTCCTCCATTCCTGCCGACGGCTTGATGGAGATACCACCCGAGTCGAAGGTTACGGCCTTACCTATGATCACGATGGGTGACGAGTCTCCACCCCCGCGGTGCTCGAGCACGATGAAGTAAGGCTCGTTGGAGGCCGAGCGGCCCACGGTAGCCAGGCCGGTGAGCCCCTCTTCTTCGATGCCGGCCCGGTCGAGAACGTCGAGCTCCATACCGTACTTTTCGGCGATAGCGCGGGTCCTCTGTGCGAGATACTCCGGAGTAGCCACGTTGGACGGCTCGTTGGCCAGGTCGCGGGCCAGCACGGTCCCCTCCGCGACCCTGGAACCCAGTTCGGCACCCTCTGCGGCCCCGTCCAAATCCCCTTCGTCGGCGACGAGCCAGAACGTTTCGAGATCATGGTCCTCAGCCGCGCTCTTGTGCCTGTCGAAGCGGTACAGTCCCAGCCTGGCCCCTTCGGCGACGGTGCGCGCGATCTCCCTTGTATCAGGGAGGGCCGGCAGGGAGAAAGCCGCGCTCTGCAACTTGAGCGCCCTGGCGCGTCTGGCAGCGGTGGCCGCCGCACGGCGGAGTCTCTCCAGTGTGAAGAGATCCCTCTCCCCGAGGCCCACGAGCAAGAGCCGGGGAGCAGGCCCGTCCTGGCCGTAGAGCAGGGCCGTCTCGCCCGCTTTGCCGCCGAAATCTCCGTCCGACACGACTCTGGCGGCGTCTTCGCCGAGGTCCTGCGGGCTCTCGCCTTTGTACAATGCTACCGTGAGCAGCTCTGGCGCGAATTCCTCACTTGCTCGGCTCGTAGCGCCGATCGTGACCAAGTCCGGACCACCCTTCTACGCGAGACGCAGGACCGCATAGATTATAGGGGAAAGGTAGAGGCCGTCTAATCTGCGGCCGTGTGGACACACGTGAACTGGTCTGGTTCGGCATCTCGGACCGGAGAAGGATGCTATCTTGGGGGCATGAATCTGCGCCCCTACCTCGAATTCGGCGTCCAGACTGCTTACGAGGCTGGAAAGTTAACCCTCGGCTACTTCGGGACGGAGGCGGCGCGTCCGGAGTTCAAGGCCGACGATACGCCCGTAACGGTGGCGGACCGCGAGGCCGAGACCCTCATCCGTGAGAGGATAGGGGCGCGCTACCCGAGGCACGCGGTCCTGGGAGAGGAGTACGGGGAGGACGAAGGGTCCGACGCCGACTATCGTTGGGTCGTCGATCCTATAGACGGTACGAAGTCTTTCGTCCGCGGCGTTCCTTTGTACGGCGTCCTGATCGGGCTAGAGATAGAAGGCGTCTGCCAGGTCGGGGCCGCGTATTTTCCGGCCATCGACGAGATGGTCTGCGCCGCCACAGGCGAAGGATGCTACAGAAACGGCCGCAGGACCAGCGTGTCGACCACAAGGAGCCTGGCGCAAGGCATGGTTTCTTTCACCGACGCAGACAGCTTCGAGGAGCACGGTCGCTCGGCAGCCTGGCAGCGGATTCGCTCGTCCGCAGGAGGCACCCGCGGCTGGTCCGACGCCTACGGTCACGCCCTCGTCGCCACGGGCGGGGTGGACCTGATGCTCGACCCCATTATCAACCCCTGGGACTGCGGACCTTTCCCACCCATCCTTCGCGAGGCCGGCGGATACTTCGGCGACTGGTCGGGCAACGAGAGCATCTACGCGGGAGAAGCGATGAGCACCACGAGATCGCTCCTCCCCGAGATTCTGAGCCTGCTTGGAAGTCGCTAACGCGGCTACAGGCTTCAGGCATCAGGTTACAGGCTTCAGGTCTTCTCTGAGGACAGGAGCGTATACCAGGAACCGATGTGAATCTTGTTGGTTCGGCGATCCGAAAACCGCCGTGAACACTGTCCCGCTCGATCACGAGGGGCCCGGCATGAGCCGGACCCCAACCTGTAGCCTGAAGCCTGAAACCTACAAAACCGGCAAGTACCTTTCGAGTTCGTACGGCGTAACCTGCACCCTGTAGTCTTCGAACTCCTCGCGCTTTAGTTGCAGGAGGCGGGTGTAGGTGTGCTCGCCCAAAGCCTTGTGCAGGAGCTCGGATTGTTCGGCCTCTTTGATCGCCTCCCCGAGGTCTGCGGGAAGGCTCTCGATTCCCATTTTCTCGCGCTCTTCGGCCGTCAGATGGTAGAGGTTGCGCTCCATCGGTTCGGGCAGCTCGTAGCCCTTCTCTATGCCCTCCAGGCCGGCGTGCAAGAGCGCCGCAAAGCAGAGGTAGATGTTCGCCGCGGGGTCGGGGCAGCGGAGCTCCATCCGCGTGGCCTTCTCCTGGCCCGGGTGGTAGAGCGGGACCCTGACCAGCGCGGAGCGGTTGCGGCGGCTCCAGGCGATGTAGACCGGTGCCTCGTAGCCGGGGACCAGCCGCTTGTAGGAGTTCACGTGCTGGGCGAAGATAACGCTGATCTCCCGTGCGTGTCTCAGTTGGCCGGCGATGAACGACTGCGCTTCGCTAGAGAGGTAGTACTCGTTGTCAGCGTCGAAGAAGGCGTTCTTGCCACCGGAGAACAGGCTCTGGTGGGTGTGCATCCCCGAGCCGTTCTGGTCCCTCAGGGGCTTGGGCATGAACGTGGCGTATACGCCGTGACGGGTGGCGACCTCTTTGACCACGGTTTTGTAGGTCATCACCTTGTCGGCCATCGCCATAGCGTCGTCGTAGCGGAGGTCGATCTCGTGCTGGGAGATGCCGACCTCGTGGTGGGAGTACTCTACCTTTATGCCGAGCTGCTGCAGCGACTGCACCGTCTCGCGCCTCAAAGCCGTCGCCGCGTCGAGCGTCGTCAGGTCGAAATAGCCGCCGTAGTCGAGGGGCTCCGTCCCTTTGGAGTCCCTGAAGTAGAAGTATTCCAGCTCCGGTCCGCAGTAGAACTTGTCGAAGCCCATCTCGTTCGCCCGCTCCAGGGCGCGTCTCAGGACGTGCCTGGGGTCGCCGACGTAGGGGTCGCCATCCGGCGTCCTGACGTCGCAGATCATACGCGCCGTCGGCGCATCCGGCGGGCTCCAGGGGATGACCTGGAACGTCGAGGGGTCGGGCATGGCTATCATGTCCGACTCCTCGATGTCCTGGTAGCCCGTGATCGAAGACCCGTCGAAGCCCATGCCCCCGTCGAGGGCGTCCTCAAGTTCCCCGACCGGGATCGCGAAGCTCTTCAGCGTCCCTAGAACGTCGGTGAACCACAGCCGCATGAACTGTACGTTGTTCTCCTCTGCCTGCCGCAATACGCTCTGCCTGTCAGCCGTCTCCAAGCTTACCTCCTTAGGATATTCTTTCTTTACCGGGTCCCGGGGCCGGGACCCGCCAGCAACAGCAGCCATGATATGAAGGGCCCCCACCCGTTGCATATGGCCCAGCGTACAAGCCAGGCGCCGAGATCAGGCCCGATTCTCGGCCTGATGTATAAAGCTGGGCCCTGGCGCCATCCTGCTGACCTGTGCAGGGTCGGCCTCGCGGGTACCCCTGACGCCCGGCAGGGTAGAATCTACACTGTACTACAGATGCCCGACCGACTATATGACGTAAGGGGGAGAGATGAGCGACAGGCCGCAAGAGGGCCGCGAGGAGCGCCGCCGTACGGGACCTCTTGGAGATGAGGACGATGAGACGCGCCGGGTACCCACCGAGAACGACTCGGAGGCCACGCGCCAGGTCCGGTCGGATGGAGATGCGTCCTACGAGACCCGGAGGGTGGCCAGGGAGCCTTCCCAGGAGGAGAACGAGACCCGTGTGATCAGGGTACCCGACCACCCTGACACGACCAGGGATGCGACACCGTACCCGAGGGGTTACTTCGAGGCCGCGGAGGAGCGTGAGGACCGGCTCAGGGACATGTACGGGGGTGTGGATTGGCTGGCGAGCTTTCTCGGGTTCGTCTTCGCCATCGTCCTGGGGGCGCTGTTCTCGGCCGTCGCCGGGCTCGTGCTCATCCCCTTCGGCATCACGCCCGACCTTTCGGGCGGGCAGATAGGGGCCTCGGTCATAACGGGCCTCGCCCTGCTTGGGGTCTTGGTCTTCCTGACCTTCTTCTTCGGCGGGTACGTAGCCGGGCGTCTCGCGCGTTTCGACGGGGGGCGCAACGGGGCCATGGTGGTGGTCTGGATGTTTATCGTCTTCGTGATCCTCGCCCTGGCGGCCGCGATCTTCAGCGGCTTCCTGCCCGCCGGGATAGCCGAGGTACTCGCCAACCTACTCGACAGGATCTTGTCCACGGCCGACAACCTGGCCGGTGCCGGCGTCGTCGGCCTCGTAACCCTCGCAGCCGCCTTGCTCCTTGCCTTCCTTGGAGGATCTCTGGGTGGGCGCATGGGCAGCAGGTACCACGCCGAGATAGACAGGGCGACCTGACAGGAGGTGAGTCGTGAAAAAGGCTATCGCAATCAAACTGATCAAGAGCAAGACGGCGCGTCGGGTGGCCGTCAAGGCTATGATGAACCCGAAGGTTCGCAGGATCGTCGTAGACCAGGCCAGGCGCAGGGTGCTCGGGCGCTAGGGCGCCGAGGTCCTACGCGCCAGGTCCTTCGCGACCTCGAGCGTGGATCCCGTCTCTCGCCACACCTCTAGCTGGCGCACGGATTCTGTCGGACCATCCAGGATGCGCTCGAGACCCGAGAGGTCCCTGTAAGTGGCCCCGGAGAGTCGCGTCACCAGCGTCTCGATGGCCACGCGGGTATCGACGGCCTCGTGGGTCTCGTGGTCTATGAAGATGCCTTCCAGGCCGTAACGCTGGGCGCTCCACTTGTTCTCTTCTATCTCCCGGTTCGGGATGATGGGCATCAGTTCGTTTGCGTCGTACTCCAGGGCCAGCAAGTCGCACAGGGCGGCGGCGAGGGCGACGAGGGCTTCGTTGCGGGCCACGTCCGTCTGGGCGTCGAAGGCCCTGATCTCCACGGTGCCGAGACCCGGGTGGAGCCTCACGTCCCACCAGATCTCCCCGAGGGCGTCTATGAGGCCGGCGCGCGTGAGGTAGTCGACGTAATCCGTGTACTCCTCCCAGGCGCCGAAGGGTTCGGGCAGCCCGGCGCGATGGTAGGCGCGCGAGAACATAAGGACGCGCGCCGAGTGCATGTCCGTGTACTCGCCCTGCCAGAATGGAGAGTTGACCGAGAGCGCCAGCATGTGCGGCACGTACTCGCGCAGGCGGTTGAAGAGGTAAACGGCCTTCCCGCGGCCCTGCACGGCGTAGTGGACGTGCACGGAGAACGTGTTGTTGCGCCGGATCAACCACCCCAGTTTCCTTTTCAGGCGCTGGTAATGGGGCTTGTCGATGATCTCCTGCTCCCGCCAGTCGCCGATGGGATGCGTCCCGCTGGTGCCGAGGACCCTGCCAAGCCGTCCTGCATGCCCGAGCAGGATGCGCCTGCGGGAGACGAGGTCGGCCAGAACTCCTGCTGGTTGCTCATGAACGCCGGTATTCGACTCGATCTCACAGTCTATGAGCTCGCCTGAGAACAGGGTCGCGCTCTCGTGGGCCAGTATCTTCTGTGCCCCATCAGCGAGCTTGAAGGTTCCCGGGTCGGCGAGCCACAGCTCCTCTTCCGCGCCGAGGGTGCCCTCCTTCGTGCCCTGCTCGAAGGCGTTCTCGGGTACGAGGGAGGTGTGGTCGCGGGTATTCAAGGCCTTGCTCGGCGAGAGTCGGACGCTCTTATGTGGTGTGGTGTGTGAACCATGGCGACGAGTATATTACTCTGTCCGCACGGAGTGTCGAGCGCCTCGGGTTAGAATGGTGCCATCTACAGCCGGACGGGAGGTGTTTGTGCCTGCGGACCTTGACGGGGCGCAGTAGCCTGGATGGAGCATCGGAGCACAGAGTACGTACCCGAAAGTCTAGTTGCGGCCTGCGCCGCGACGGCCATGATGCTCGTCTACAGCGCCCCTACCCCGGGGACGGGGTCCCGCTACCTCGACGGGCGCGTCGCGCACGAGTCGAAGGCCCTCTCAGTACTATCGGTCAGGGATGCCCTCGCCTTCTCGGGCCGCAGGGGCGTGGGGGAGACGGTCCTAGATGCCACCGTCTCTTCACTCTCTCTGGCCGGCTACGCCGATCCTCGAATCGCCGGGTACCTGGCCCCGCTGGCCCGCGGCGCCCTGCGCGAAGAGCCATCGGCCCGGGTTCTCGCAGGACTCGGACACGACGAGATAGCGCCGTTTGCGCGGGCGCTTGAGGTGGCCGGCGGCGAAGAGGCCCTCGCCGGTGCGCTATCTTACGCGCTCGGGGCGGGTAAAGACGCCACGCTCCGCGACGCGATGCGCTTCGCGGCGGGGCGCCACGCCCTGGCCCGAGAGTACGCCAGGGACTTCGAGGTCACCCGCGAGCTCGCCAGGCCGGCGCTCCTCACCTCTCTCTCCAGGGCGGACTCCGCCCGCGGTGCCCTGGTCCAGGCCTACCTCGAGGTCCTCTCGGAGGTCCCCGACCTCGATGTGGCGGCCCGCGCGGGCCGCCAGGAGGCCGAGGAAGTCTCCCGCATGGCACACGGGGTCTTGAAGGCCGGCGGTGTCCACTCCAGGCGGGGCCTCGAAGGGATAGCCAACCTCGGCGGCCTGCTCCGGGCGGACCCTCGCCTCTCCCCGACTACGACCGAGTATCCCGTCATCGCCGCAGCCTTCCTCGTCGCCCTCGAGTACGGTCCTGACGCCCTGAGCCACAGGCTCAGACCCGCCACGGGATGGTGAATCGCAATGGGGCCTTAGGCCCCTTTGCGAGCCTTCAGCCATCAGCCGTCAGCCCTCAGCTCTCTTGTTCTTGCTGAGAGCTGAAAGCTGACAGCGCGATTCGGGGAGGGCCGATGGCCCTCCCCGAATCGCTTGAGGTAGAATCTGGCAGAACTGTCGGCGAAGAGGAGGAGCATGAGGGCCCTGGTCATCGTGGGACACGGTTCGCACCTCAACGAAGACTCCAGCCTGCCCGTCTATGAGCACGCCGGCCGCATCAGGGAGACCGGAGAGTTCGACGAGGTCGTCGAATGCTTCTGGAAAGAGGAACCCTCCATGCGCCACGTGCTCGACACCATAGAGTCAGACGACGTCTACGTCGTCCCCGCTTTTATCTCCGAAGGATATTTCACCCAACAGGTCATCCCCAGGGAGCTCGGTCTGGAAGGGCCCCTCTCCAGGAAGGGCGAGAAGACCGTCCGCTACGCCGGACCCCTTGGCACCTTCGAGGAGATGCCCGATGTCATCCTGGAACGTACCGAAGACCTCATGCGCGGAAAAGATGTCTCGGGACGCACGGCCCTCGTCTTGCTCGGCCACGGAACCGACCTCAACAAGAACTCCGGTGGTGTGATCTACCTCAACGCAGGACGCATCAGGGAGCGTGGGATCTACGACCTCGTCGAAGTGGGGTTTCTGGATCAAGACCCCGAGATAGGCGACGTCGTCGATCGTATCGAGGCTGAGAACGTGATCCTGATCCCGTTGTTCATCGCGGAGGGCTGGCACACCCGGGAGACGATCCCCGAGGACCTTGGCCTTACGGGCGATGTTACCCTACGCCCCGGCAAGACGATCTTCTACGGTGCCCCCGTCGGAACGCACCCTTCCATGGCGAACCTCATAGTCGCCCGCGCCCGGGGGACGATGACCGGGCAGCCTGTTGCCTGACGCTCACACCGGGCGACCCGAGAACGCCGCCGCGAGTTCGCGCGAGGCCTTTGCGGCATGGGTGGACGATGCGCCGCAAGGTCGCGTCTTCGGGCAGGTGATCGTACGCCCTGCTCCGCCCCTCGGATACTCGCTGCGTCACGTGGACGACGAGAGAGAGGATGGCCTCAGAGTCACTGAGGACCCGCACGCTGCGCGGGAGATCGCCAGGCTTACCGAGCGCGGGGAGTACAGGCCGCTGAAGAGCTCCCCGAACCTGCGGCGCGGCTGGGAGCTCAGGGTTGCAGACGACCGCGCTCTGGCGACCGCGATGAATTACCTCTACCCCGCCGGCGTCGTCCACTGGCACCTCCACAGGGAGGGGAGGCTGGATCTCACGAGCTTCAGGGAGAACGCGGCGAGGCAGAGTGGGATCTACAAACGGGTTCAGCGGCTCTCGGACCAGGGGGTGATCGACGCGGCCACAGCCTGTTGCGAGGACTCGGTATGTCTCAAGAAGACCCTCTGGGACGTGGATGAGGGCACGCCGCTCGAAGTAGACCGGGGCGAAGGTGAGATCCCCTGCCCCGAACCGTGCAGCATCTTCGTCTCCTTTGCGAGGCGCGTAAGACTCTTCGAGCGGGAGAAAGACCTCGACCCCACAGATCTCTCACCCTCGGAGACAGAAGATCTCGCCGCTCTCGTCGAGGCAGCGGCCGCGGGTGGGGTAGATCTCGCCCGCGAAGCCGAGTTCGAAAGACCGCTGAACGAGAGGAGGATGCGCTACAGGAGGCTCACCCTCGTCCCCAAACTACGCCGCAACGGGTAGAGAGCCCCATGGAGTCTCCAGCGGCGTGCTGGCCGCCGTCCCTGGGCTGTTTCCGAACCGGCTTTTCGGGGTATCTCGTTGTTTCGAGATACCGACTCCGCGAAGATGGAGGTAGTGAATGGCACGCAGCAAGAGAAAGGCCGCCAAGCCCGGTGCGAAGGCAGGAGCAAGGGTGGCGCCCGTGGCCGGCAGGACCGCGGGGAAGGCCGCGTGGAAGCTCGGCAAGGCCGAGGCCAAGCTAATACGCCGGGCGATGAGCGCGCAGGAATCGAAGAAGTCCCGGTACTTCAAGTACGCGATCTTCACCCTGATCGGGCTCGCCATCGGGGCCGCCATCGCCCGTTCCAAGAAAGGCGAGACCTCGGAAGGATCCTCGTCCTACACGGGCACGACCGGTCCCCACGCCCCCGATCCCGGCAGCCCGGCAGGAGAGCGGGGCCAGACCTGGGGTAGTGGCACCCCGGTAGGGACGGCCGGCGGCGCCAACCGCACCGGCGCCGAGCGAGACTACTCCGATCCCTCCTCCGGACCCCTGATCGGCGAACAGCATAGCGACGTCGAGGGCGTAGGCGAGCAGCAAGAGGAGTTGGAACAACGCATCCGCACCCAGATCGGTGAGGACCCGCGCACGGCCGAGATGCCGCGGGTGAACGTCGAGGTAAACGACGGTATCGCCGAACTGCGCGGCACCGCGCCATCCGAGGACGCCAAGCAGGCCGCCGGTGAGATCGCCCAGGGGGTCGAAGGCGTCCGCGAAGTACGAAACCTGATAACGGTGAGCTAGCGCTCACCGGGCTTCAGGCTTCAGCCTGCCGGGCCACGTCTTACGGAATAGCGCCTCCGCTGTGGATAGCGGGGGCGTTTTCGTCGCACCCGCTAGCGTCCGCCCGCGCAACCTGACACCTGATGCCTGTAACCTGATGCCTATTCTCGAATGAGGCTGAGCAACTCGTCGCGTTTGCGCTCCATAGTTTCTTTGTCTTCGGCCTCCACGTTGAGGCGGAGGAGGGGTTCGGTGTTCGAGGGGCGGAGGTTGAACCACCACTCTCCCAGGTCGACCGTCAGGCCGTCGAGGTAGTCTACCTTGGCGTCGTCGTGCGCCGAGAAATGGTCTTCGACCTTCTGCAGGGTCTCTTCCTGGTCTTCTACTTCGGAGTTGATCTCACCCGAGCGGACGTAGGGGTCGATGGGGGAGAGGAGTCTGGAGACGGGCTCTTCCTGGCGGGCGACGAGCTCGGCTATGGTCAGCATGGCGATGATGCCCGAGTCGGCGAAGTAGTTGTCCCTGAAGTAGAAGTGCCCGGAGTGCTCCCCTCCGAAGGCTGCGTTGTTCTTGCGCATCTGGGGTTTGATGATTGAGTGTCCCGCTTTGGT
>DATMVF010000129.1:0-6574 GCA_035563475.1 Rubrobacter sp.
CTGTCGGTGTCGGAGAGGGAGTGTCCGAGGCGGGCGTAGGTACTCATTCTTGGGCTCCGCGGCCACCAGAGAGCTCCTGCTGGTCTGAATCGACGCTGGTTACCGAGATGAGTTGCAGGTTCAGGTCACGCACCTTGGCCAGCACGCCGTGCAAGGCGGCCTGGTCCGCAACATTCCCTGAGAGCAGCGCCTCTCCGTGCGGCTCGTTGGTGATCCGAAGTCCATCGAACCACTCCGACCAGCGTGGATCGAGGTGCCCTTTCACCCGAATCTCGTAAACGGTCATTCGTCTCTCCTTTGTCGCGCTTGCTATCGGCGATCCCGAGGTTTGCTGCGACTGAGCCTGCTGGATCAGCGGCCACCGGCATCCGGTCTAATGACCTGCTTAAGGTACGGACAAACATAGGTCCCTTCGTGCCGCCGTACAGGGACCATGAAGAGAGCAGAGGCAGCGTCCCGATGCGCTCTACGTAGTGCCCGAGCGCGACGTCAACGAGTGCGGGCACCTTCGACGCATCTGCCCCGGTTGCGGGTCGGAACGAATACTCAACCACTTCTCAACCACCGGCTCCCTCTATAATTCATCGCTTCTCTCCTTGTGCACTGTCGTATTGGCCCCCATCACAGGCGGGATATCCTGATCGATATTCGTCATTACCCGACGCCTCCGCGTTCCTAGAGGGCTCATCTTAGGACCTCAGGAGCTTGAGGAGACGGCTGACAGCCCTCTTCAGCTCCCACGCCAGGGCCGATGCCCGACCGGTGCGCCGCTTGCGAGCTGCCCGCAACTCTCTGGGCAGGACTTTTCTCTGCGCGTCGCGCACCATCTGCTCGTGCATCTGCTTCAACAGTCGGGGGTCCATCGGGTACATCTTCGGTCCTCCGTGCTTGTGCTCGGGTGGTGACGGATCGGACGGTCTTCGACCTTTCGGTCCCTCGGCAGCAAGGCACGGAACTCCGTCACCACAGCGTCTATCCACCCGACGCCTATCGCGTGCGAGTCCCACGCCGCGGAGCGCGCTCCTCCCGCAGCAGGCAGGCACCGATAAGAGCCAGGAATGCCAGGACTGAGAACACAGTTCGCACGCCGTTCCAGAAAACCCACGGCCTTTCGTAGGCATCCCGCGCCGTCGCCAGGACCCGTGCCGGGGCGTCCGAATCCACGGTAGCGAGCTGGTTGTTCATGGGCACGTTCACGAAGGATGTCAGCATAAAGCTGCCTCCGATGTAGAGTACACTGGCCAACGCGACTAGCCAGCATCGCCCGGAGCGCGGCCGGCGGTAGTAGTACCCGAGCATCGCCAGCGGTAACACGGCGGCACCGAAGAAGCTCAGGAAGAACAGCGGATTCTCTATCCTGTCGTTTATCGCGTTCATGGTGGCGACGTAGGTAGCGTCCGGTTGCGCCGCGAGGCCGAGGTTGACCGAGACCGAGTAGGCGTAGAAGGTACCGGCAATGAGGCCGGTGGTGAGGGTAGCCAAAGCCAGCGTGAGGGACCGGACGGCCGAGCCGACGGTTGTAGGCCGGGCACTTCCGGGGCTTACAGGGTGGTCTTTGTCGAGTCTCGCTTCCATTCCGAGTTCTCCTCGTCTTTGCGTCGTGGGTACCGACTTTGATCTTTGTGCGCAATCGCCGGATGTTTCGAGGACCGGCTGGCCATGCTCCGTCAGGTTAAGTAACCGTCCGGGAGGTCTCGCTCCGCCTGGCGTGGGGATAGGGGTATTCGGCCCCGTAGCCGAGCAGACGCGCGATCAAGCTCGGCTCCGCGCGGCGGACGGGGACGGACGAAGCCCGAAGGCGAGGGAGCAGGCCACGCCCAGCACCAAGAGGCCGTTCACCGGATGCAGCGCCGCCAGGGCCGGGGCCGTCTCCGAGAACAGCTCCACCAGAGAGTACTGCACGACCATGAGCACGACCAGGAGTGCCGCGACCCCCGCCGTGCGCTTTTCCAGCCCTCCGGCGAAGACCAGAACCCCGGCCAGCAACAGTAGGACCAGCGAGACGATCCCCAGGATGGTGCCGAGCGTGGCGTGCGCCCCGAAGCTCGCTGCCCCGAAGACCCCGAGGCCGGCGAGGAAGAACTGCGTCACCGTCCCGGCGACGAACAACCCGGCGAGGGTTCGGTAGGCCAAACGTGCGGTTCGCAGCATCCCTTCGATCCTTTCTCTCTGGCGCGTCGGACGCCCGCGATCATTTCCTTACTGCAATAGCGCGACTCCATCCCTCCCCGGCAGTCCTCCCGAATACAGCCCGCAATCCCGTAACCGGACTTAGTGGTTCGTCGCCTGCTCTTGCCACGCCTTGTCCTCCCTGCCCCATTTCTAGCCGACATTCTTCAAGGTTCTCAGGATCTTGAGGAGGACTCCGGTGTGTCTCCTTAGCTCCCACACCAGAGCCGAGCTCCAGCCAGCACGCCGTTTGCCAGTCGCCCGCGACACTTTGACCTGGCGATTGTTCTCCGCTTCGCGCAATAGCTCCTCGTGACGTAGCTTTGGAAACTGGAGATCCATCATCTGTTACCTCCTCTGTTCGTTCCTCCAGCTCGTGGATGGCTAGATCAAGCACTCTTCCTGTCCCTTTGCTCACTCCACACCTCCCCAACGCCACCGAACTCCGTCACGTCGGCGTCCATCCACTCGACGCCGTGATATTGGGCTACCGAGACGCGGTGGTGGCCATCTAAGACGAAATAGAAGCTTCCTACCTTGTAGAGAATTACGGCAGGTAGCTCCTTGCCCCTCCAGAACGCCCGGTCTATCCGCTCCCACCTCTCCCCCACATTCGCCTTGGCGGGCATGAAGTCTCTATCGAAATCGGAACAGCGGCCTACGCTGCCCCCTACCTGACCAACCGGCACTGTCCTTATGCCTCGATGGATTCGTCCTACTGCCCCAGGGGTCCTTCTAAGATCATCGAAGCAGAGCAGCCCATCCGAGGCAATGTCATTCCGCAAGCGGGTCCTCATCCTCCCAAGCAGCGCCCTTCGCCGGGCGCGGGAGAAGTCCGCGTCTACCTGTTCCACAAGGCTCATGTAACCAACCATCGACGAAATCCTTTCCTCGGTACTTTCAGATGCCACCGTAGCCGGTCAATAGCTCAGCCTACGTTCCATACCGTGCGCCGTGTCCTCGATCATCTTCATACCGCCCGGCCGGGTGGAGCGGCATCACCCGAAAGGAGGATTAGGGGGAGGACATCCGACTTTGCCGCGGTTCACTCCTGCGCCGGCGGATATGATCGGCGCCCAACGTCTGTTGACGACTCCGTGCTGCCGTGCACGCTCCAATGAAGTTGGGCCTCGATGGGATCAGGGACGGTAAAAGAGCACAACTTGACCTGGCTTCTTTTCGGAGTAAGAATAGGCTCAGGCTGACCCGTTGGAGCATCTGCTGTGCCCGACGCGCTCGTAACGACGAAGGTGCGCGTCCCCAGGACGCGCCCGGAACTGGTGCCGCGCCCTCGCCTGCGCGAGACCCTCGTCCGATATGAGGGACGCAGGCTGATCCTCGTCTCTGCCCCGGCAGGATTCGGCAAGACCACCTTGCTGAGCGAATGGTTAGAAGACCGTTCGGGGGATGGCAGACCCGTTGCCTGGCTCTCTTTGGAGGAGGCGGATAACGACCCGGCGCGTTTCTTGGCTTACCTGGTGAGTGCGCTTCAGTCCGCACTAGGAGAGGAGATCGGCGAGGGGGTTCTGGCCTCGCTGCGTTTGCCGGAGTTCCCTCCCGTCGAGTCGGTGGTGGGAGTCTTGATCAACGAGCTGGCCGACGTACAACGCGAGGAGGTCACCATAGTCCTAGACGACTACCACGTGATCCACTCCGGGCCCATCCATGAGGCTACCACTTTCCTGCTGGAGCACCTGCCTGAGGACGTCCACCTCGTCATCTCCGGCCGCGCGGATCCGCCCCTCCCCCTCGCCAAGCTGCGCGCCAGGGACCAGATGACCGAGATCCGGGCCGCCGAGCTGCGCTTCACCACAGAAGAGGCTACTGCTTTCCTGAAAGGCGTGATGGGACTCGTCCTTTCGGCAGCGGACGTGGCGGCGCTAGAAGAGGTCACGGAGGGTTGGATCGCCGCCCTCCAGCTGGCAGCCCTCTCGATGCGCGACCGCGAGGACCTCTCCGGCTTCGTCGAGTCCTTCTCCGGCAGCAACCGCCACGTCCTGGACTTCCTGGCCGAGGAGGTCTTAGAGCGGCAACCCGAAGGGGTGAGGGGGTTCCTGCTCGACACCTCCGTGCTGGAGCGCATGAGCGCCCCTCTGTGCGACGCCCTCACCGGCCGCGATGATGGGCAGGAGATGCTCGAGAGGCTAGAGAGGGAGAACCTCTTCGTGGTGGCCTTGGACGAGGAGCGTAGATGGTACCGCTACCACCGCCTCTTCGCCGACTTCCTGAAGGCTCGCCTGGAGCGTGAAAGCCTCGAGCGGATCAAAGAACTGCACCGCCAGGCGGCGGGGTGGTACGAGTGGAACGGTTGGACCTCCGAAGCAGTCGAGCATGCGCTGGCCGCCGGAGATGTCGAGTGGGCGAGCCAGCTGGTCGAGTACAACGCCTTGGCGTTCGTCCTGCGCGGCGAGGGTGCGACAATGGACCGGTGGCTGTCGGCACTGCCCACCGGGGTGGTCCGTGCCCGGCCACGACTGTCTCTGGCTCGGGCGATCTGGGCGCTCATCAGCGGCCGAGTGGACGAGGTCGAACCGCTGCTCACCGACGCCGAGCGCGCGGCCGATGACCAACCGCACGAGCCGCCGGTCGAGGAGGCGGACAGCAGGCTGGCGAATTTTCCTGGGACAATAGCCCAGCTGCGTGCCGAGCTCGCCCGTCAGCGTGGCGACGCCGAAAGCGCGATGCAGTTCGCACAGCGGGCCCTTGCCCACGCGGGGGAGGGTGACCGGTACCTGCGCTTCCTCTCCCGCTGGAATATCGCGGTCGCGACGCTGATGCAAGGCCGTCTCGGCGTAGCAGAGCAGGCGCTCGCCGAACTGGTCCGCGACCCATGGGCGACCGGGCCGAACCATTTCTTCGCCGTGCGTGCTTGCTACACCCTTGGCCAGGCACAGTGCGGTCAAGGTCGTCTCCGCGCTGCGCTTGAGACCTACCGGCAGGGGCTCGAGCTTGCAGTCGAGGCCGGCCGACTGCCGATGCCGACAGCGGGCATGCCGCACGTGGGACTGGCCGAAATCCTGTGTGAGCAAAACAACCTGGACGGTGCACTAGAGCACGCCACCGAGGGCGTTGTGCTTTGCCGACAACTCGGATACGCGCAGCAGTCGGTCACGAGCCTGAGCGTGCTGGCCTGGATCCGACAGGCGCGGGGCGACCAAGCCGGCGCTCTGGAGGCAATCGGCGAAGCCGAGCGGCTCGTGCCGAACCCGAAGCTGCTCGTCGATATCAACTTCCCGGCGGCAGTGCAGCGGGCCCGGCTGCTGCTCGCCCAGGGCAAAGTGGATGATGCCGCTCGCTGGTGTGCCGAGCGTGGGCTGGGTGTGGAGGATGAGCTTAGCTACCTCCGAGAGCGCGAGCACCTTGTCGTGGCGCGGGTGCTGCTCGCCCAACGCAATCCAGACCAGGCGCTGAGGCTGCTCGAGCGGCTGCGTGAGGAAGCGGAGGCGGCGGACAGGACGGGCAGCGTGATTGAGATCCTGGCGCTGCAAGCTCTGGCCCTGTGGGCAGAGGGCAAGAAGGAGCGGGCCGTCAGCTCCTTAACGCGAGCCCTCACCCTCGCAGAATCCGACGGCTACATCCGGACTTTCGTGGACGAGGGACCCGCGATGGGTGAACTCCTCTCGGCGACGCTCCAAGCCCGCCAGAGGCGTCGCCTCGACCCCGCGGGCCGTGTCTCGGTCTCATACCTCGCACAGCTCATAGCGGCCCTCGCACAAGAAGACGCGTCGGCACCGGTTGCCAACGAGCGGCTCTCCGAGCCCCTCAGCGAGCGGGAACTGGAGGTGCTCGCTCTTGTCGCCGCTGGCAAGTCCAACCGGCAGATCGCCTCCGAGCTCTTCGTCGCCTTGAGCACCGTCAAGACCCACATCAGGAACATCTACGACAAGCTGGACGCCCGTAGCCGCACGCAGGCCCTAGCGCGTGCCAGGGAGCTGGAACTGCTTTGACCGGACCGCAGGGTCTTCGAAGAATCTCCCGGCACTTCCGTGATTCGTTGTCCTAGGCGGTAACCACGGCCTGCGTAAGCCCGTGACGATCCATGCACAACCATCTCCTCCCCCCTGATCCTCCTTTCGGGTGATGCCGCTCCACCTGACCGGGCGGTATGTCTCTAACGCGAGTAAAGCGTACCCCGCAAAAGGAGGAGAAGATGCAGACGGAAAACACCCAGGACATGAAGACGACGCTGGTTCTTGGGGGTACGGGCAAGACCGGTCGAAGGGTGGCGGCGAGGCTAGAGGCGCGTGGACTGCCCGTGCGGGTGGGCTCCCGCTCCGGCCAACCGCCCTTCGACTGGGAGAACTTGGACACATGGGCACCCGCGCTCGAAGGAGTGGAGTCTGTGTACGTCTCCTACTACCCGGACATAGCGATACCGGGCGCTCCGGAAGCGGTGCGCTCGTTC
>DATMVF010000130.1:0-6721 GCA_035563475.1 Rubrobacter sp.
GTCTGGCGCAGCAAACCCTACCCGCTGCCACCACTGAGACCCTTCCGTACGAGCGAGATCTTCTCCAAGGCCACGAAGGAGATGGGTTTGCATCCCTACCCGACGCCGGTCGCCGTAAACAGCGAGCCTTACAACGGTTACCCGGCGACCACTTACTGCGCCTGGAGCGGGGGTTTTGGTCCTTTCAACGACGAGCGGTGGCACCCTGGCCTGACTTCGGTCCCCGAGGCGCTTGCGACCGGCAACCTCGACCTGCGAACCCAATGCAGAGTCGTCCGCGTCCTCACCGACTCGACCGGACATGCCAGCGGCGTCGAGTACGTGGACGCCAACGGGAACCCTCGAGTGCAGGAGGCGCGTACGGTGATCCTATGTGGTTACACCTTTGAGAACGTAAGGCTCTTATTGCTCTCGGGGGATCAGCGGCATCCAGGGGGTCTGGGCAACAATGCGAACCAGGTCGGCAAACACTTCATGACCAAGATGTGGGCCGATGTCTATGGATTCTTCCCGGACGTGGTCTTCAACAAGCACACCGGCCCGGCGGCGCAGATGTGGAGCCTTGACGATTTTATAGCCGCCGACTTCGACTCGGCAGCTCATGGGTTCATTGGCGGTGCAACCCCCAATATCGAAAACCAGCAGTTGCCGATACAGATAAGCCGCGAGGGCTTACCGCCTGACGTTCCGTCCTGGGGCAAGGGGTACAAGGATCACCTTAGACGCTGGCAGCACGTCTGTGCGATTCGGCTCCAGCCCGAGTCGTTGTCCTATCAGACCGACTTCCTCGACCTGGACCCTCGACACCGTGACCGCAGCGGGCTAGGGCTACCCCTTGTGCGCATCACTTGCGATCTGCGAGAGAACGAGAGGCGCCTTGCCGACTGGATGGAAATTGAGGCGGAAAACATCCTTCACAGGATGGGTGCGGCGAAAACATGGCGTGGTTCGCGCTTTCGTGGCGTCTGCAGCAGCCACGACCTCGGCGGATGCCGCATGGGTGAAGACCCCGCCTCCTCTGTGGTGGACCCCGATCTGCGCGTTCACGACACGCCAGGACTGTACGTCTTCGGCGGAGCTGTCTTTCCAACCTGCCCCGGGGTCAATCCAACGCTGACGATGTGGGCTCTCTGCTACCGGGCTACCGAACACCTCGTGAGTCGCCTTCGACGTGGTGACGAATAGTGATGAGGTTGAGAGCGAGAACTACCGGACTTGCGTCGCTCGGCCGATCGCGGACGAGAGACATGCGAGGTCTGGGGCTGACCACCCGGACCGGCTTCGGCCGCGGCGTAGAGGTTGGCCACCTTGTACAGTCGCCGCTCGCCCGCCTGCCCGCGGCCAGGCCCCGTGCCGAACACCGGCACCAGGATGCGCTCGTATCCCGGGCCCTCAAAGCGGTCGA
Source organism: Rubrobacter sp. (assembly GCA_035563475.1). Lineage (GTDB taxonomy): Bacteria > Actinomycetota > Rubrobacteria > Rubrobacterales > Rubrobacteraceae > Rubrobacter_D. The sequence continues at coordinate 1,406 of DATMVF010000130.1, forward strand.
GGTCGGGCCAAGCGACCGCCAACGAGGGGGCGGTCAACACCCGCACCGCCACGGCGTCTCCCCCGACCCGGGGACGGAACCCGGGAAAGCCGAGGGCCGCGCCCCACCCCAGCGGGATCAGATGCCCCTCGATCAGACCGTCTGTCCACTCGCCCCCAAGGGCGCGAGGACGTGGTGGTTGGTCAGCCCGGGGCGAGCGTACCGTAGACCGCCAACGTGTGGCTGGTTCTGAAGAGGGAATCGAGCCGCCGCTCGGCACGATGGTCGCCCGACTCCATCGCGCTACCCGATGCACCGCGCTGCCGACGCAGCGCGTTTGCCGCGTCCACCAAACGCTCCACCTCTGGCAGGGACAGATCGTTCGTATGGTGTGTCACGGCGTGTCCTCCTTCCACCCACGGTCGAACGCCGGGCCGCAGCGATGGGTGCCGAACTCCGTCGCCGCCTGTCCGACCGCCTCGACCGCGAGCTCCGGGAGCACGAAAAGCAGTTGCCCGGTGCCGAAGCAGGTCACGCCCTCTCTCGCGAGGCGTATGGCCCCGGTCCTGGCATCCGTCTCCGGCGTGACCGATGGGGAGAGCTCGCCCACCCGCAGGTAGATAGCCTCGTTTGGGTTCCTCATCCTCCGTCTCCTCTCTTGGCACGTAGTCCGAGCAGATCGTAGGTGAGCTCTCCCGCCCGCAGCTTGGGCCTGAGGCGAGACTCTTTGTCTTCTCGCGCCCGCGCCCCCTCCGAGACCTCTTCGACCCTCTCGGCCGGGACGACCACGGCGCCATCGTCGTCCATGACTACGACGTCCCCGGGGCGGATCGTCGCGCCTCCGACCACGACCGGGACGTCTAGTCTGCCGGGGTCGGTCTTACTCGTTCCCCGCACGCGCACGAACCTAGCCCAGATGGGGAGTCCGATCTCCTTAAGCTCAGCAACATCGCGCACCGCCACGTCCACGAGCATTCCCGCCGCGCCGCAGGCCCGTGCCTGAATGACTATTAGCTCACCGACGGCACCGAACGGCGCCGGCTCGGGCATGGTGATCACCAGCACCTCCCCCGGCCGGACCGCGGCCAGGGCCTCGTGCACCGCCAGGTTGTCTCCCTGGCCGCACAGGACGGTGCGCGCTGGCCCCGCTACGCGGCTGCCAGGGACCACCTGCTTGAGGTCCACATCCACGATCCCCTCACCGCCCGCGGCCTCACAGACCGTCGCCGTACCAAAATCGGCGAGGAGACGCGAAGCTTTCGCCCGCTCGCGCGATCTCATAACGACTTCACCACCTGCGGAATGGCCCGTTGAAACGCCTCGGCGTGGCGGACCTCGCCGTCCCCCGTGGCGTACCTGGCTTGGAAGGCGCGGTGCTCGGCCCTCTCGGCGTAGTGCTTGTGCATGTACTTCTGTGCCGCCATCGCCTCCATCGCCTCGAGCTTGCGCTCAAAGACGCCGGTGATGTCCACGAACGTGTCCGGCTGGAAGCCGCAAAGCTCCGGCTGGTGCGGCTCGAAGTAGAGCAGCTCCGGCGGCTTGACGGTCTTGAAGGCGCTCGCCACCCCCGCCCCGCTGGCCAAGAGCCTCGCGCGCAGCGCGGCGGCGTGGGCCACCGGGTGGTCCGGGTTGAACGGGTCACGCTCGGTGTGGGTCAGTATCACGTCAGGGGCGAACCCCCTGATCGCGTCGGCCAACCGCCCGACCGTCCCTTCGGCGATCCTCAAGGGGTAGTCGCCGAGGTCCCAGCACTCGAAACGGGCCCCTATCGCCCTGGCGGCCTCCTCCGACTGCTCGTGCCTGACCCGCTTCACGTTCTCGACCGTCTGGTCCGGCTCGTCCCAAAGGTCCCCCGACTCGCCGCGTTCGCCGTAGGAGAGCGCCACCACCTTGGCCTCGCCGCCCCCGGCGGTCGCCACCGCGATCGCTCCCGCCGCCCGCCACACGAAGTCGCCCGAATGCGCCCCCACGATCAGTAGCTTCCTGCCGCCGCTACCGGCCTCGCCCATCTGCTCAGCCTTTCTTTCACCAGCGTCCTCGAACGCTCCAAAAGATCATTGGCGCACGATGATAACGTACTTAAGGTTCGATCGCGTCGAAGGACAGCTCCTCGCTCCACACCAGCCCGCTTCCGGGACCAGGTCCTCAAGCGAGAGCTCGTCGGGTAGCGGGGAGAAAGAGCGGATCTTGGTGCCCATTATGACGGCGCGTGACCTCCTGTACGGACGGGAAGCCCGCAGGCCATAAGACTCCGGAGCAAGAGTAACTGTGGTAGTGTGAGGCGGCAGGCGGTTCTACGATGAACAGGCAAAACTGCGGGAGGGAACAACGGTGAAGCCGAGCGGCAAACTTATGGCGGCGATCCTCACACTTGTGCTCGGCGCCCTCACCTTGACTGGCTGCGGCGGACTCGGGCAGAACGATGGGCTCCTGCTCGCCAACATAGGTTGGGACGAGAACGTGGCGGTCTCCAACCTGTCGAAGGTTATCCTCGAGGATGAGCTCGGTTACGAGAGCGTCGAGATCCGCACGAATGATAATCTCGACGTGACCTACCGAGATGTGGCCAGCGGCGAGGTGGACGCCTTCCAAGATGTGTGGCTGCCCAACCAGGAGGACTTGCTCGACCAGGTTGCCGAAGAGGTAGAGCACCTCGATCCGTGGTTCCTGGGGGAGACCAGGCAAGGTATGGCCGTCCCTGCCTACATGGATGTGAAGAGCATCCCCCAGCTTAACGGCACCGATGCGGAGTTGATCCTCGGCATCGAGCCGAGCTCGGTGATGTTGCAGGAGGTCGGCGAAGAGGTCATCCCGTCTTACGGCCTCGAGCAGAAGCTCGTGGCAGGTCCCACCGCGGGCATGCTCGCCGAGGTCGAGAGCCTTTACACCTTCAAGGAGGAGTTCGTCTTCCTCGCCTGGTCACCACACTGGATGAACCAGAGGTTTGACATCAGGTACCTGGAGGACCCCAAGGACGCCATGGGCCCGACGAACGATCCGGCTGAATGCTCGACGATCGTGCGCAGAGACCTGCGGGAGGAGGACCCCGTAGCCTACGCGTTCATGGACGCGCTGGAGCTGACTGAGGAGCAGATCAACGACTTGGAGTACACGATCAACAAGGAAGACGACCCTCTCGCGGGGGCAAGGCGGTGGGCATCGGAGAACCGCGAGGTCGTGCGGCCCTGGATAGCGGCGGCGAGGAACGCCATGTAGCCCGAGGGCAGCCGCATCAGCACCGAGGAGTTAGAGCAACAAGGCTATTCCCCACAGGTGCATTCATGCCCTACGGAACGAAGCATCACTAGCGCAGGGGCTTCGGAGAACGCCGTTCGTGCACAAAGAAGCCGGGGCCCGACCATTAGGGCCCCGGCTTCTTGCCGATCAACTTCAGTCTATTGGCTTCTTCGGACCATGTCGGTGCAAATGGTCCTTAGAGAATCAACTCCGCTGCGTCAAAGGGGGGACATTGCGCCGGAGACCTTCTTGGGCGTATACCTATGCCTCCTGGTAGCCACCTGCGAGTGCTGTCCCTTACCGCGCTGTGTAGCCTGCGTCTACTAGATGGTAGCTGCCCGTGATGAACGAAGCATCGTCCGAGGCGAGAAAGGCCACGAGGTTAGCTACCTCTTCTGATGTGCCCAGGCGTCCGAGGGCGTGGAGCATGGCTATCTGCGCCTGGGCCTCTGCAGGAAGGTTTGCTTCCAGCAGGGGTGTGGAGATGAAACCGGGGCCTACGGCGTTGATACGAACCCCCTTCGCAGCGTGCTCGAGGGCAGCGGCCTTCGTCAAGCCCACAACCCCATGCTTGGACGCCACGTAGGCAGGCGAATTCTCTATTCAGACGCTACCCAGCACAGATGACACGTTGATGATAGAGCCGCCGCCCGCCCGGGATATTGGGCCGATTTCGGCGCGCATGCAGTAGAAGACGCCATCGAGATTGACCGACATCACTCGACGCCAGGCCTCCACGTCGTACTCTCCGGTCGGCTGAGATGTTCCACCGATGCCGGCGTTGTTGACGGCGATGCGCAGTGGACCGAGTTCTTCCTCAGCCCGCCCTACCATAGCCTCAACCTCGTCCAGTTTGCTCACATCTGCGGCGTGAGGGAGAGCAGTGCCTCCGTCTTGTGAGATAGCGCTGGCCACACTCTGTGCGCGTTCTTTATCTAGATCCACAACCAGCACGGCAGCACCGCTGGAAGAGAGCACATGAGCACAGGCTTCGCCGATACCTGCTCCTGCTCCAGTAACTATCGCTGTACGACCGTCGAGTTCATATTTCGCCATCTGACCTCCTTGTACACGACGTTGTTGATCACTTCGCCGAAAGCGACTACGCCCTGGGAACTGGTAAGAACCACAGCAGTTTGCATCCTGTCTGACTTCTTGTGTCCCTCTTACCGCGAAGGACCAGTCCACACTCCTGAGCTTGCGTACGCGACGATGGAACGAGGAGGGGTGAAGTCCGACGGCTTCGGGGAACAGGTGCCAGAAGAAGCGCCCAACCTCGCGCAAGAAGGAACGCTCGACCTCAACACCCCGAAGCTGCTGTAAGAGGGCAAGCGTTATGACCTCCGAGTCCGAGAGCTCCTAGAGGGTCTCGTAGTGGCGTCCTTTGGGATCGAGCCGGTAATAAGCCTCGTCCACTTGGCAGAACAAAATAGTTACGGCCTCTTCCAGGAGTGCCAATTGTGGGGTAAGCTCGGGGAGGGCCATCTGAAGCTCCTTTGGACGGGGAACTCTGATGGCCCTCGCTTTACCTTACAAACCACGCAACACACATCTAGTCCTCTGTCACAGATAGGTTGCATAGTAGGATGCAGTCTTGTACCCTCATCGGCCTCAAGAGTACGGGGGTTCTCGCCATGCACAAGAAGTACGTCGTTCGCCTCACCGAAGAGGAGCGCAGCCGACTCGAAACGCTCGTCCGTCGCGGCAGAGCGCACACCCGCAAACTGCTCTACGCTCGCATACTGCTCAAGGCCGACGCTAACGGACCAGATCACTGGACCGACGAGAGGATCGCCAAAGCTTTCGAGATCAGCACTGCCACGGTGGCGCGGGAGAGGCGGCGCTACTGTGAGGACGGACTCGAGGTAGCGCTCATGCCAAAGAAACCCGGGAGGCCCAGGAGGAGGGTCCTGGACGGCAGGGCTGAGGCTCACCTGCTCGCTTTGGCCTGCTCCGAGGCGCCCGAAGGTAGAGAGCGTTGGAGCATGAGGCTCTTGGCCGACCGGATGGTCGAGCTGGGCCATGTAGAGGCGCTCTCCTACGAGACCGTTCGTCGGGCACTCAAAAAAACTGCCTCAAACCTCACCTCAAGCGCCAGTG
>DATMVF010000131.1:0-19392 GCA_035563475.1 Rubrobacter sp.
TGCTGTGCCGATGCCCCTACCCTGCCAGTCATCCCGCACTGCTATACCGAAGTGTCCCGAGTGTCGGGTCCTTGGGTTCGTGTAGGCGCTGAGTGCCAGATGGCCGACGACCTCACCGTTTACGCAGGCTACCAGGGCGAAGCTATCGTCTCGTTCCCTGACCAGCTCTTCGCGCCATGCTTGCTCCGAAGAGTACGGAACTCCGAGCGTTTCGGCCATCGCCCGCGGGGAGGAGTAGACGAGGTGCACGGCTTTGTAATCTTCCGGTTCGCAGCGCCGGATGACCAGGTCACGCATGCCGACTCTCCTCCTTTCCTGACCGTGTATTTTCGCATGGACTTCCGAAACTCGGATTCTCACACAAAACCTGACTAGCTGAAGTGCTGACAGACTGAAATGCTGGCAAGGGCGATTGTGTAATAAACTCGGGCGGTGGTATCAGAGAACTCCACGATAGAGGAGGGATCCGTGGATCAGCGCAATCTGGGTGGCGAAGGGCTCGTCGTATCGGAGCTCGGACTTGGGTGCATGGGGATGAGCGAGTTCTACGGCGCGGGGGACGAAGAGGAGTCCACGGCGACCATCCACCGCGCGATAGAACTGGGCATCACCTTCCTGGACACGGCGGACATGTACGGCCCGTTCACCAACGAGAGGCTCGTCGGCAAAGCCATAGCCGGCCGCAGGGACGAGGTCGTGCTCGCCACCAAGTTCGGCAACGTGCGCGGCGAAGACGGGAGCTTCCACGGCGTAAGCGGGAAACCCGACTACGTGAGAGAGGCCTGCGACGCTTCGCTTTCGCGCCTCGGGGTCGACCACATAGACCTCTACTACCAGCATCGCGTGGACCCGGAGACACCCATCGACGAGACGGTCGGCGCGATGAAGGAGCTCGTGGAGGCCGGCAAGATCAGGTACCTCGGGCTCTCCGAGGCGGGGGCGGAGACCATCAGGAAGGCCCACGCCGTGCACCCCATCAGCGCCCTCCAGTCGGAGTATTCGCTCTTTACCCGCGACGTGGAGGACGAGATCCTACCCACCGTCCGAGAACTGGGCATCGGGTTCGTCCCCTACAGCCCTCTCGGGCGAGGCTTCCTCACCGGACGCTGGAGGAGCATCGAGGACATGCCCGAAGACGACACCCGCAGCGCCCGCTTCCCACGATTCGCCGAGGAGAACTTCAAGAAGAATCTGGAGCTGGCGGATAGGGTGCGCGAGGTCGCCGAAGGCAAGGGGATCACCCCGGGGCAACTGGCCCTCGCGTGGCTGCTCGCCCAGGGAGATGACATCGTCCCTATCCCGGGGACCAAGCGCCGCGAGTACCTCGAAGAGAACGCTGCCGGAGCCGGTGTAACGCTCACCGAGGACGACCTCGCCGGCATCGAGGAGGCCATGCCTCGCGGATCAGCCGCCGGCGAGCGCTACGCCGAAGAGCAGATGAGGGCCGTAGGCCGCTAGGAGGAGCCGATGACCGATGTCGAGCATATCTCGCGCAAGGGGACGGGTGTGCCCGTAAGCTGGTTCCCCATCCCCGAAGAGTCCGAGCTTCCCGATGAGCTGCAGGGGCTTTTCAGGAAGGCCAGGGAGATGGTCGGGTTCGTCCCCAACGTCTTCAGGGCTTACAGCTACCGTCCAGAGAGGCTCTCCGCCTGGTTCGCCCACTACCGCCAGCTACACGAGCCGACCCCGAACCTGGACGCGGCGGAGAGGGAGATGATAGCCGTGGCCGTCTCCATGGCGAACGGCTGCCTCTACTGCCTGGTCGCCCACGGCGCCGCCCTTCGCCAGGCCCTGGGCGACCCCATACTCGCCGACCGGATCACCCTGGATCACAGGAGGGCCGGCCTCGACGAGCGCCGCACGGCCATTCTGGATTTCGCCGTCAAGATTACCGAGCGTCCGCTGGATTGTGATCCGAAAGACCTCGAACGCCTCAGGGGCTACGGGCTGACCGAGGAGGAAGTCTGGGACGTGATCGAGATCGCAAGCATGTATAACTTCACCAACCGCATGTCGCTGGCGTGCGGCATGATCCCCAACGAGGAGTACCACGCCCTGGCCCGCTAGCGGGCCGTCCGTGGAGGTGCCCGTGCTGCAGGTGATCTCGGTGTTCGGTTCGCTGTCTATACTGGCTGCCTTCGTTGCCAACCAGCGAGGGTGGATCTCCCCATCCCAGCTTTCTTATGCGGCCGCCAACTTCGTCGGGGCGGTGATCCTGACGGTGGTCGCCATAGTGGACCAGCAGGTCGGGTTCATACTGCTCCAGGGCACGTGGACCCTGGTGAGCCTGATAGGGATAGTCAGGATATTGCGCGGAGACGAGTCCCGCCGCGTCCGGTAGGGAGGACGACGATGTTGCAGGCGGTATCGGTAGTCGGGGCGCTGCTCATACTGTTGGCTTATGCGGCCAACCAGTTCGGCTGGACCGACACCTCGAGCTTACGCTACCAGATCGCCAACTTCGCCGGCTCCACGATTCTGACCGTTGTAGCCGTGATCGAGGTGCAGATCGGCTTTATCCTCCTGGAAGGGGTGTGGGCCTTGGTCAGCGCGTGGGGGATCGTCTCGGTACTACGCGGCGGCAGATCCGGCGACACAAACTAGCTCCCGACCGGGAAGTCATGGTCTGTATACTGGTGCCTGGAGCGCTAGAGAGGAGAAGGGTGTGTCAGGAGTAAAGTACGTCTCGGAGGTCAAGGTGGAGCCGGTGGAGGGTAAGATCCGCCGCGCGTATCTCCCCGTCCAGGACGATCCTGTGGTGTTCGGCGTCCACAGCGAGGTCGCCGAACACTACGGCGTCCCCCCTGAGGAGGTCGAACCGTACGACACCACGCTCGACTACGTGGTCGCCGCCGCGGGCGGCTGACTGCTCGGCACCTTTTCGGGCGCGCTGGCAGCGCGTCAGGTGTCGTTCGATAACCTCCACGCCCAGACGGTCGGAGAGATCGAGGTCGAACGGAAAGTGCTCGTCATCAAGCGCATCAAACAGACCTTCCACCTTACCGCCGCCGAAAGCGACCGCGAGACCATAGAAAGGGTGCTCGAAGTCTACGCGGATAGCTGTCCGGTGGCGGCTTCCGTAAAGGGGAGCATCGAGATCTCCAGCGAGTTGGACTTCACGGCCGCCTGAGGTGCCTGCTAGCTCACGGAAGCGTGCTGGCGGAAGATCAAACCGAGGAGCTCTTCTCCGAAGTCCGAGGCCGTGCTGACGTCGCCGGCTTCGATCTCGACGTTGTTCAGGTACTGGAGACGGAGCACGTCTCCTCCTACGGGGTGGGCTTCGGGGATGACCCCGCCGAAGAATACCCCTAGCTTCTCCAGCCCGGCCGCGGAGCCCCGCGTCACGGGATCGGAGAGCGGAAGGTCCACATAGACGCAATCCACGCGGTGCAGGCTGAGATCTCGCAGGTGTTTGTAGACGAGCTCCTCGAGGTCGGCCCCTGGCTCCTCGACCCGCAGGAAGGCGAGGTTGTGGTCCTGACGTACCTCGACGCTCAGACGGGAGGGCCGTAGCGTCGGGCCGGGTACCTCGCCGATCACCCGTCGCAGCCCGTTGTGTTCGACGACGCGCCTGACCCCTTCCAGATAAGGCACGGGAGGGTAGATCTCCCGCTCCGGTTCGTCACTGACGCGCATGTAGATCAGGGCGACGGACCCGCGACGATCCGCCCTCTCATCACCGATCTGCTTGTACGAGACGGAGGCTGGGATGTAGCCGAGCAAGAAGCCTGTCTCCCTCGCTCCGAGATGCAGGTTGCCCCTCTGGCTGTACGGATGCACGGTGGTCGCCTCGCTGTAGAGCCCGTACATGCCGGCGTCAGCGGCCCACCGTGCCATAAAGGTCTTCATCTTCGGGAACAGGTGGTGACCGCGAAACCGCGGGTCCACGACCGCCTGCCCGGATTCACCAACTGGCGAGCCGGGACGTTCCACGGTAATGGCCAGATGCCCCACGAACTCGTCTTCGGGCGTTACCGCGACGCAGGAGACCATGAGGCCCTGCTCCTGAAGCTCCCTGATCCTGTCGGGAAAGTAGATGTAGTCCCAGTCGTAGCTGTACCCGTAGGAGCGGTAGACGCAGCGCGAGAGCTCGAAGGATTCCTCAGGATGCATCATGCGAATCTCCAGAGGGATATCCTCGTGCGCGGCGGTCGCTTCCACGGTTCTGTGGTGCTCTTCTTCTGGTAGGTGATCCCTCACGTCTGTGTGAGGGAGGTGCTTGAGGAGCTCGACCCTGTTGCCGCTTCGGCCGAGGTTTACGAAGCGGGTCTCGTCGAAGGATCTGTGGAGTGTCTCGAGCACGGTCCGATCCTCCCCGTCCTGCAGGCGTTTGTAGTCGAAAGGCAGCCCCTGGTCCTCGACGGCCACGACCACGTGCCCCGGTCGGCGCAGGATCTCCAAGTCCAAGAACCCTTTTTCTTCGGACCCGAAGGCGTTCTCGATGACGTTCAGGCAGACCAGTTCGACGGCCCGGTCTACAGGCTCTACGTCCCCCAGGCCGAGCCGCCGGGTCATCTGCTTCACGAACTCGATCACGGGCGGCAAGAACCCGGCGTCTGCGGAGATCGTGAGGCACGCGATCGGTTCCCCTGGCGTTTGTTTGAGCTCGGTCACAAGAGATCCTTCTCGATATTCACCATTCGCATCAGTACCCTATTCTCTCAGGTCCCGTTGGCGTCGATCAAACAATCGGCACCCACAAAAAGCTGACTAGCTGTAAAAACGTTGACAAGTTCTGGGTGGCAGAGTAGAGTTCTAACGATGTTGTTGTCGCGAAAAGGACTGAAGGATTGATGCACATCCGTCGCACGAACATAGGTAATCCGGTGTTCGGGGGAGAGGTGCGTCCCGAGGTCCGCGAGGTCGCGATGAGAACGTGAGCGTCTAGCTCAACCACACTTCTCAGGAGAGGCCCCCGGACCGAGTGGACCGGGGGCCTAAAGCTTTGCTCCGAGAGAGCTGGCGGCGGTCGCAGGCTCCTATCCCAACACGGACGGTATCAGCCCTTCCAAGGCGCGACGAGGAGACGAGAGAAGGAGAAAGTGATGTACAGCGACTGGCAGTACGTGTTGGTACAGGACCGGGCAGCCCGTGAGCAAGACCTCGCCGAAAAGATGGCCGAGCGCGGGAGATACGCGTGGTCTCCGGGAAAGCCCTCCCTGAGGGCCAGGGTGGCGCGCAGGCTCTTCGCGTTGGCGGTAGCCGCCGAGAGCGAGGAGACCTGGCGCATCGTCTGGGAGAGGTTGGAGGCCAGGGGGCGTCTGTAGAGTTGGGCGCCCCTCCCGGCAAGGTTCCTATAGGAGGTGCGGTTATGAAGGCATTGGAGTTAAGAGGAGTAGAGAAGAGTTTCAAGAAGCGGCGTGGGGAGGTGGTACGCGCCCTCGACTCGGTCTCGCTCTCGGTTGGCAAAGGGGAGGTCGTCGGAATTCTCGGGCCCAACGGGAGCGGGAAGAGTACGCTGGTGCGGGTTATCTCCACGCTCGTCCTCCCCGACAGGGGTGAGGTCGAGGTCTTCGGGGTCGACGCCACGCGCCATCCCAAGCAGGTGCAGCGCAGCATGAACCGGGTCAGCGTCGAGGCAAGCTTCTTCAAGAAGCTCTCGGCCATGGAGAATCTGCTCTACGGGGCGAAGCTCTACGGCGTCACCAGCGCCGAGGCGCATCCCAGGATAAAGGAGATCCTCGACAACATCGGCTTCGCCAGCAAGCGGGCCACCGAGCCGATGGAGCACCTGAGCCGAGGGATGCAGCAGAAGATCGCTCTAGCCAGGGCGTTGCTCACCAGCCCCGTCGTGATGCTCCTCGACGAGCCGACTACGGGTCTCGACCCCAGGAGCAAGAAGGACGTGCAGGAGTTCATCCGCAAGATACGCGACGCCCACGACTCCTCGATCTTGCTCTGCACCCACGACATGGGCGAGGCCGAGGAGCTCTGCGACCGCGTCGGCATCATGATGGACGGGAAGATACTGGCCCTCGATGAGTCAGAAGAGCTCAAACGCCGCTACGCCGGCGAAGCCAACGGGCACTTGCCCACCATGGAGGAGACGTTTATGGCTGCGACAGGTTACTCCGTCGAAGAGGCCAGTGCAGAAGGAGACTAGTATGCACAACACGCTCAAGCCCCGATGGCTGGTCGAGGTAATCGCCGTCTGGGGCTACGTACAACGCAACTACTTCCTCACCAAGCGCTACTTTATGTGGGAGCTGGTGTGGCTGACGTTCACCACCGTCAACGCCATGTCCATCACCTTTATAGGGGCCGGTGTCGAGATGGTCGGCGGCGGTCAAGGGACGGATACCGAGCGTCTGATGACCTTCCTGCTCGTCGGCGCGCTGATCTGGAGTTACCTCTCCATGATCTTCGACGTGCTCTCCGAGACGGTGCAGTGGGAGCGGTGGGAGGGAACGATAGAGTACACGTTCATGAGCCCGACGAGCCGGGTCACCCACCTTCTCGGCATGGGCGTCTACGCTGTCGCCTACGGCATCGCCCGCACCGCAGTGGTCCTCGGCGTCGCCATGCTCGCCTTCGACCTCGACCTCTCGCAGGCCAACTACTGGGCCGCCCTGGTCGTCCTCGCCGTGTGCAGCATCTCGCTCGTCGGCTTCGGGGTGGTGGCCGCAGTGATGCCGCTGCTCTCGCCGGAGAAAGGCCAGCAGGTGACGTATATAGTCTCGGCCCTCCTGCTCCTCGTCTCGGGCGTCTACTACCCCGTCAAGGTGCTCCCCGATTGGATGCAGGCGATAGCGCAGTACTCACCGGTCACGTACGCGCTCGAAGGATCCCGCGCGGCGCTCCAGGACGGAGTCGGCCTCTCACAACTGTGGGGTAGCATCTGGCCGCTCCTCGTCATGGGCGTAGTCTTCGTACCGATGGGGCTCTTCGTCTTCCACCTCGGCGAGAGCTACGCCAAGCGGACCGGAAAGCTCAAGAGGAGCGGGTAAAGAGGTTTCATGTAAGGCCCTATTCAATCGCCTTGCCGGCCGACCGGCCGGCAGGGCTTCATCAGGGACATCGGCTGCCTGGATTGGCGTACTTCTCCTCCTGGCGCCAGCGGTAGAACTCGCCGCGGCTCATGGCCGGCTTGCCGGGATGGGTCGCGGCGTGGACCGACAGATAACGGTCGTAGGCGTTCTCGCCGGAGATCTCCCTCAGGTACTCCCAGGCGTAGCGAAAGGGTCTCACGAGTGGGCTGTCTGGCATATTCTCCTAGCGGCCGGCTCCAACTGGTTCGCGTTCGATCTCGTTGCCTTCCGAGTCGAGGCGTGACTCCTCGTAGGGCGCTTCGCTCAAATCTGGCTCCTTGCTCCCGCGGATGATACCGAACCATACGCGGGAAGCATCCGCTATCACGATGATGATGGCGAGCGCGAAGACGATCGAGAGCACTCCGTCCACCGTTGTGTTCACGAGGATCTGACGCGCGTCTTCTACGCTCGCGGCGCCCAGCGCGGCCATTGTGTCATTCAGTTCGCCGGCCTGTATGGACTGGGCGGCTGCGGCCCGCTGGGCGAAGAAGCCGATGGCTGGGTCGGTGGAGAAGATCTTCTGCCAGCTCGCCGTGAGCGTCACCGCCGCGTCCCACGCCAGAGGCAATGCCGTTACCCAGGCGTACCTCAGCTTGCCCATCTTTATGAGGATGGTCGTCCCGACCGTCAGGGCGACGGCCGCCAGGAGCTGGTTTGCGATGCCGAAGAGGGGGAAGAGCTGGTTGATGCCGCCCAGAGGATCGTTTACGCCGGCCCAGAGGAAGTAGCCCCAGCCGGCGACTATGAGGGCGCTGGCTATGATGTTACCGGGCAGCCAGGAGGGGCGGGCGAAGGGCCTCCAGACGTTGCCGATGAGGTCCTGGATCATGAACCGTCCGACGCGGGTTCCCGCATCAACCGTAGTCAAGATGAACAGGGCTTCGAACATGATGGCGAAGTGGTACCAGAACGCCTGCAGGGCCGCGCCGAAGATTCCGGTGACCCCGGCGAAGATCGCGGATATGCCGACCGCGAGCGTCGGCGCGCCGCCGGTCCTTCCGACGATGGAGTCCTCGCCGACGGCGTCTGCCGTACCCTGGAGCGTCTCGGGACTTACGGAGAACCCGAAGCCGTTGACGGCCTGGGAGGCCGACTGGACGGTATCCCCGAGGAGCGCCGGGTTGGCGTTCATGGCGAAGTACACGCCTGGGTCTAGCGTGACCGCAGCTATCATGGCCATTACGGCGACGAACGACTCCGTGAGCATCGCGCCGTAGCCGATCGGTCGCACCTGCGACTCTTTCTGGATCAGCTTGGGCGTGGTGCCCGACGCGACGAGCGAGTGGAACCCCGATAGCGCCCCGCAGGCGATAATGATGAACACGAATGGGAAGAGCGAACCGGCGAAGACCGGCCCCTGTCCGTTGAAGGCGAACTCCGTGAAGCGGGGCATCTGCATCGGGGGCAAGGTTATGGCTATGCCCACGGCGAGCAAGGCTATCGTCCCGATCTTCATGAACGTCGAGAGGTAATCACGTGGTGCCAGAAGGACCCACACAGGCAGGACCGAGGCCACGAAACCGTAGACTATGAGGGCGAAAGTGAGCTGGTTCGGGGTGAACGTCCACGCCGCAGCATAGGGAGAACTCTCGGAGATCCAACCTCCCCCGATTATGGCGAGTATCAGGAGACCGACGCCGATGATCGAGACTTCGAGCACCCGTCCGGGGCGCAGGAAACGCAGGTAAACACCCATCAGCAGGGCTATGGGGATTGTCATAGCGAGCGAGAAAGCGCCCCACGGGGATGCCGCGAGCGCGTTGACCACGACCAGGGCGAGAACGGCGAGTAGTATCACCATGATCGAGAGCACAGCTATGAGCGCCGCTGCTCCTCCTACGGGTCCGATCTCCTCCCTTGCCATCTGGCCGAGGCTCTTGCCATCCCTGCGCATGGAGAAGAAGAGCGTCGTCATGTCCTGCACGGCGCCGGCGAGGATGACGCCGACGATGATCCAGATCGTTCCGGGCAAGTAGCCCATCTGGGCCGCCAGAACCGGACCGACGAGCGGTCCCGCCCCGGCTATCGCCGCGAAGTGGTGACCCCAGAGCACCCGCCGGTCCATCGGCTCGAAGTCCCGGCCGTTGTTGAGCCTCTCCGCAGGGGTGGCCCTAGAGTCGTCCGCTCCCAGTACCCTGTCCCTGATAAATCGCGCGTAGAAGCGGTAGGCAATGGCATAAGATGCCAGTGCTGCGAACAGCAGCCACCCGGCGTTTATGGTCTCACCGCGGGAGAGGGCCAGCATTCCCCAGCAGACCGCCCCGACGAGAGCGACGACGACCCAGATCCCGTACCGACGAAGACTATTATTCATGATTCCCTCCGACTTTCCCGACGCATATTCATTTCATCATAGCGGAAAACCGTATCGAATGCGGGGGCCTATGGTCCGAGTAGAGAACATCGCTTCATATTACATCGTGACCGCGTCACGGACGCGCGGAGAGGAGCCGCGGTGCCGTCAGGCACACCGCTAACACCAGGAGGGCGCAGATGATCGTGGGAAATACGACAACTGCGAGTATAGTGGTCTCCGTAGCCAGACCGAATACCGTCTTCAGGGCGTCGTTCATGTAGGCGAAAGGAACGAAGTCCCGCAGAAAGGCGGGGACACCGTCAGGGTCCTGGTTGCGGAAGAATCCCGAGACGTAGATCAGGGGGAAGAGGATCGCCGTCGCGTAGAGCAGCACGTCCGCAGGCGAAGATGTGAAGTTCGCTATAAACACCCCGATGCTGTTCGCCGCGACGAGCGTCGCGAACACGGAGAAGGTGGCCGCAAGCACCCACGCGGGCGGCGCGGGGTTGAGAACGTAGACTATCAAGAGCGCGGGCGAGAGCTGGATGAAGTCCAGGACCGCGTTCACGGCCAGTATCTGGAAGACCAGTTTTCGTGACGACAGGGGGGTGAGGGCCACGCGCTCCAGGATGCCGTCGTTCAGGTCGCTTGTGAGGGTCTCTCCGGCGCCGAACGTGCCGGCCATTATCGCCACGATACCTATGACGGCCGCGGCGTACTGCGCCGGTATTCCGCTCGCCGCAACGGGGACGATCAGGGCGAGCGGGTAGAGGAACTTCAGGACCAGGGCGAACCTCCGCCCGAAGAACAGCGCGACGTCCTTCTTCCAGTATGCGTCGGGGAGATCAAACCTCATCCCTGAGCGCCTCCCCGGTGAGCTCTACGAACACGTCCTCCAGGTTTGGCCTCTGCACAGAGAGGTTCACGATGTCCCCGCCAGAGCGGACGATGCCGACCACGACTTCGGCGACCATGCCCGGACGTTCCTCACAGTGGAAGATGAGATCCCTTCCCTCCGGAACGACGCGCTGTACACCGACGACCTCGGCTATGGAGCCGTACTCCACGGGATTACGCAACGTAGCCACGATACGACTGACACCTTCGACGCGGGAGATGAGATCTTCCGGCGATCCCTGGGCGACGACCTCTCCGCGGTGCAGAAAGGCCGCCCTGTCGCACAGAGCCTCGACCTCGTCGACCTGGTTGCTCGCGAGCAGGACCGCCACACCCGAGCCGGCGAGGTCCCTGATCCTGCGCTGGTAGGCGAGCTGCGAGGTGTAGTCGAGCCCGAGCGAAGGCTCATCGAGCAGTAGCAACTCAGGCCCGTGCGCCAACGCCTCGATCAGGGCGAGCTTCTTGCCCATCCCGTACGAATACGTCTTTACCCTGTCATCCGCATACTCCGCAAGATCAAAGTACTCGAAGAGCTCAGCGAGCGCGCCCTCGGCCTTGGCCTCCTCCATCCCGTAGGCGCGGGCAAAAAAGTACGCGTTCGCCCGGCCCGTGAGGTCGTCGTAGTGCGTCGGACGGTCCACCATAAGACCCATGCGGGTCCGGACCTCCCGCTTCTCTTTCAGACCGTCTACCCCGCCTACCAAGAAGCTGCCCGAGTCAGGCGCGATGGCGGTAGACAGAACCCGCAAAAGGGTGCTCTTACCCGAGCCATTCGGCCCCATGAGACCGAAGACCTCACCGCGCTCCACGCGCAAACTTACGTCAGAGACTCCGCGCCCGCTGCTCTTGTAGAGGCGGCTTAAGCTCTTCGCCTCCAGGGCCGGTGGGGAGTTCTCTGATTCCGAGCTCATGGCACGAGAATTGTATCGCCCTCCCAGCAGGACGGTTGTCAGACGCATCACCCCGTGTTTGCGCCGTCGTAGGGTATGGTAAGTACGGACGACTCGCAGACAGGAGGACGAATGGCCGACGATACGACGGTGGCGGTTCTGGGGACGGGAATCATGGGCGCCGCGATGGCTCGTAATCTCCTCGCTGCCGGCATAAAGGTTCGGGCGTGGAACCGCTCGCGCGAGAAGGCTGAGCCGTTGGAGAGGGATGGCGCGGAAGTAGTCGACGATCCCAGGGATGCCGCAAGAGGCGCGCACTTCGTCCTGACCATGCTCGCTGACGCAGACGCCGCAGAGGAAGTGGTCGGAGGAGATGTGCTCTTCGCGCTGGCCGAAGACGGGGTATGGTTGCAGATGAGCACGGTGGGGGAAGAGGGAAGCGGGCGGCTCGCGGAGATAGCCAGCGAGCACGGTATCCATTACGTAGACGCCCCGGTTCTTGGGACAAAACAGCCCGCGGAGCAGGGCCAGCTCATAGTGCTCGCCTCGGGGCCCGAGGAGGTCAGGGAGCGGAGCGAGGAGATCTTCGGTGCCGTGGGAAGCAAGACCGTGTGGCTCGGCGAGGCTGGTGAAGGAAGTCGCCTCAAGCTCGTCGTCAACAACTGGATCGTGGGTCTACTCGGTGTGCTCGCCGAGACCGTCGCTTTCGCACAAGCAATCGGAGTGGACCCCGTGAAGTTTCTCGAGACCATCGAGGGCGGACCGCTGGGCCTACCATACGCCCGGCTGAAAGGCAGCATGATGGTCGAAGACGACTTCCCGACCAGCTTCTCGGCCAACCTCGCCCGCAAGGACGCGGCCCTCGTCCTCGACGCCGCAGAAGCCCACGAGCTGCGAATGCAGATCACCGAGTCCGTTATGGCCCGCTTCGACGAGGCAATACAGGCAGGATACGACGAAGAAGACATGGCGGCCGTCTACAGGGCCGCAAGATCAGACCGCGGCTGACAGAGCCAGGAGCGTGGGAATATAATCCCTCCGCAACCTCAGAGGAGAATGTGCATGCCTGAGACTAAAGAGATCACCTGGGACCCCGAGGCAGATCGCAGGATAAAGCGCAGCCCGTTCCTGATGCGCCGTTTTATCCGCAAGCGCATCGAGGATAGGGTGGCTTCGAGGGGCCGTACCCACGTCACCGAAGCCGATGTGGACGAGAGCGCAAATATGTACCGCCAGTATCGATTTAAATAGCTGTCAGCTATCAGCGGTCAGCCGTCAGCCCTTTGATTTGTGGCCTGGCGTACTCTCAAAAACGATCCCGGAAGACTCGCGCAGGTAACAAGTGTTTCGCAGAAGCCTTTGCTTCATGCAAGAAAGATAAGCTGAAAGCTGATGGCTGAAAGCTGACCGCTCCCAAAAATATCCGGGCCGGAGAGCCGCTCTTTTGGCGAACGACCACCGACCCGGTCCGCGGACCTGTAGGGGCCCGCAGATGGTTGTTGACTAGCTAGTCCACTGGACCCTTTCCTCCTAGTCGAGGTGCAACTACCAGGGCCATGGTACCATCTCTCGCGAGCCCCGCGCTACTACTTTCGGACCATTTCGTGCACCCCATACGAAAGCACTACCACATGCCTTTGGGCCCGCGACACCTTTCGCATCGGTTGGCCCAGGAAGGTAATACACTTCGCGCCCCGGACTCCATCGGGATCCACAGAAGAAACCTGATGCCTGAAACCTGATGCCTGAAACCTGATGCCTGAAACCTTAAAGCCGGCCGGCCTCGATTATCCGTCCGAGGAACTGGCGGGTGCGGGGGTGTTCGGGAGCTGTGAAGATCCTCTCGGGCTTACCCTGTTCGAGGATTCGGCCGGCTTCGAGAAAGCAGACGCGGTCTGCTATGTCGCGGGCGAAACTCATCTCGTGGGTCGCGATTAGCATGGTCATCCCTTCACGGGCCAGCTCCTTGATGACGGCGAGGACCTCGGCGACCAGTTCGGGGTCGAGGGCGCTCGTGACCTCGTCTAGGAGCATGAGGTGAGGGTGCATCGCGAGCGCCCTCACTATGGCGACCCGCTGCTGCTGGCCGCCGGAGAGCCTGTCGGGATACTCGTCTTGCTTGTCTAGGAGCCCGAAACGTTCCAGGAGCGTGCGGGCGTTCTTCTCGGCCTCGGCGCGGCCCGTCTTTAGGGCCTCGCGAGGGGCGAGGGTGATGTTGCGCAGGACCGTCATGTGTGGAAAAAGGTTGAGGGACTGGTAGACGATGCCTATGCCGCGCCGGATACGGTTGGTGTCGACGCCGGGGGCGGTGATCTCCTCCCCGTCTACGACGACCCTGCCGGAATCTATCGGCTCGACCAGGTTGACGCACCTGAGTAGCGTGGACTTGCCCGAGCCCGAAGCCCCGATCAGGCATACCACCTCGTGCGGCTCTACCGTCAGGTCTATACCCTTCAGAACCTCGTCCTCCCCGAAGGACTTGTAGACATCTTCCAGGAGGAGGGTGGGGCGTTCGTTCATGCCAGGGCTCCAGCCTCGCGGCGGCGTTTGTCGCGGGCGATCAGGCGGTCCGTAAAGCGGGCGAGGGGGATGGTGATCAGGACGAAAAGGAAGGCGGCGACCACGTAGCTCGAGTAGTTGAACTCCGAGGCGCCGTAGATCTGGGCCGCACGCGCCGCCTCGATAGAGCCGAGCACCGAGACGAGCGCCGTGTCTTTCTGCAACCCTATAAAGTCATTGAGGAGCGGTGGGATCACCCGCCTTATGGCCTGCGGCAACACCACGAACCTCAGGGACTGCCAGCGCGTGAGACCCAGAGAGCGGGCCGCCGCGTTCTGGCTCTCGTGCACGGACTCGATGCCGGCCCGGTAGACCTCGGCGACGTAGGCCGAGTAGACGAGGACCAATGAGATAATACCGTAGGCCACGTCGGGGAGGTAGGAGATGAAGCCGAGGTCGAGGCCTGGCACGCCGAACCCGATCATGTACAGGACCAGGATCAGAGGCACCCCCCTGAAGAGGTCCGTGTACGCGACGGCGACCAGCCGGAAAGGGAAGAACACGGGCCCCGGTATTCCCCTAACCACGGCAATAACGAGGGCCAGGATCAGGATAAAGACTTCGGAGACCATGAAGATCTGCACGTTGAGCCAGAAAGCCCTGAGGACCGAAGGCAGGCCCTCAGAGCCGACTAGCGATTGCCAGAGGTGTTGCGGGCTGAAAAACCGCTCGGCCACGACCCCGCTCCCCGGAGCGAGCACCACGACTACCGCGATGATCGCGAAGAACAGCACGGTGCTCGCGCTCGATACCAGGACCCCCCGGTTCCCCAGGGCCCGCGAGCCCCTACCCGGGTTCCGTGGCGCGGACGGTCCTGGGGCGGAGGGACCTCCCTGCGTCACGCTACTTCTTCAGGGTGGGAACGTCCAGGTACTGCTGCAGGTGCTTCTTCTGGAGCTTCTCGAGGGTGCCGTCGCTCTTCATCTCGCCGAGGACCTCGTTTACGCAGCCGACGAGCGGGTTGCCCTGCTCGAAGAGCATCCCGAACTGCTCGTTGCGCGGGTACTTCCCGATTACGGTTGAGCCGTCTATCTCGAAATCGCGCAGGTAGACCGTCGTCACCAGATCGGTGACGAAGACGTCGATCTGGCCGCTCTCCAGGGCCGACTTCGCGTCGTTGGTGGAGTCGTAGACCTTGGGTTCTTCGGTCGGCTTTACCGTCTCGTTGACGAAGTCGAGAGCCGTCGTGCCGACCTGGGCGCCTATGGTCAGGTCCTTTAGTGCGGAGACGCTCTGCGCGCTGGCGGCGGGGGAATCCTTCATCACGAGTATGCCCTGGGCGTTGTCGAAGTAGCCTTCCGAGAAGTCGACGGCCTGCTCGCGCTCTTTGGTTATGGTGATCTGGTTGATGTCGAAGTCGAAGTCTTTGGAACCAGGGGCGTAGGACTTGTTGAAAGGCTCGACGGTCCACTTGATGGGGAGGTCCATGCGATTCGCGATCTCACTCGCTACGTCGCCCTCGTACCCCGAGTAATCTTTGGGGTTTCCCGTGAACCACGGCGGGTAGGCCGGCTTGTCCGTCGCGACCGTCAGCTGGCCTTTCTCGAAGAGCGGCGGGTTGGCCAGTTCGCACTTATCCGTGGGACCAGACTCCGCCGAAGGTCTGCCGCAGCCTACGAGCAGCAGAACCACAAAGAGGAGCCCGATCAGGGTAACCCGCTCTCTCACACGCATCTCCGATCCACTCTCCACACGAAGACAGATGGCCGGCTCGTAGGGACCCTGACCATCATATACCCCGCAGGAAGTATAGAAGCGCCGGGGGAGCGTTGCAATCGATCTCTTGCCATCCGTCGGAGACCTTCGCCGCACGAATGCTGGTATTCTGGTTGCGCCGGGGCCGTTCGGGGAACACTCTAGAGAACCTGGTCGAATGAGGAGAGTTAGAGATGAGCGAGTCAGGGCAGCAGCGCTACGAAAGCCCGCTACTGAGCGATCGCGGGGCCACGACCATAAGCGGCACAGTAGTCTCCACCATAGCCGGCATGGCGGCGCAGGAGGTAGACGGCGTCCACATGGGCGGGGGAGCCTCGAGAACCGCCAGCGGAGTACTGGGGAGCCTTACGGGTTCGGAGAGCAGCACCAGCGGGATCTCCGTCGAGGTCGGAAGGACAGAGGCAGCAATAGACCTCAAGATGGGGATCGAATACAACAAGAACATCCTCCAGACCGTCGAGGAGGTGCGGCGCAGGATCACAGACCGCGTCCAAAGCATGACGGGGCTCAGGATCAAGGAGCTCAACGCCACAATAACGGACATCACCTTCCCCGAGAAGGAAGAGCGTCGCCGCATCGGGTCGCGGAGCGAAACGACGGAGCCCGACGCCTCCGCGGACGAGAGCGCAATCGCCCCCACATCGCCGGCCACACCTGACAGCGAGCCGGAGCCCGCTGCCAGCGAGCACGATACGACGCGGGTAGAGACCCGCAGGCAGCCCGAGAGCGTTACCACCCCAGAGACAGACGCAGGCGCGGAGGATCGTCCAGAAGTGACCTCAGAGCTGCGTTCTGGCGACGCGGGGACAGAGGAACCGTCGACGGTCGAGACGCCTGAAGAGGCCCAGACGCGTGCGGAGACCGAAACTCCCGGGCCGCAGGAAACGAGGGCCGAGGCTAGGAGAAGGCGCCGCGCTGAGGAGCGAGCGAGGCGGCGCACCGAAGACAGCTAGCAACTTCGCAGTTAGTGGGATCGAAGCGAATCTATTGGAGGGCGAGCAGAATGGATCAGACAACCTACTCACCGCGGATAACCCAGCTCTCCTGGGGCCGCCTGGAGACCGAGAGCGGTGTCTTCAAGGACGTAAAGCTCTACCCCGGAGGGGTGGAAGAGTGGGACTGGAACGAGACGGGTACAAGCCACGATCCCGGCATACAGCCGGCCGACGTGGAGAGACTTCTGCAACGGGGCTCGACCGTCGTTATCCTCTCCAGAGGCTTCCACGAACGTCTCGGCGTCGCG
Source organism: Rubrobacter sp. (assembly GCA_035563475.1). GTDB lineage: Bacteria > Actinomycetota > Rubrobacteria > Rubrobacterales > Rubrobacteraceae > Rubrobacter_D. The sequence goes on from DATMVF010000131.1 coordinate 16,633, forward strand.
CCCGAGACACTCGAGATGCTGGAAGAAAGGGAGATACCCGCGCACGTCCTACAGACCGAAGAGGCCGCCCGCCTCTACGAAGAGTTGCGGGAGACAGAGCAGGTGGGAGCGCTGATCCACTCGACCTGCTGATCTAGCTTGACAGGACACGAAGCGCGATCACGCGGAATCACGTATCGCGCTTCGTGTCGAACAACATCTCCCTGTTGAGCGCTCCGCGCTCATGTGCCGTAGGCATCGTTGTAGTCCCACCACCCGTAGGGCGCTGTCTGCGGGTAGTCCTCGGGCGAGTCTTCCCAGTTCTCCTGGCGGCCGAGCGGGGCCATGTCCAGGTAGCTCCAAGTGGTGCCCATGGCTTCGTCGCCGCGGCTGTCAATGAAATAGGTGCGGTAGATCTGGTTACCCTCGCGGATGAACGCGTTGTGCCCGTGCCACTCGTCGACGCCGAAGTCTTTGTCCCAGTCGTCGGTGATCGTGTACCAGGGGATGTGCTCCCACCCGTGGCGCTCCTTCAACTTCCGGAGATCGGCTTGCGGTGCGCGCGAGGCGAACGCGAGCGTCACATCCCGCGCGTTCAGGTGGGCGGGGTGGGCGATCTGGTCCGCTAGGAAGGAGCAGCCCGCGCACGCCCGCTCGGGGTATGCGTCGCCACGCTCCGGGTTCGCGTAGGTGGTGACCTCCGGGCCGTAGAAGGCACGGTAGACGATCAGCTGACGGCGGCCATCGAACAGGTCGGCAAGTGTGGCCGGTCCGTTCGGGCCCTCGAAGCTGTACTCCTTCTCGACCGCCATCCACGGCATCCGGCGGCGCTCGGCCGCGAGCGCGTCACGGGCTCGGGTATGCTCCTTCTCCTTGACGAGCAGTTCCTCGCGGGCGGTCTTCCACTCCTCGGGGGAGACGACGGGGGGTGTTCTCACTTTGCTCCTTCCTCCTTCGGGTCCTCGTCGACGAGGTTCACGAAGCGGCCCCAGAGGCCCGCTGGCGATCCATCGACTCTGCCCATCTCGTGGTGCGCGTCGCGTTCGAAAATGTTTGGTCACGGCCAAACCTGGACGCTCCTATCCCTGTCGAATGTCTGTTGTGAGGTTCATGCCCACAACAACTCCTTGACCAGGATCTCTCATATCAAACTTACCCCACATATGACCGAAACACTACTGCCAATTTGAAGGCCAGCTACTTCTTCGCCCCAAACGGCCCGCGGGGTCGTACACCTTTGGCCTGGGTTCTTGCGCTGCCAAAGGTGGCGTGTGGTCGGGCGTGTCAGCGCGTCGTACCGGGTTCGTCCAGGAAAGCGGCGAGGTCCCCGAGCAAGCCGGAGAGCCGCTCCAGCTCCTCCTCGCCCATACGCTCCGCCAGGTCGGCCTCTATCTCGGCCAGGCACCCGGCGGCGGCCTCGATGCCCCGACGGCCAGCTTCGGTCAGGGACACGATCCTGGCCCGCCCGTCTCTGGGGTCGGGGCGCCTCGTGACATACCCGCGCCCCTCGAGGTAGGAGACTAGCTCCCCCATGGATTGCTTCGTCATCCCCGCCGCCTCGGCGAGTTCGGTCACCCGCGACCCCCCCTTTTCCAAGTAACGGAACACGGCGTAGTGGGCCGGCCTCACGTCGCCGTAGCCCGCCGCTCGCAACCCCTCGTAGAGTCGTACCTCCAGCGCGCGGGAGCCCTCCACCAGTAATCTCAAGAGGCTGCGCCGCCCCTGGTCCGCCGTCGAAGCACCGTTCTTTCCACCCCGCCTTGACACGAAAGACAGGATACCTTACCGTATATAGGAAGGCAACCTGACTAGTAGGAGATTGATGATGGAAGAGGCGGGGTACTCGCACTCGGGCGCGCAGTCGCCGGGGATGGTATCCGGCGGGGATGGCGAGCTGGTGCACCGGGACGGGCACCGGGTGGTGTTCCTGGAAGAGGGCATGGATGGACGCGGCGCGTACCTGATGATCGAGCACGTGTGGACGCGGCCCGGGATGATGGCCGGTCCGCACTGGCACCCGGTGCTCCAGGAGACGTTTAGCGTGCGAGAGGGCAGGATGCGCTTCCGGGTGGACGAGAGGGAGTTCGAGCTGGGGCCGGGGGAGCGCGTCACCGTGCGCCCCGGGGAGGTGCACCGGTTCTGGAACGAGGGTGAGGGACGTCTGACGGCCATCCACGAGGTGCGACCACCGGGGCATCATCGGGAGATGTTCGAACTGTGGGACAGGTTGGATCTCGCGGGCAAGACCAACCGGCAAGGCGTACCGAAGGACCCTCTGGCGCTGGGCTTGTTGTGGGAGCTGCAGGACGGCTACCTGGCCGGCGTACCGGCGCTCCTCCAGAGGCTCGTTTTAGGTAGTCTCGCCCGTTTGGCCCGGGTCGTCGGTTACCAGGAGCGTCTGATTGGTAGTTCGTCGCGCAAAGACGAGAGGGTTCGGGCATGAGCGCCGGTCAAACGCGGACGCACGCGAAGCTCGCCGGTCGGCGGGGCCCGGCCGCTTTGGTGGACTGGCAATCGGCCCTGTACGCGTTCGTGCTTCTCCTGGGCTGCGTATTCTTGGTTCCCCTGACGAAGTTCTGGTGGGTCGTGCTCCTCTTGGGGGTCGCGGCGCCGATTGCGCTCGCGGTGCTAAGCGGTGGCACCACGAGGGTTGAAAAGCCAGGATTCGGGAGAGAGTCGGAGGAGGAGCTCCTGGCGCTGGCCGAACGGGGCTCCCTGACACCCACGACGGCCGCCATGCGCACCTCCCTCACGGTCGAGCAGGCCTCGAAGATGCTAGAC
>DATMVF010000132.1:0-9118 GCA_035563475.1 Rubrobacter sp.
CTTCGGGCGTCTGGCTAGCGACGCGGACGTCGTGATCGAGAGTTTCAGGCCCGGCACCCTGGAGCGGTGGAACCTGGGCTACGAGCGCCTCAGCGAGATAAACCCCGGCCTCGTCCTCGCCCGCGTCACCGGCTTCGGCCAGTTCGGCCCGTACAAGGACAGACCCGGCTTCGGCACCCTGGCCGAGTCCATGAGCGGCTTCGCCCACGTGATGGGCCAGCCCGACGGGCCGCCGACGCTTCCGCCTTTCGGGCTGGCGGACGGCATCGCAGCGCTGGCGAGTGCGGTCGCCATCCTGACCGCCCTCAGGGCCCGCGACGCCGGCGGGCGCGGTCAGGTCGTCGACCTTGCGATAATCGAGCCGATCTTCACCGTCCTCGGCCCGCAGCCGACGGTCTACGACCAGCTCGGTGAGATTCAACAGAGGAGCGGCAACCGCTCCGTAAACAATGCACCGCGAAACACCTACCAGACGAAGGACGGCCACTGGGTCGCCGTCTCCACCAGTGCCCAGAACATCGCCGAGCGCGTGATGCGCCTGGTCGGGCACCCCGAGTACATCGATGAGCCGTGGTTCGCGAAGGGCTCAGAGCGGGCCAGGCACGCAGACGAGCTCGATGCGGCGGTGGGAGCCTGGATCTCCGATCGCACCCAGGAGGAGGTCGTGGCGGCCTTCGAGGAGGCGGGGGCGGCCGTCGCCCCCATCTACGACATAGAGGGCATCATGCAAGACCCCCAGTACGAGGCGCTGAACTCCATCATCAGCGTGGACGACCCCGAGCTCGGCCCCACAAAGATGCAAAACGTCCTCTTCCGCCTCTCCGAGACTCCCGGCGAGGTCAGATGGTCAGGACCCACCCTGGGAGAGCACAACGAAGAGGTCTACGGAGAACTAGGCATCGGCGAGCACGAACTGGATGAACTCTCCGAGAAGGGCATCCTGTGAAACCGCCGGTTCGGAGCTATCTCTACGTGCCCGGTGACGACGGGCGAAGGATCGAGAAGGCCTTCGCGAGCGAGGCCGACGCCGTCGTCCTCGACCTGGAAGATGCCGTCGCCCCGAACCGCAAGGAGGAGGCCCGCGAGACGGTGGCACGCTTTCTCGAGTCGGAGCCAGAGAAGCCGGTCTTCGTGAGAGTGAACGCGGTGGGAACGGAGATCTCGGCGACGGACATCTACGTGGTGGCGGTACGCAACCTCGCCGGGTTGCGGCTGCCGAAGACAGAATCGGTCGAAAGCGTCAGGCTGGTGGCAGAGACGCTCGAAGAGCTGGGCAGCGAGGCCCGGATACACTGCCTGATCGAATCCGCCCTTGGCCTCGAACGCGCGTTCGAGATCGCCACCTCCCACGAGAGGGTCGCAGGCATAAGCCTCGGCGAGGCCGACCTCTCGGCGGACCTTGGCGTGGGCGACGAGGCCGGACTTCTCTACGCACGCTCGCGCATCGTAAGCGCCTCACGTGCGGCCGCGCTGCCGCATCCGGTCCAGAGCGTGTATACGCTGGTCCAGGATCTCGACGAATTGCGCCGTTCTACTGAAGCAGGAAAGAGACTCGGCTTCGTGGGACGCTCGACGATACACCCTTCCCAGGTCTCCGTCGTCAACGACGTATTTACGCCGACGGAAGTGGAGGTATCCGAAGCCGAGGATCTGCTCGACCGGCTCGGCAACGAGGGGGGCGCGTTCGTGCTTCAGGACGGCCGGTTCGTGGACAGGGCGGTAGTCGAGTCCGCGCGCCTCACGCTCGCCCTGGCGAGGGGGAGGTAACGGCTTGAGGAATGGCTTGCTCGAAGCGATCGAGGGCGGCATCGAAGTCTATGACCTGGCTCAGCCGCTCGCCGCCGAGACACCACACTCGCCCAACCATCCGCCGTTCAGGATGGCACTCATGCGCCGCCACGGCGACACGGTCCGCGCCGACGGCAGCTCCGCCGCGAGCGAGTTGATCTCGACCGGCGGCCACACGGGGACCCACGTCGACGCCCTGGCCCACGTCTCCGACATGGGTAAGCTGCACGGCGGCGCCCCGGCGGACGAAGCCCAGCAGGGTGGACGCTTCTCGATGCTTGGCGTGGACACCATCGAGCCGCTGGTCTGCCGCGGCGTGCTGCTCGACGTGGCCGGGCTGCACGGCGTGGACGTGCTGCCCGGTGGGTACGGCATTACGGTGGAGGATCTCGCATCGGCCGAACGAGAGGCCGGCGTGGAGATCAGGGCCGGTGACGTCGCCCTCATCAGAACGGGCTGGGCGCGGCACTTCGGCGACGCCGGGGTCTTTCTGGGACACGAGAGTGGGGTGCCTGGCCCAACCGAGGAGGCCGCCCGCTGGCTCGCCGATCGGGGCGTGCGGGCGACGGGCGCCGAGACCATAGCCTACGAGCAGATAAAGCCCGAGGTGGGGCACGCTCTACTGCCCGTTCACCGCCTGCTCCTTGCAGAGCGCGGTATCCACATTATCGAGGTCATGAACCTCTCGGGACTCGCGGCGGCCGGTGTGCACGAGTTCGCATTCGTCCTCGCGCCGCTCAAGATAGTGGGTGGGACAGGCTCCCCGGTACGCCCACTGGCGCTGGTGCAGCGGTGACACAAGAAACCCTGTTGCAGGAGATATCCAGTTTCGCCGCTGGCGTACGGGACGGCGACTTGGGACCTGAGATCCTCCAGGATGCCAGGCGGCGGACGGCCGACATCATCGGGATAGCCCTCGCGGCGAGCTGGATGGAGCCGGCCAGGATAGTGGGAGGGATGATCGAAGGTTGGGGCGGTGCGGAGCAGGCGGGCGTCATAGGAGGGGGCGAGAGGTATCCGGCCGCGAGCGCCGCCCTCGTGAACGGTACCCTGGCACACTGCCTCGACTACGACGACACGCACCTCCCTTCCGTGTTGCACCCGAGCGCTGCGGTCGTGCCCGCGGCACTCGCGGCGGCCGAGGCCTCAGGGGCTACGGGCCGGGATCTCCTGGCTGCCGTCGCCGCTGGAGATGAGTTGGTCGTGCGCGTCGGCATGGCCGGCTACGACCCTGCTCTTGGCAACTCGATCTTCTTCGAGAAGGGTTTGCACGCCACCTCCATCGCCGGGACTCTCGGCGCTGCGCTCGCTGCGGCGATGGTCTACGGGCTCGAGGAAAGGGAGCTCGGTCACGCCGTAGCGATCTCGGCGAGCATGGGCGCGGGTATCATCGAGGCGAACCGTACCGGAGGGACGGTCAAGCGCATACACTGCGGCTGGGCCGCACACGCCGGCGTCACGGCCGCCGAGCTCGCCGCCCGCGGCCTGACCGGGCCTCCTACGGCCTTCGAAGGCCGGTTCGGCTTTCTGCAAGCATATCTCGACGATAAGGCCGACGCCGAAGCGTTGACGCGAGGACTCGGAGAAAGGTGGGAGGTGACAAGGATCTTCTTCAAGCCTTACCCCGCGAACCACTTCACCCACGCAGGGATAGACGCGGCGATATCGTTGCGCGAGCAGGGTCTGGATATCGAGGAACTCGAAGAGATCGAACTGGGCGTCGCCAGCCCTGTCTTGCGCACCATCGCCCGGCCCGAAGACGAGAAGGCACGTCCGAAGACGGGTTACGCCGCCCAGTTCAGCGGCCCTTTCACCGTGGCGACCGCGCTCGTCGGAGGCGGTGGCCTCGGTGTCTCCCTGGACGACTTCACGGACGGTGACGTCGAGGACCCCATAAAGCTCGACCTCGCCTCGCGTGTGCGCTGCTTCGCGGACGAGGAGTGCGACAGCATCTTCCCCAACCAGTTTCCGGCCGTGCTGCGTGTCCAGCTGAAGAACGGCGAAGTGCGGGAGTCGCGCGTATCGCACAACCGCGGAGGGCCGGAGAATCCCTTGAGCGACGAGGAGCTCGAGGTCAAGTTCCGAACGAATGCCGGGCGCGCCTTGCCGGCCAGGCAAGTCGAGGAGCTGCGTTGCGCGCTGGAGGCGCTCGGCGAGGCGGACACCGTGGGAGACGTGATGCGGCTAGCAGGAACGAGAGACTCGGTCCCATCCGACCAGGGACACGCCGGAGGCTAATCTACGCGACACGGAGAATCGAGGCGAAGCGCGACCTCTTACTATGTCCCTTATTCTCCCTGGCCCTCCGCGATGAGCCGGTGCTCTTCCACCCGTGTCTCGGTTATGTCCCCCTGGTATGTCTCCGAGGCGAGGATGACCGAGATCACGGTGATGAGCGCCATCGCCGCCGTGTAAGCCGCGACCGCCCCCCAGCCGAAGCTGGCGAGCAGGGCTGTAGCGATGAGCGGCGCCAGGCCGCCGGCGAAGACCGAGGCCAGCTGGTAGCCCAGAGAAGCTCCGGAGTAGCGCACCCGGGTGCCGAAGAGCTCGGAGAAGTATGCCGCCTGAGGCCCGTACATAGAGTCGTGACCGAGGTTCACGCCGAGGACGATGGCGATCCAGATCAGGGGCGCAACGCCCGTGTTCAAGAGCCAGAAGAATGGGAAAGCGAAGAGCAGCGAGAAGGCGGCCCCGAACAGGTACACAGGACGACGTCCTACGCGGTCGGAGAGCGCCCCGAAAAGGGGGATGGTAGCGAGCCCGATGGCGGCGGCGATTATGACGCCGACCAGGCCCGTACTCTGATCCATTCCCAGCTCGCCTTCTATGTAGGCGAGCACGAAGACGGTCAGGACGTAGAAAGTCCCGTTCTCGGCGACGCGCATCCCCATCGCGAGCAAGACGTTCTTCGGGTGGGTGCGCAACACGTCCAGTATCGGCATGGGAGCCTCTGTTCCGGACTCTTTGACCTGCGTGAAAGCCGGGGTCTCCATGATCCTCAGCCGGATAAAGAGGCCGACACCGACGAGCACGATGCTGAGCAGGAACGGCACGCGCCAGCCCCACGCCCCCGGCAGCAGGGTGGAGGAGCCGAAATAGACCAGGTTGGCGAGCAGCAGACCCGCCGGGACCCCCATCTGCGGCCAGCTTCCGAAGAAGCCTCGCCGGCCCTCCGGGGAGTGCTCGACCGCCATCAGGACGGCCCCGCCCCACTCCCCGCCGACCCCGATGCCCTGACAGAAGCGCAACACGACGAGCAAGAGCGGAGCCAGGACGCCGATGGCCTGGTAGGTCGGCAAGAGCCCTATTAGGAACGTCGCGATACCCATGATGAGGAGCGACAGGATCAGCATCGCCTTGCGTCCTATCCTGTCCCCGTAGTGCCCGAAGACTATGCCGCCCAGAGGCCTCGCCGCGAAGCCAACCGCGTAGGTCGAGAACGCCAGGAGCACGCCCGCGGTCTCTGAGAACTCGGGGAAGAACAGCGCGGGAAAGACTAACGCCGCCGCTGTCCCGTATAGGAAGAAGTCGTACCACTCGATGGCGGTGCCAATAAAGCTCGCCAGCGCCACCTGACGGATCGAGCTGGTCTGCCCCTCTTGTTCTCCGCCTAATCTCTCCACACGAGCCTCCTTTGCATGCCTGAGCCCGATGCGGACTCCGGCAGTCCCCACTACCTACCAAATACTACTCACGCCCTCCCACACGATGCAACCCGCTGACGTGTTCCTGTCAAAATGGACCTCTTCGCCAGTCCGACGCGGGGGTCCTGGCTACCCAAAGTAGGGTGACCCGGGACGGCTCTTACTCCTGCTGCAGGGCAGCTTCTACGAAGTGGAGCCGGTCGTTGCCCCAGAACATCTCGTCGCCGACGAAGAAGGCCGGGGCCCCGAAGACGCCCCGCTCCACCGCTTCTGAGGTCGCGACCTTGAGCGCCTGTTTCGCCTTTGGGCTCGCGGCCTCCCTCAGCACCTCCTCCGGGTCGACCCCTATCCGCCTGGCGACGGATGAGATCGGTCCGTCCTCGTCGGTTTCCTGGAGTCCTCCCGGGGCGCCTCCCTCCTCCCAGTAGAGCGTGAACGCCTCTCTGGTGAAAGCTTCGAACTCTTCCCTCTCTTGCAGGAACATCGCTGCGCGCATCGTCTTCAGGGTGCGGAAGGGGAAGGGGTCAGGGAACTGCAACGGAAGGCCGTAGTATCGTGCCCAGCGACGGATATCCTGCGCCTGATAGCCGGCTTTGGGCCTTGTCTCGATCGGGGCCTGCAGCCCCACGGCTTTGTGGACCGCGCCCAGCAACATCGGCCGCAGTACCAGTTCCGTGCCGTTCTCCTCACAGATACGCCCCACCCGTGCGTACGCCAGGTAGGAGTAGGGGCTTACGAGGTCGTAGTAAAACTCTACGCTCTTCATGCCGGCTCCTCTCGCTCAAGCCATAAGGTACAACACGGCCGGTACCAGACGCGAGGTCAGCCCAGATTCTTTTTTGCCGATGGGCAACACGGAGATCACGACGCCCGACGCTACGATCCCGGCGGACGACGGTTGCCGCTGGCTCTCCCTAGGCACCAGCAGGAACCACGGCCGGCGTTGGTGCGCCATAAAGGTCTGCGGTACGCATGAGAAGGCGCGCCGGTACGTCGAGAAACGCGCGGCCAGGCGTGACTCCCAACCGCGCGGCGACGCTCGGGTACCTCGCCGTGCTTGCGCAACGGAAAGCGGCGGGGTCCGGATCGTGGTCCGGACCCCGCCGCTCGGGTCGAGGGCGTTGTGTCAGAGGGATTAGGCCGGCTGGCCCTCCGTCCCAACGGTGCGGTCCCTGCGGATCGCCGTGATCGCGAAGATGATTGCCGCCGCCCACACCGTGACGATCAGGAGGTAGCCTGCTGTGGCCGCCGATCCCGTCACCCCGATGGCCTCAAAGAACGTCTTCATGTTGACAATGAGGATGACGCCGCCGACCGCCGTTCCAAGGATGCGAGCCGGGAGCAGCCTGACGATAAAGGCCGCGAGCGGGGCCGCGAAGATACCGCCCACGAGCAGAGCGCCGACCACTTGCCATGGGATCTCGGAGAAGGTCAGGCTGAAGAGGAAGCCGAGGCTCGCGCAAAACGCCACCACGAACTCGCTGGTGTCGACGGTGCCGATGATCTTGCGCGGCTCCATCCGTCCCGAAGAGAGCAACGTCGGCGTGGAGATGGGGCCCCATCCCCCACCGCCCATCGCGTCGAGGAACCCGGCAACGAAGCCGAGGGGAGTGAGGAACTTGCGGCTGATCGGTCGGACATCAACGGGACGCTCCCTCCTCCTGAAGGCGAAGCGGCTGAGGACGTAAACGCCAAGGCAGAACAGGAAGATGGCCACGACCGGCTCGACCAGGCCTGCCGTAGCCTCGGCGGTGGAAGCGTACACCAGCAGATACGCCCCACCGAAAGCACCTATCCCACCGGGGACCGCCATCCAGGCGATCTTGGACCAGTCCACGTTGCCGAAGCTCGCGTGCGAGATGCCAGATACCGCCGTCGTCCCGACCTCCGCTATGTGGACCGCCGCGGACGCCAGCGCGGGCGCCACCCCGACGAACAGGAGCAACGTGGTCGACGAGACCCCGTAAGCCATCCCAAGAGATCCATCCACCAACTGCGCCCCTAGACCCGCCAGCGCAAGAAGTATGAAACTTCTCATCTACCACAACCTCCTTAACATCATTTTGTCTATAGTCTTTGTTTATAATGTCGCGCTGGACTTTATATCGCTATGTGTCTGGCGTCAAGTGCGCGGCGGAAGTTTTTATTGGCTCCCGCCGCGCGTTGCCGAAGGGCCTGTGAAAGATCTAGACGACCCGGCTTGTGGAGGGGTCTCCGGCAGCGCCGCTCTTCTCCCTGCGATTGACCTGGATCGAGAACACGAGGGCGGCGATCCAGACGGCCACGATCGCGATGTAGATCAGTACGGCGAGCGGGCCGCCGACGCCTACGGCCTCCAAGAACGTCTTCATGTTCGTGATGAGGATGATGCCGCCGACGGCGGTGCCGAGGATGCGGGCTGGCATGATGCGCACGATGTATGCGGCGATCGGGGCGGCTATGACGCCGCCGAGGAGGAGCGCCCCGACGATCGTCCAAGGGATCGCGGCGAGCGTGAGGGCGAACAGGAAGCCGATGCTCGCGCTGAGGGCGACGAGGAACTCGCTGGTGTCGACGGTGCCGATGATCTTGCGCGGCTCCATCCGTCCGGAAGAGAGCAACGTCGGCGTGGAGATGGGGCCCCATCCCCCACCGCCAGCGGCATCGAGGAATCCGGCGAACAGGCCGAGAGGAGCCAAAAAACCCCGGGAGACCGGCCTGACCCTGACGGGACGCTCGTGCCGCCTGAAGGAGAAGCGGGCGAGCACGAAGACGCCAAGCCCGAACAGGAAGATGGCCACGATCGGCTCCGCAGCCTCTGCAGTGATGAACGAACTTATGACCACGGCGCCAAAGAAAGCTCCTATCGCACCGGGTATCGCGAGCGGCCAGACTTTCGCCCAATCCACGTTCTTGAACCGCCAGTGGGAGACACCGGATGCCGCCGTCGTGCCTACCTCGGCGATGTGTACGCTCGCCGACGCAAGTGCCGGCGCAATGCCGATCGTCAATAGCAGGCTCTGCGAAGTCACCCCGTAAGCCATGCCAAGCGACCCGTCGACCAACTGCGCAATGAGCCCCACAATCGCCAACAACAGGAAATTAGTCATCTATCCCATCCCTCCACTCTTCACTTTGTCTACTATTTCTACCTTGTCTACCATTTCGATGTAAAATACGCTGCGCACGATATAGCCCCAAAGGGGCTATGTCAAGGCTCTGGATGGCTCAGAGGCCCAAACTTCGTAAAAAAACTTCGGATCTCTTAAAATTTCTACGTAAATGCTCTTGACTCACCGCCCGACCTGTTCTAGAGTCCCCTCGCTATTGTTAATAAACTTTGTAGACAAAGTAAGCAAGGGAGGAGAAGAGATGGATCGTCCCAACGTGGTGATGATCGTGGCGGACACGTTTCGCAGGGATCATCTGGGGGCATACGGCAACCCGTTCATCAGCACGCCGCACATAGACGAGTTCGCGCGTTCTTCTGTGGTTTTCGACCAGCACGTGGTCTCTTCCTTTCCCACGATGCCGGCGCGGGCGGACATGTTGACGGGGACGTTTTCGTACACGCACATGGGTTGGGAGCCCTTGCCGCGGCATCTGACGACGTTGCCCGACGTACTCTCCAAAGCCGGTTACCACACGATGGGTGTTGTGGACACGCCGTTCTTCATTCGCAACGGTTTCGGGTACGACCGCGGCTT
>DATMVF010000133.1:0-5162 GCA_035563475.1 Rubrobacter sp.
GCGATAGAGGAGAGGGCCGAGGAATTGGTCCGGGCCGAATCAGAGAACACCGGAAAACCGTTCGGACTCACTATGGAGGAGGAGATCCCGGCCGGGGTGGACCAGATCCGCTTTTTCGCCGGCGCCGCCCGAGTTCTGGAAGGCAAGTCCGCCGGAGAGTATCTCGAAGGGTACACGTCGTTCATCCGCCGCGAGCCAGTAGGCGTTATCGGCCAGGTAACGCCGTGGAACTACCCGATGATGATGGCGATCTGGAAGTTCGCTCCGGCCATAGCCGCTGGCAACACCATCGTCATAAAGCCCTCCGACACCACCCCGGTCTCCACGGTCATGATGGCCGAGATCGCGGCTGAGTTCCTGCCCGATGGTGTGTTCAACGTGGTCTGCGGCGATCGGGACACAGGAAGGATGCTGGTCCAGCACCCCACGCCGCAGATGGTCGCGATCACCGGTTCGGTCAGGGCCGGCATGCAGGTCGCGGAGGCGGCTGCCTCCGACCTCAAACGGGTCCACCTCGAGCTCGGCGGGAAGGCGCCGGTGATCATTTTCGACGATGCCGACATAGAAGCGGCGGCAGAGGAGATCGCTGGTGCCGGCTACTTCAATGCCGGTCAGGACTGCACCGCGGCCACCCGCGTGCTCGCCCATCCTGGCATCCACGACGACTTCGTGGCGGCCATCACCGACCAGGCCAGGAACACGACGACGGGGCACCCCGACGACGAGGTGGATTATGGCCCGCTAAACAACGCAAACCAGCTCGAGCACGTCTCCGGCATGGTCGACAGGCTCCCCGACCACGCCGAGGTAACCGTCGGCGGCGAGCGCTTCGGCGAGCAGGGCTTCTTCTACTCCCCCACCGTGGTCGCGGGACTCAGGCAGGACGACGAAGCTTCTCAGAACGAGATCTTCGGTCCCGTCGTCACCGTCCAATCGTTCTCGGATGAGGACGAGGCGGTCAGATGGGCCAACGGCGTCAAGTACGGCCTCGCCTCCAGCGTCTTCACCACGGACCACGGGCGGGCCATGCGGGTAAGCCGCAGGCTGGACTTCGGGTGCGTGTGGATCAACACTCACATCCCCCTCGTGGCAGAGATGCCCCACGGCGGCTTCAAGCACTCCGGCTACGGCAAGGACCTCTCCATGTACGGCCTCGAAGACTACACGCGCATCAAGCACGTTATGACGAACCTCGAAGCGTAGAGGAGGCTACAGCCATCAGCGGTCAGCTTTCAGCCTTCAGCCAGAAACCAATGGCTGACAGCTGAGGGCTGATCGCTGACAGCGCGGTTCGCAAAGGCTTGGACTTTGCGAACCGCTTTAGCGGAGGACCGAACAGGGTAACCTGAAGCCTGAAGCCTTTGACGAAAGGAGATCCCGATGAGCATGGCAACGTCCGAGCAAAGCGTAGTAGATAGCGTAAACAAGCAGCTCTATATCGGGGGCGAGTGGCGCGACGCCTCAGGTGGCGCCACGCTGACCGTCGAGGACCCTTCCACCGCCGAGCCGCTCTGCGAGATCGCGGACGGGTCGTCCGAGGACGCGTTGGACGCGCTCGCCTCAGCCGACCAGATGCAGGCCGAGTGGGGCAAGACGGCGCCGCGCGAGAGGGGTGAGATCCTCCGCCGCGCCTTCGAGAAACTGGTGGAGCGCACGGATGAGCTGGCCCTCCTGATGACGCTGGAGATGGGCAAGGCGCTCGCCGAATCGAAGGCGGAGATTACCTACGCCGCCGAGTTCCTCCGGTGGTTCTCGGAGGAGGCCGTTCGCATAGAGGGCCGCTACGCCATCCCCCCCGCTGGCGCCGGGCGCATGCTGACGATGAAGCAGCCCGTCGGCCCGTGCCTGTTCATAACGCCGTGGAACTTCCCCATGGCGATGGGGACGCGTAAGATCGGGCCGGCCATCGCCGCAGGCTGCACGATGGTGATGAAGCCTGCCCAGCAGACCCCCCTCTCCATGCTCGCCCTCGCCGGCATCCTGGAGGAGTCAGGCCTTCCCGGCGGCGTCCTCAACGTGGTGACGAGCTCCTCCTCCAGCGGTACGATGGGACCGCTCATCGCCGACCCGCGCGCCCGCAAGCTCTCCTTCACGGGCTCGACAGAGGTAGGGCGCAAGCTCGTCGCCCAGTCGGCCGACCAGCTCCTGCGCGTCTCCATGGAGCTCGGCGGTAACGCCCCGTTCCTGGTCTTCGACGACGCCGACGTCGACGCCGCGGTCGAGGGCGCCATGGTCGCCAAGATGCGCAACATCGGCGAGGCGTGCACCGCGGCCAACCGCTTCCACGTCGCAGACGGCGTGGCTGGTGAGTTCGCCGAGAAGCTCGCGAAGCGTATGGAGGCCATGAAGGTCGGGCGCGGCACCGAGGAGGGTGTGGAGGTGGGCCCCCTCATCGACGGCGACCAGCGCGAGAAGGTCGCCGACCTCGTCGATGACGCGCTCGGCAAGGGAGCCAGGGTCCTGGTCGGCGCCGAGAAGATGGAGGGGTCAGGATACTTCTATCGCCCCACCGTACTCGATGACATCCCCGAGGACGCGACGCTGTTGAAGGAGGAGATCTTCGGCCCCGTAGCCCCTGTGGCCTCCTTCGACTCCGAAGAAGCTGCCGTGGCCGCCGCTAACGACACCGAGTACGGCCTCGTTGCCTACGTCTACACCAGCGACCTGAAGCGCGCCCTGCGCGTCTGCGAGGGCATCGAGACCGGCATGGTCGGCCTCAACCAGGGCATGGTCTCCAACGCCTCGGCCCCCTTCGGCGGCATCAAACACTCAGGCTTCGGCCGCGAAGGAGGGATAGAGGGTATCGAGGAGTATCTGGAGACGAAGTACGTGGCCATCAACCTGTAGAGGAGGGCATTTGACGACCGTCCGTCCCATCCGGGGAGAGGATCGCGACGCCTGGCTACACCTCTGGCAGGGCTACAACGACTTCTACCGTAACAGCCCTACGGAGGAGGTCACACGTGAGACTTTCCGGCGCGTGCGAGATGGGTCGGACGGGCTCTTCGGCCTGGTCGCGGAGGACGACGAAGGCAGGCTCGTCGGCCTGGCGCACCTCGTTTTCCATCCCTCCACGTGGACGACGGCGACCTATTGCTACATGGAGGATCTGTTCGTGTCGCGAGAAGGGCGCGGCTCCGGGGCCGGGCGCGCCCTGATCGAGGGTGTCTACGCCGAGGCCGACCGGCGCGGCGCCGATCGCGTCTACTGGCACACCCAGCAGTACAACGCCCCGGCCCGGTCGCTATACGATGTGGTTGGCACGGCCACGTCGTTTGTGGTCTACGAGAGGTGAACGGAGGAGAGATGACCGAAAACGGACGCCTGAGCGTCGTCAACCCGGCTACGGGAGAGAACATCGAGGAGATACCGATCTCTTCCCGTGAGGAGGTCGACGCTGCCGTCGAGCGGGCGCGGGAAGGTTTTCGCGAGTGGCAGGGGTTCGCCGGGCTTGACCGGGCCGAGGTGTTGCATGAGATCTCTGCGCGCATGCGGGAGCATGCGGACCAGCTCGCTGAGGTTATGACGCAGGAGGGCGGAAAGCCCTTTATCGAGAACCGCGATGAGGTTACGTGGACGGCCGCCTGCTTTGACTACTACGCTGAGATCGCCCGCGACTCCGTCGGGTACCTGCCGGCGCCCATCGAGCCGCAGCAGCTCGCCCTCGTCGTGAAGGAGCCCGTCGGGACGGTGGCCTGCATCGTGCCCTGGAACTATCCGCTGCTGCTCGCGGCGTGGAAGGTCGCACCGGCGCTCGCCGCGGGGAACGCGGTGCTCCTGAAGCCGTCGGAGGAGACACCGCTCGCTACGCGGCGCCTCGCCGAGCTCATGCATGAACTGCCCGATGGGCTGCTGCAGGTCGTGTACGGGGCCGGCGAGGTCGGTTCCATGCTCGTTCGGCACCCCGGGGTTGATATGGTCGCGTTTACCGGAAGCCAGGAGACAGGGCGCAGGGTCGGCCTTGCAGCCGCCGAACGCCTCATCCCCGCGAATCTGGAACTCGGCGGGAAAGACCCCTTCATCATCTGCGACGACGTGGACATCGAGATCGCCGCACAGGGCGCCGTGTGGGCCGCCTGCCTTAACGCCGGTCAGGTCTGCACCTCCTCCGAGCGTTTCTACGTGATGAGCGAGGTGGCCGACGATTTTGTCGAGGCGTCAAAGGAATTCGTCGAGTCGTTGAATATCGGGGACCCGATGGACCGCTCGACGGACATAGGGCCCATGATCAACGCGAAGAGCCGCGAGAAGGTCGAGCGCCACGTCGGGGAGGCTGTAGACGATGGTGCTACCCTCGTCGCCGGTGGCGGGCGCTACGGTGAGCGGGGCTACTTCTACAAGCCCACGGTTCTCACCGGCGTAACGCCGTCCATGACGGTGATGCGGGATGAGACCTTCGGGCCTGTGGTTCCGGTCGTGGAGGTCGGGAGCCTGGACGAAGCGATAGAGCAGGCCAACTCCGTGCCTTACGGACTCGGGGCGAACGTGTACACGCAAGACTTCGAGAAGATGCTCAAGTGCATGCGGGAGCTCAAGGCCGGGACAGTCTGGATCAACGACCCCCTCACCGACAACGACGCAGCGCCATTCGGCGGCCAGAAAGGCAGCGGCATCGGCCGCGAGCTCGGCCGCGAGGGTCTCGAAGCCTTCCAGGAGTCCAAACACGTCCATATCGACCCGAAGGTGGAGAAGAAGGAGTGGTGGTACCCCTACGGCAAGGACGACGATCCTGGCCAGAGGACACTGTAGCGTGACCGCTCCCCAAGAGCTGGCGTCCGGTGTCTACAGGGTTGACGCCTTTCGCTTCTCGAACTTCATAAACGTGCTCCTCCTGGAGAACGACGACGGCTGGACGCTCGTAGACACCGGTGTGGCCGGCAGCGTGGGGCGTATCGGGGAGGCTCTAGCCAGCCTCGGTTCTGGCCCAAGCGATCTCAAGCGCATCTTCATCACCCACCAGCACGACGACCACACAGGCGGTCTGAAAGGTCTCCTGGAGTGGGCGCCGCATGCTGAGGTAGGCGCCCCGGAGCACGAGGCAAAGGTGATATCCGGCGAGCTTCCCTACGATCCTCAGAACAACAGATTCCTCAGGTATATGACCCGCAACGCAGAGCCGCCTGGCGTCCCTGTCGCACGGACGTTGGGTGAGGGCGACCTGG
>DATMVF010000134.1:0-6921 GCA_035563475.1 Rubrobacter sp.
CGTAGACCCTGACGAAGTCGGCGCGACGGTCCCCGCCGAAGTCGGCCTGATCTCGGACGCGGGTACGGCCCTGGCCGCGGTGGCCGAACAGGCGCCCGCCTCACCCCCGGCGCGGGATTGGACCGAGGCCCACAGGGCCTACCTCGACTCCAGCACGATACCCCCGGATCGCGCCAGGGAAGGCATCGATCCCGCGCGGGTAGTCGGCGCCATGCGCGAAGCCCTGCCCGAGGACGCTCTATTGACCAACGACGCGGGCAACTTCTCGGTCTTCATCCACCGTTACTGGCGCTACAACCACGCCGGTACGCAGCTGGCCTCCACTAACGGGGCGATGGGCTACGGTGTCCCCGCTGCGGTGGCGGCGAAGCTCGCCGCGCCCGACCGGACCGTCGTGGCCTGCTGCGGCGACGGCGGGTTCCTGATGACGGGCCAGGAGATCGAGACTGCGGTCCGCTACGGCGCCGCTATCACGGTGGTCGTCTTCCGCAATCGACTACACGGCACCATAGCGATGCACCAGAAGCAGGCACTCGGCCGTACGGCCGGCGTCGAGATAGGAGAGGTGGATCTCGCCGGTTACGCCAGGAGCTTCGGCGCCGAGGGCCACACCGTGCGAGAACCGGAAGGACTGGCGCCCGCCATGGAGGCCGCTCTAGCCTCCGACACCGTTACCCTGCTCGACGTTGTCACCGACCCCGACATTATCAGCCCTTCGACAACGCTCTCCGAGATCGCCGGCGGGAGAACCTGACAACGCGAGTTGCGGAATGCCTTTCCGCAACTCGCTGTGAGAACGCGCGGTGTGCGCGGCTCTGTTCTCTTTGCGCCAAAGAGTTCTTTGGTTACTCTCGAGGCATCGATTCAGTCTGGTAGACCTCTCGCAGGTATCGCTGTAGACGTCGGGCTCGCCGTCGATGAGGTCTACTACGCACACGTCGCATGATGTCCACCTCCTCTGGCTCAGGGGCAGCGCGGTACAATCAGGCCAGCTATCGGCCAGGAGGAGGCGAAGGCCCGTGGATTTCTTGAGGAAGCGACTGCCCGCCCAGGTGGGTAGGTACCTGGAGGGTGTGAAGTTCCCCGCCCGCAAGGAGGAGCTACTCGGAAGGCTCGAGCGCAACGGTGTGCCCGGCCCGGTCATCGGCCAGCTGCGCAAGAGGCTCCCGGAAGGCGAGTACCGCGGCCCCCAAGACGTCTTGTCGGCCCTGCGACAGAGACGTTAGCCGCGTTTGCTGCGCCTGGCTCGACCTTTCCGCGGGCGGAACCTCCGAGGGCCGGAAGTTCGTACGAGGGGTAGCGAGCACGATGAGGCGTTTACGCGTAACCTGTCGGGCAGCGAGCGATACTAGGAGGTACGAGTCTTGGCGAGCGAGTCACCAGAGAGGCTGGAGGAATTGCGCGAGAGATTCCTACGGACGCTCAGCGACCTGGGCGGCGGGGCCGAGGAAGGAAGACCGGCAATGATCTCTATGGTCGCCGAAGGCGCGGGCCTGGACCCGGAAGGGAATCCGGAGGAGCGGGCACTGAGCGAGAGGCTGGCCGCGGAGCTGGTAGACGTAGGGTACGCCTCGGCGGAGGCGGGTTCGAGCGGCTTCTTGGCCATAACACCCGAAGGAGAGCAGGCGCTCAGGGGCGGCACCAGCTAAGTCGGCACGCCGCGGGTAAGATGTTTCCGCGCTGCGGTGTTTTTCGGGCAATAGGAAGGGCCAGGGAAAGGAATCCCTGGCCGCGTCCATGCACGAGGGGCCATCAAATACGAGCCGTGGCGGCCCTATCTTTGGCCGACAGAGGACCTCCTCAATCGGTGTCTTCCTTATCGCCCGGCCCATCATCGGCGTCTTCTTTAGCGTCTTGGCCATCATCGGCGGCTTCGTCGCGCCCGTCTGGCTCGTCGGCTTCATCTTCGAGATCCTGGTGGAGTACCTTGCCGTCGCCGGCGTCCACGGTCACTTCGTGCTCCTTGCCGTCCTTGCCCGCGATCTCGATGTCATAGACCAGGTAGCCGTTATCGCTCGTTTCTAGCTCCGTCTCGTGCACCGTGCCCGGCGCAGCGTCGAGTGCGGCCCGCTCGGCGGCGGCTTCGTCTATCTTGGCCAGCTCTTGCGCAGAAGACTCGTTTTTGCCTGCAACGGAGACGCTGCCCTTGTAGGACTCATCTGCGGCCTCCTCCGAGGAGTTGTTGTTGGCGGCATAGGCTACGCCGGCGCCGACGAGCACCACAAGGACGACCGCCGCTGCCAAAAGCACCTTCTTCACGTACACTTTCCGTAACTCCTTTTCTTTGGTTGGCTCTCGGTCGGAGTGTAGTGGGCGAAGATGTGAATTGGATGTGAACGGGATGAGATATTCGACATCTTCCACGCCCCCGGGCGAATACGAAAGGAGGACCGGACATAACTCTCCAGTCCTCCCTGTTATGTTGTTACGCGGCCGAACGGGCCTTCTGTTGGGGCTAGAGCCAGGGCCTAGAACTGCGGTTGCGGCATCTCACTCAGCTTCCTCTCGCACCTGTGCAACACGTCGATGCGGTCGACGTAGACCCGATCGAAGTCGCTGCCGCAGAATATCTGGTCTTTGAAGCCGTCCTTCGCCGCAACCACGTCATCGCCAGAACCCGTGCCTATGTAGTCGGTCTTGATGCCGCCTTGCATGTAGTCGTCGTTGCCTCCGCCGTAGAGTTTATCCTCACCGTTGCCGCCGTAGATGGCGTCCTCCCCACGATTGCCGTTGAGGGTGTCTTTGGCGCCGTTCCCTTCTATTTGGTCGGCACCGTCTCGGCCCTCTATCGCATTGCGGTTGGACGTACCGGTCAGTTGATCGTCGCGGTCGGTGCCGCTGCAGTTGGTATTACAGGTCTTACTCACCCCGTTCTGGGCCAGGGCCACCCCTGCGGCTAGTAGCAGAGCTAGCATCATCGACGCTATCAACAGCATAATTCTCTTCATACCTGCCTCCTGTCCGGACGCGAGAGCAAGAGCCTCTCCCGCCTTCGATGCACCTTCCAAGGTAGACAGCTTACCTTCTTTGGAGTGATTGAGGCAACTCCTTACGGAGTGGTTTGGGGACCTCTTGACGAGCTCTTGCGCGAGACACCTTTCGAAGCCCTCCGAAAAGGGTTCGAGCAACGCACCTAGCATGGATTTGATTAGTGGTTGGTAGAAATCCCCCGTTTCGGGCGCGTGATCGGGATCATAGCCATCCATAAATCCCTCGGGTACCTTATTCCTCGTGGGTGACAGGCAGCTGATCAGAGCTAACGGAGTCAGCAGGAGGATCGCGACGGTAGTCATATTGGCCACCGTCGCAGCCTTTCTCATCGCGGGGGGCTGCACTACGGAACCGGTCCCCTCCGCGCAGGAGGTCGTCGCGGCGGGCGACATAGCCAGCTGCCGCACCCAGGCCGACGAGGCTACCGCCGAGCTGGTCGAGGGTATCGACGGGACGGTCCTGGCTCTGGGCGATGTGGCGTATCCCCGAGGCTCGGCGGCGAACTTCGAGGAATGCTACGGGCCGTCGTGGGGACGGTTCAAGGAGCGCACCAGGCCCGTCCCCGGCAACCACGAGTACTTCACCGAAGGGGCCACGGGCTACTTCGAGTACTTCGGCGAGGCCGCGGGCGACCCCGAGGAGGGCTACTACTCCTACGAGCTCGGGTCCTGGCACGTGGTGGCCCTCAACAGCAACTGCGAGGAGGTTCGCTGCGGCCCGGGTTCTCCCCAGACGAGGTGGCTCGAGGAGGACCTCGCCGCCAACGAGGAGGCGCGGTGCACCCTCGCTTATATGCACCATCCACGCTTCAGCTCCGGGGAGAAACATGGCTCCTCTGACGGGGGGGTGGAGAACCTGTGGGAGGCGCTATACGAGGCGGATGCCGACGTGGTCTTCTCCGGCCACGAGCACAACTACGAGCGTTTTTCCCCGCAAGACCCCCAGGGGAGGGTAGACCCCGAGAGGGGCATCCGCCAGTTTGTAGTGGGCACAGGCGGTGGCGGAGGCGAGGGGCCGATCTCGGAGCCCATCGTCAACAGCGAGGTGCGCATCGACGGCATCGACGGCGTCCTCAAGCTCACCCTGCGTCCGAAGAGCTACGAGTGGGAGTTTGTCCCCGTGGAGGGTGAGAGCTTTACCGACTCCGGATCTGCCCAGTGCCACTGAGCATCGATTAGAGGAGGGTCAGGGCTACTACACGGCTCGACTCCACTTGCGGAATGTCCCCGCCGCTCGGCCAGTCCTCGTCCCCCAGACTAGCCGACCTTCGTGCCAGCCCTACCGACTTTCTCACAACCCCCTGCGACGTTGTCCCCCGGGTTCGCTTTGACGCGATCGGAACCAGGGCCACAGTAGATCTCGTCCTTGCTCCCATCCACCGCAAAGATCTGGTCGTTGCCGCGCCCCCCGCGTCCCCTGTCCTTGCCGCCGCCGAGGCGCAAGGTATCGTAGCCGCCCCTTGCGTCGATGCGGTCGTCGCCACCGTAGCCGTAAATAGCGTCACCATTGGAGGTTCCTGCCAGGGTGTTCGGTCTCTCGTCGCCCTTGATGGAAGCCCGCGAGAAGCGTGCGTAGTAGCTCTGGGTGACCCCGCTGACCGTCTTGAACTCTCCTCCGGTGTGCAGCCTGGCTTCCTCCACGTACAGCGCCCACACCAGGCTGTAGCTGCCCGAGTACGTCGGGCTCCAGTTGTTTTCTAGCCGTCCGTTAAAGGAGTAGGCGGCTATGCCCTTTCTGGTCTGGCATTCATCGTTGGGGTCCTGGACCTCCAAGCGGCGTCCGCAATCGTCGTTCGGGTGGTCGGCGACCTCCTGGAAGTGTCCGCCGACAACCAGCTGCCCGCCCATCACCGTCACCGCCTGCACCGAACCTGAGGTGTCGCGCACCCAACTGCGATTGCCGCCGGCTCCCTTATCCAACTCGGCCAGAAAGTCGCTGCCTCCCGCCGCCAGGTAGAGCTTCCCATCGTGGTTGACCACCTCGTGGCCGTACGAATCCCTGGCCGCTTTGGTTACCCAAGAGGCGTCGTGGACGCCCTCGGTGCTCAGCTTGACCAGGGCCTTGGCCAGCTTGCCATTTACCGCGTCGCACAGGCACGCTGCCCAGATCGTCTTGCCGTCACGCTCCAGGTCGCGGTAGGCTGCCTCGTGGACGCGGTCGTACAGGCTCTCGTCAATGGTGATCTTCGCCCGGCTCCAAAGTGGGCGCTTCTTGCTGCCGTCGAACTCAAAAGCCGAGAGGCTATCCCCTCCACCGTATACCCTGCCTAGATCAGGCGCCCCCAGAACCGACTTCAGCGGAGGCGCCTCGAACCACTTGATCACCCGTCCGGTCTTGCCGTCGACCCGCACGAGGTTGTTTCCCTTGCCGCTCGGCCCAGAGAAGCTGCCCGCTATCAGCACGTCCTCGCCGTAGAGGGCCATGTCCCACACTTCGGAGTCCGTGCCGCCAAGCTTGGGTGCGATGTTCTTGTACTGCTGTGTCTTGGAGTCGAAGACGGCCAGGTTCGAGACGTTGGCCACCACGGTTCCCTTGTGCTTCTTGATGCGGGTGAACGTTCCACCCAGCCAGGTGTTGTTGCCTACCTGCTCGATAGCCCTGACGCGCCCGTCGACCATCGGGGTCTTGTCGGGTCTCTCCGAGGGTAGGGCCAGTATGCCTCCGCTGGCAAGAAGAAGGGCGACCGCCGTCGACGTTAGCAACAAGACGATCCTTCTCATCCCCGAGGCCTTCTCTAGCTGGGAGGAAGCAAGGACCAGGAGCCCAACCCAGTTACGCAACCAGCGGAAAATAACGGACCATCTCTGCGACAGGCACATCGGCTAGAGCCCCCCACCCTAACTCCGTGACTTACTAATACTGCGCCGTAGCAGGAGATGCCTCAGGCGGTGGGGACGCTTCAGGAGGCGTCGCCTCGGGAGGAGGAGACGCTTCAGGAGGTGGTGGTGGTGGGGGCGATTGCTGAGACGAAGACGTCTCGGATGACGGGGACGACTGCTGTTGAGACGGCGGAGACGCAGCGGGTGAGCTGGAAGATGAGTCTTGAGCCGGGGCAGATGATGAGGCAGATGATGCAGCCGAAGATGAGTCTTGAGCCGGGGCAGATGATGAGTCTTGAGCCGAAGCCGAAGATGAGGCGGAAGACGAGGCTGGAGATAAGTCGGAAACCGACTCGAGAGATCCCTCAGGAGCTATTCCTCCACCGCTCTCGGAACCCGACGTATCACCGGCCTCGGAACCCGACTCACTACCGGCCTCGGAACCCGACTTACTACCCGTCTCTGAATCCGACTTACTACCAGTCTCGGGAATCGCCTCGCTAATGGCCTCGGGAAGGGAGGTGCCGATAGGGTTCATGTGCGCGATGAGCGGCTTCATCCTGGGCACGAAGTAACCGAAGTACAACAAAATGTTCAGGGCCACCGCGACTACCCCTACGACCAGCACCACGATCGGCTTATTTAGTTTCTGCTCTAACCTACTCATTTGAGCGGGCATCCCCCTTCACTAGTCTCCGAACATGAAGGATAACGCAACTAACGAAACTTCGCTAGAGAAACGCCATCGTTGCGACACTTTCCCCGGAGAATGCATCCACGCACCCAGGCGAGTGGGTGCAATAGCAGCGATCAAGGCCGCAAGAACCTGGCCGGTTGCGCTCTGCTAGCGCGAACTCCGTCCTGGGCGCTCTCTCGTACGCGCTTCCCCGGGATCCGTCTTTCGCGTCTCGACAGCAATCAGTACCAGAGAGTAGTCGCTTTGCCCCATTCGCATCTGGGCGAATTAGACCAGCACAAAATGGTCGCTTTGTCCGATTCCTTCTTCCCTACCCGGCCCTAAGATCACGACAAGCTATTGCGGCAACCCCGAAGGAGGTCGAAGGAGGTTTACTTCGAGCGATACCCGCAGGAATGAGCAGCAAGCGTGGCC
>DATMVF010000135.1:0-8538 GCA_035563475.1 Rubrobacter sp.
CGCTGTACGGATGGGTGACGGGGACCGCTACCGTCTCGACAGGCAAGCCAGAACCTCCTCGGCCACCTCTTCCGGCGGGCGTCTATCGGCCTCGACCTCGATGTCTGCGACCTCCCTGTAGAGGGGGAGGCGTTTCGCGTAGCGCAGCCCGAACTCTTCGCGGCTTGCCCCCCGCAAGGGGCGGCCAGGACCACGAGTCCTCTGGTAGAGAACGTCCGTGTCTTCCCTCAAGAAGATCGTAGTCACGTCGCGCAGGAGCGTTCTGTTGTCGGGACGGACTACGGTACCACCGCCGCAGGCGACCACGCTCGGAGTCTCGCCGTCGAGGGCTCGAACCAGGGCTTCGTGCTCCAGATCCCTGAAATGCTTCTCGCCGTGCTGGGCGAAGATCTCCGGTATCCCTTTGCCCGCGCTCTTCGCGATGGCACGGTCGAGGTCCACGAACTCGAGTCTCAGGGCACGGGCCAGGTGCCGGCCCAGGGTTGTCTTGCCGCTACCCATGTACCCGACGATGGCCACAGATCCTTCCAAGCTTCAGCGTCTCTTCCCCGTGCTCTCGACACGTTCCTTGTAGGCGTCGTAGGCGGCGCGGATGTCGGTCATGTTGTCCATACCGAACTTCTCGAGGAACGCTTCCGCGAGCACGATCGCGGCCATGGATTCCCCTATCACGGCTGCGGCCGGTACCGCGCAGGAGTCGGCGCGCTCCTTGAAAGCCCGAGTGGGTTCTCCCGTAGCCAGGTCGACCGTACGGAGGGCCTTGGCGATAGTGGAGATGGGCTTCATCGCCGCGGCGATCACGACCGGCTCCCCGTTCGTCATCCCGCCTTCGAGTCCTCCTAGTCGGTTGCTGTTTCGGGCGAGACGTCCGTTCTCCTGGAGTATCTCGTCCTGCACCTCACTGGACCTTCTGGCCGCGAGCTCGAAGCCCAGCCCGAACTCCACGCCTTTGATCGCATTGATCGACATCATTGCCGCGGCGAGCCTGGCATCCAGCTTGTCGCGCCAGTCGACGTAGGAGCCGAGGCCCGCCGGACAACCCCTGGCGACGACGACGAACTCCCCCCCCAGGGCGTCGCGGGCGTAGCGGGCGGCGTCGATCTCCGCCTTCATCCTCTCCGAGACATCAGGGTCGGGACAGCGCACCTCGGACTCGTCAGAGGCGTCGGCGTCGAGGACGGCCTGTTCCTTGGGATAAGCGACAGATCCAATTCGGTAGACCGCGCTCCGGATCTCGACCCCGAACTCGGCCAGAAGCCTCTTCGCCACGCCGCCTGCTGCCACGCGGGCCGTAGTCTCGCGGGCGCTGGAGCGTTCGAGGACGTTTCGCAGGTCGTCGAAGTCGTACTTCTGCATCCCGGCAAGGTCGGCGTGACCCGGCCTGGGCAGCGTGATCTTCTGCGGTGGGTCCTCGACCGGTTCTGCGCTCATGCGATGTTCCCAGTTGGCGTAATCCCTGTTGCGGATGAGCATGGCGACGGGCGAGCCCAGGGTGTAGCCGTGGCGCACACCGCCCAGAAACTCGACCTCGTCTCTCTCTATCTTCTGGCGCCCACCCCGCCCGTAACCCTTCTGCCTGCGGGAAAGGTCCCTGTTCACGTCCCCTGCGATGAGCCCAAGACCCGCAGGGACCCCATGCACCAGGGCTACCTCGGCGGGGCCGTGGGATTCTCCCGCCGTAGAAAAACCGAACCTCACAAACGCCTCCGAGCTCTCTTGACCGCCAAGCTTTTGACGCCAATATGCTAGCATTTCAGCACGCTCAGCATTTCAGCACGCTCAGGCTTTCAGCCTTCGCTCGTCAGCACTTCAGCCCGGCGGCTACGCCGCCTTGTCAGCGAGTCAGCAAGGACTTGCGCCCGCGACAAGCTTACAAGTCGCCTGTTCCAGGCGACGTGCTGACGAGCGAAGCCCGAAGGGCGTAGCGTGCTTACATGCTAGAGTGCTCTACGGTGGCGTGAGAGTCCCACCGCTGTCGAGCAGACCACCGCCCCGTCCCGGCCGCTCTCCTGCGCCACTCCCGCCCCCGCCTGCCCTGTTGTCTCCGCCCCCCGCGGCATTACCCTCCACCCCGTCAGGGATACCGTCGCCGTCAGAGTCGTCGAGGCCGTCAGGGATACCGTCGCCGTCGGTGTCGGGGTTGTTCGGATCGAGACTCATAGTCGCCTCCTTGCGGTCGGACAGGCCATCACCGTCCGTATCCCTGGGCTGTCTATTGCCGCCGTTGGCAGGGCGATCGCCGTTTTGCCTCCCTGGGCCTGTGGTGGTCTGCTCAGGGGGAGGGGAGGCAGTACCTTCCGGGATCGTCGTACCTTCGGCCATGATCTGCCTGAACGGATCCTTACTGCGGTAGGCTGCGTAAGAATCCACGTTGGGGTTGGCTACCTCAGGAGCAGCAGGATCAGAACCCCCTGCGCCGTCCGTCTGGGCGATCTCGGACCTGTGCGCGACCGGCTTCTGGTCGTCGGTCCCGCCGAGGAATACGCCAGCAAGGACCCAGGCGAAGACGAACAACGCGAGTAGGGCCAGAATCGGCGGCAGCACCCTGTTGTCACGCAAGAACGTATCCACAAGACCTCTCGCGAGGTCGGCCACGCGGTGTGGGACCCACCACCGCCTAGCCACCGCCAGTAACCTCGGCGGGAGGTGACGGGGTGGTAGTCTCCTGAGGGGTCGGCGCCGTGGTCTCAGCACCCGAAGGCACGCCCTCCGGCTGGAAGTAGACGTCTGCCTGTACCTCCACCGACAGACGCGGCTCCACGGCAGGATTCAACGTCGTGGTCTCATCCGTAGTCCCTGACGCCTCGCCCTCGACTTCGCACGAAGCCTCTTCGCCAATGGTAGGGATGCGACAGTAACTCAAATTTGTCACCGTCACTAACCTGGTCAGGTTACGTGTTCTCAACAGAAAATCCTGCATCTGATCGTAGGTCCCATTGAATTGCATTGTAACGGGGACGACCTGGTAATCTCCACCACCAGCGGGAGCGGTTGGAGGTTCTGGGTCAACCGAGAGCTGGGTCACACCGGAGGCGTCCGCTATCTCCTCGACCTGGACGACGAGCGTAGGAATCTGGGGCTGCGTGGGTACTCTCTTGCTGAGTTCGAGGAGCTGGCGCTGGATCTCAGGGGAGTTGCGCCTGACTTCCTCGAGCTCGTTCACCTCTTGCTGTACCTGCTCGAGCTGGGCCTGTTTGTCTTCCCTCGCCTCGGCCTGCTCGTTCAGACTTTGCAGAAGCGGACTCAAAAGGAGGAAGTAGAAGCCGATGACGACGATCACAATTCCAAGTATCCCGAGGATGAGTATGTTACGATCATTACGATTCATCGGCGCCCACGTTCCGTGTGCCCAGCGTCCTGTTCACCTGCCACCAGGTAGGAGGGACGCTTCATATTGGCGATTTCGCGGGTACGCAGCGGACCCTGTCTGCCCGCGAGCTCGTCCTGCGATCCGCCTTCCAGCCTTATCTCCGTGCCGTTCTCCCCGACCAGCGTGACCAGTTCCGAGACGACTTCGAAGCTGACAGGGGAGACTCGTGAGTTCGATGGCCCGGTGGCTAACTCGAGGTCCGCATTGGCGAGATACTGGAGGTTGTCCATGCGCACGACGAAGTCTGCCACGTTCTCGTAACGGGGTAGTGCGATGCCCGTAAACGTGATCGTGCCCGGGGGATCCAGGGGCTGCTCGACCGGCGCGTCGAGGTCGACGGGTGCGGCCTCGGCGGTAAAGGTGTCGAGGGCTGTGCTCTCTGGCACGACGAAGGCCAGGCCCTGCAAGAACTGATCCCAGGCGAAGCGGCTGCGAAAGATGCCGTCGGCGACCGGCTTCTTGGCTTCGAGGCGCGCCTTGAGATCCCTGTAGGGGCTCAACTCGGCCAGGGCTGCGTTCTGGCGCGCGATCTCGGCATCGAGCTGCGCGACCTGGTCTTCGAGATCACCCAGCCTCAGAAGCAGTACCAGGTACACGCCGACCATCAGGATCAACACGAAGGCGCCGACGACGAGGAGGATACCCACAACCCCGCTGCGTAACCTGTCTGCCGGGCGGCCACGCTCGTCGGGAGGAAGGAGGTTTATTCGCCTCATTCTTCCTCCATCGCGAGGCCGAACGCGACCGCGAGCACAGGCTCCATCGCCCTCAGCTGGTCGTCGGTGACGTTGGAGCGGTTGGCCGAGAGCTTCTCTACGGGTTTCCCTGGGCTGGTCGGGACGTCCAACAGTTCCCCGAGATAACCATCCAGGTTGGGGATCAAAGCCGCTTCTCCGGAGAGAAGGACCCTGGAGACGTCACGGGCGGATTCCTGGGAGCGGTGGTGCTCGATGGAGCGCTGCACCTCGTCGGCGAGGGTCTGCGCGGCGCCTTCGAGCCCGCGCCTCACGTCGAAGACTAGCGCCGGATCGAGACTACCTTCCTCTGTTTCCTGGATCTCGTCCTGCTCGGATCCCAGCCTGACCCGCGGGTCGAGCGCCAGCCTCTCGGCTTCATCCTCGAGCAGGTCGGCGAGCTCGACTACGGCGGCCACGAAGTCGACGAAGCCGACGGGCACGAAGCGGGTAAGGACCGGATTACCCCGATCCGCCACCACGAGGTTCGTGATCTCCGCCCCGACGTCGAGGAGGAGTACGGCTCCTTCATCGCCGAAAAAGGGGTCGGGGAGGGTAGAGCGCGTCAACGAGAGTGCTTTGACATCCACGCCGGCGGGCCGCAGTCCACCGGTCCGGACCGCCGAGGTGTAACGCGAGATCATCTCCCTCTGGGCGGCGACCACAAGAACGCGGTCGAGATCCGAGCGCTCCTCCGTGGGGCCGAGCACGACGTAGTCCAGAACGGCCTCGTCGAGCGGCATCGGTATGTGGTCCTGGGCCTCGAAACTTATGGCGCCCTGCAAGTCGGCTTGGGCCATGTGCGGAAAGTCGAGCAGCCTGACCACGACCTTCTGGTTGGAGACCCCGAGGGTGACGGCCTTGCCGGTGAACGAATGAGAATCCCAGAACTCCCTGATCTCGGCGGCCAGGAGGTCGTGGTCGGCGACCTCTCCGTCTAGAATCGTCCCCGGCGGAAGCCTGTGATAGCCGACGTGCTGCAGGGAGTATCCGCCGCCAGCGCCGGAGATCTGAACGGCCTTGATGGACCCGCGGTCTATGTCGAGCCCGACGGTTCTTGACCCCCCGAATCCCGGTAACCTCGCCACTACGCCAAACTCCGGAAGATCGCGAAGATGGACCGTGCGATCAAACGTCCTCCCTGGCCACGTGGCTGAGCGCCCCCACCTCAGCGTCGGCCCCCACGGAGGCTTTGCGTCCGACGCTGGAGTTGGGACCGAGGACCGCCCTGGCCCCGACTCGGGCCCCTGACCCTACGACCGCTCCCGCGGAGATCCAACTCCCAGCCCCCACCTCCGCGTCCCTATCCACTACGGAACCGGATCCCAGGAAACAGTGGCTCCCCACTGCCGTATCTGGATGCACGGCCACGCCCGCCGTGACAACGCAACCGCCCCCGATCGCGGCGACGCCCGAAACGTATGCCAGCGGATGGATGGCCGTGAAGAACTGCCCTCCAAGGGCCCTCAATGAGTTGGCTACCCGCAACCTGGAGGTGTTGTCCGTGATAGCCACTACAACGTGCACCGGCTCGACTGAGAGCATGCTCTTGAGCATCTCGATGTCCCCAAGGACCGGATACCCTCTCACCTTCTCCGAGATCGCCGCGTGGGCGTCGTCGTAAAACCCGAGCACGCTTTCTCCCAACCCACCCGCCAAGAGAACGTCTAACGCTACCCTTCCGTAGCCGCCAGCCCCTACTATGGCGACTCTCAACTCTTCATCGAAGGCCAGTCGCTGCACCTCGACTTCAGGTTCAGGCACGCCGGTAGCGGTTTCGGGCTCTCTTATCTCCCTCTCCCTCCAACAGAGATCACTCCAAGCGCCCTAGGAAGTTTAGCATCGTTGTTGGCTAGTTGCTCCTAAACACCACATCATCATGCGCTCGCCCATCGCGACTATGCTAGGTGTAGGGGACTTGCTATCGAAACGCACCTTCGAGAGAGTTACCGAGCAGGAAATCACGCGCCGGGAGTCGTCGGCCACCTGGTACCTGGAGTTCCAGCACGTCGAGGCGACCTTTTCCACAGCACACTACGAAACGCCCGTTTGCGACGGCGATGGATCCCGCCCCGGAAGACGCGGCCGCACGGTCGAGCACCGCGGAACGCCAGATCTTGACCGGTCCCTCGATATCCGGATGGAACGTCCTCGCCCCTATGTGCGGGGCCAGGGCTCTAATCTGGTTGTGCACCTCGCCAGCCTCCTTGCTCCACCCTATGGTCTTGTCCCGATTCGAAAGTTTTGAAGCATAAGTAGCATGACGACTTTCTTGGTCGACAAGGGTCAGGGTATTTGCCTGGAGAAGATTCAAACTCTCTACTATAGCTCTAGCCCCGGTTTGGGCGAGAAGGTCGGTCAGTTCTCCCGCGTTCATATCGGGAGGTATAGCTGCGGGACGCTGGAGTGCTATGGGGCCCGTATCGAGACCTTCGTCCATGCGGATGATGGTCACACCGGTCCTGGTCTCCCCGGCCATAATGGCGCGTTCGACGGGGGCAGCGCCGCGGTATTTCGGCAGGAGCGAGGCGTGTACGTTGTAGGCGCCTTTGGAGGCGGCGTAGAGGGTTTCGGGACGCAGGATCTGTCCGTAGGCTGCGACGATCAGGGCGTCGTAATTCGAGAGTTCGGCGCTAACCTCGGAGATGCTGGCCGGTTGGCGAAGGGGGAGGTCGTGGGTGCTGGCAAGTTCGGCGACGGGGGTTCTCCCGGTCTTGCGTCCCCTGCCCTTTCGGGTGTCTGGCTGGGAGATCACGAGCCCCACCTCGTGGGGGGAGGAGATCAGACCCCGAAGGATGGTCGCCGCGAAGTGTGGGGTACCGGCGAAGGCGATCTTCAAGGTGTCTTTTCAGCCCTGTTGGGCGAGCAGTTGCTCCCGCCACTCGCGCATGGCTGCCTTGCGAGATTGCCTGTCGGTGCGGTCCAGAATAAGGACGCCGTCGAGGTGGTCGACCTCGTGCTGCAAGACCCTGGCTAGCAGGTCGGAGGCCTCAATTAGCAGCGGCTCGCCCGAGACGTCCTGGCCCGAGATGGTTACGCTAGTAGGACGTTCGACGTCCACATGGATCCCCGGTATGGAGAGGCATCCTTCGGTGGCGGTCTCCGTCGTTTGAGACCTATGCGTAAGAACCGGGTTGACGATCACGTACTCGTCGTCTTCGATGGCGGCGACGAACACCCGCTTGAGGCGTCCGACCTGGGTGGCTGCCAGGCCCACCCCCTCGTTGTCGCGCATGGTGGTAAGCATCTCCTGGGTAAGGCGGACCAGCGACTCGTCGAAGCTCTCGACCGGCGCGGCGCGGGTCTTGAGCACGGGGTCTCCGAATTTCCTTATATCTAGTGCCACCTATACCTCCTCGGGATCCACGTCAACGCGAACCTCGAGCCCGCGCGTGCGGGCTGCTAGCCTGGCGGCCAGGGTCGCCGCGCGGGCCACGACAGACCGCCTCTTGGCCCTGAGCAGCACACGCCACGCGGTGTGCCCGAGTAGAACAGGGCCCGACATTTCGACCCCGGCCTCGAGTGCCTGCCGCAAACGGGATTCTACCGCACCGAAGAGAGCTGCCTCGGAACCCTCGAAGGTCAGAGAGGCGGCGTAGGCGAACGGAGGGTAGCCGAGCGCGCGGAGCCTTGGGAGCTCGGCGGAGGCGAACGCCTCGTAGTCACCCCTTACTGCGGCGCGCAGCGCGTAATGCTCGGGGACGCGCGTCTGGATGAGGAGCAGCTTTCTGGCCGCCTCCGCCGAGCCGTAGAACAAACGGAAAGCTCTCTCCACGGCGCCGATGCCGTTTGCTGCAAGAAACGCGTCGGCGTCGGGCAGGATCACCGCGTCCCACTCGCCTTCCAGGATGCGGGGCGCGGTCCCTACCACGATGAGTGCGTCGGCGTTATCCTGGTCTTCGGCGGTGATGAGGCCGACCCGCGCTCCGAGGACCTCGGAGAGCTCTTCACGCACCCGCTCGACACCGAGACCCGTCTGCCGCATGCGCCTGGTACCGCACTCGACACACGGGCCCGGCTCCTCTGAATATCCGCAGCGGGTGCAGTCTAGAGAAGCTTCCCGCTTTTGCGAGACGAGTGGCAGGTCGCAGTTCGGGCAGATCTTTACCGTCCCGCAGCGGCTGCATGAGACCGAAGTCGCATAACCCAGCCGTTTGAGGACGACGCCCGTTCTACCCCCTCCTTCCATGCAGCGGCGGCAGGCGTCCATGAGGGTGGAGCTGAACGTCGCGCCAGAGCCGCGCATGTCTACGATCCGGACGGCAGGCCACGGACCGTTCTTGGCCGTGGGAAGTTCGCGTATGCGCTCTCGCCTGCGGACCTCGGCGGCGTAGAGCCTGAGCGATGGGAAAGGCGAGAGGAAGATTACCGATGCCCGGTCGAGGCGAGCACGCTCCAGCGCCACGTCCCGCACGTGCAGGGGAAGACCTTCGT
>DATMVF010000136.1:0-4057 GCA_035563475.1 Rubrobacter sp.
GGAAGGACGGGAAGGAACCGGCACAGTGTTCGTCCTGACTTCCTCAGGCCTGCGCCACATGGGCCTCCGGCCCGGGCCGGGCCGCCCGAACGCCACAGGTAGAGGGTTTCTCGGCTATCTTCAGGAGATCTTCTGGAAAGACGCCCTCGAGCTGGTCCACGAAGACGACCTGCCCCTCCTCTGGTTTCTCCTCTCCCTGGTCAAGGAAGAGCCGGGTGCCTCGGAGAGCGTCGAAGTCCGTTTCCGCGACGCGTGGGAAGGTTGGATCCTCATGGACGTCTGTGTCCTGAACGTGCTCGAGGCCCCCACAGGTCACGACACAGGACTACTCGTCGTAAACGTGCGCCAGACGAGAGAGAGTACATCTTTTAGCGCCGGAACGCGCAACGGGAGCCTGTCGACTCCCCGCTAAGCTTCAGCATTTCAGCACGCTCGGACCTTGCGGCCCTCGCTTGTCAGCACGGCGGCTGCGCCGCCTTGTCAGCATGTCAGCAAGATCCTGCCCATACGAAACTAACAAGCTGAAATGCTGACAAGCGCCCGACAGGGCGCGTGCTGAAGTGCTGACAAGCCTGCGAAGCAGGCGTGCTGAAATACTGAAGCGTTGACATAGACGAGCCATACCTCTATTATTGAATCACTGTTTAAAGGAGGAGTGTATGGAGACTGTGCGGGGTTGGACGGATGGGGACCTCCGCAGGCTAGATGAGATCATCGTCGAGGGTGAACGCCGATTCAAGGAACGCCAGCCCAGGTCGGGGGCTTTGATCGAGGAGGCGCGGGGGGTTCTGGCTGGGGGGGCGACCTCGAGCTGGCAGATCGCCCGTCCGCAGATGATCTGGGTCAGCTACGGGGAAGGATCGAAGATCTACGACGCCGACGGTGGGGAGTATGTGGATCTCCACGGCGGGTACGGCGTCGGGGCCGTCGGACACGGCCATCCGAAGATCGTCGAGGCCTTGACGCGCAGGGTTCCGCGGGGGACGCACTTCGCCCAACCGACGGAGGACGCTATCGTCGTGGCTGACGAGCTCGCGCGGCGTTTCGGTCTTCCGCTGTGGCGGTTCTCCAACTCGGGCACCGAGACGACGATGGATGCTGTGCATCTCATGCGTGCGATCACGGGCCGGGACCTGATCGTCAAGGTTGAGGGTTGTTATCACGGACACCACGATTCGGTCATGGTCTCGGTGTCGAACGAGAAGGATGAGATCGGACCCGCCGAACGTCCCTACAGCGCGCCTTCCGGGACGGGCATCCCGCGGGCTATCACCGACCTGACCCTAATCGTCCCTTTCAACGACCTCGATGCCCTGGAGCGACTCTTCGAGGAGCATCGCGGACAGATAGCGGGCATGATCCTCGAACCCATAATGATGAACGCCGGCGTTATTCCCCCCGAGCAGGGCTATCTGGAGGGCGTGCGCGAGATAGTGCACGAGTACGGAGCCCTGCTCGCTTTCGACGAGGTCAAGTGTGGCGTCACCACTTCCTACAGGGGAGCCAGCGGGTACCTCGGCGTAAGCCCTGATATGGTGTGCCTCGCCAAGGCGATAGGTGGTGGCGTCCCCTGCGGGGCCATCGGCGGGACCGAGGAGGTCATGGGCCGCATCGCCGACGGCACCTACGATCAGGTCGGCACCTTCAACGGCAACCCGCTTACGATGGCCGCCTCCCGCGCCACGCTGACCGAGATCCTCACCCCTGAGGCTTACGAGCACTTCGACCGTCTCGCCAAGACGATGTCCGAAGGGGTTCAGGATGTCGTGGATGAGTACGACCTCGCCGCCTACCCGCGGGCGTTCGGGGCCAAAGGGTCCGTGACGTTCTCAGGCAGGAATGTCCGAAACTACAGGGATTTCCTGGAGCTCGACGACCGTTTCAGCCAGGCGCACTGGCTCTTCCAGCACAACGGCGGTGTCTTCTTACCGCCGTGGGGGAAAGCGGAGCAGTGGACGCTTTCGGTGCAGCACTCCGAGGACGATGCCAGGCGCTTCGTGGACAACTTCGAGTCCTTCGCGCGGGCGTTACGCAGGTGAACGCGGAAGAAGGCCCCGCGGGGGGGCATGTACAGCTCGTAGATCTCGCCAAGCGCTTTGGGGCCTTCGAAGCCGTGCGCGGCATAGACCTGGAGATCCCGCCGGGAGAATTCTTCTCGCTGCTAGGCCCGAGCGGTTGCGGCAAGACGACGACGCTGCGTATGATCGCCGGTTTCGAGCGTCCCAGCGGTGGACACATCTTGCTCGACGGCAAGGACGTGTCGGACACCCCTCCGAACCGGCGCAACGTCAACACCGTGTTCCAGAGTTACGCCCTCTTCTCCCATCTGACGGTCGCCGAGAACGTCGCCTTCGGGTTGCGTTTCGCGAAGGCGTCCAGGGAGGAGACTCGTAGCAGGGTCGGAGAGGCACTCGCCCTCGTGCGGATGCAAGAGTTCCGCGACCGCAAGCCGCATCAGCTCTCCGGCGGCCAGCAGCAGCGGGTGGCACTCGCGCGGGCCCTCATCCTCAACCCTTCGGTGCTATTGCTGGACGAGCCGCTCGGCGCGCTCGATGCCAAGCTCAGGAAGGCGCTCCAGATCGAGCTGAAGGCCCTGCAGGAGCAGGTCGGCATAACCTTCGTCTACGTGACGCACGACCAGGAAGAGGCCCTCACCATGGCCGACCGCCTGGCGGTGATGAACGAGGGCAGGATCGAACAGGCCGGCTCTCCCCGCGAGGTCTACGAAGAACCGGCGACCGCCTACGTCGCTGACTTCCTCGGCGTCTCCAACCTGCTCGACGCGTACGCAACAGGCACGGATTCCGAAGGCAGGTGCCGGGTCAGGGTCGGGGACTCCGAACTGCTTGCCTCATGCGGACATACCTCGGCCAGGGGTTCCGTCAAAGTTGTGGTGCGTCCGGAACGGGTGCGTGTAGAGGCTCCTCAAAAGACCGGCGAGAACCGGTTGCCGGGGAGGATCGAACGCGTCGTCTACGCTGGAGCCATCTCACAACTCGTAGTCACCCTCGACCGCGGGACCCCGATCCGGTGCATGCTCGCCAACGACGGCGCGGCGTCATCCTTCGATCGGGGAGCGCCTGTGTCAGTGTGCCTCCCGAGCGAGGCCCTGCGTGTGCTGCGCACCGAACACACCGGGGCGAACGAGGAGGAAAGCGGAGAGCCCTCTATAACGTCCGCCCGGACAAATTCTGTTGTCTGATGCCTGATATGTAATCCGACAAAGCGATTCCGGTTGGAGGAGTAGAGCTCCTGCGCAGTGGATTCCCGCTTTCGCGGGAATGACGGTCATGATGTGAGCGATGGGGCAGGATTTGCGCTCGTGCAGCTTGTACACGGCGGGGAAATAATCGTGTGGACTCCGTATGATGCCTGTTGCCTTTCACAGATCCAGGCGGGCGAAGTCCTCGACCGCGGAGCCTTCTGCGCCTTCCTTCTTGCGGGAACGGCGCATCACCAGGATGGCGATTGCAATAGCAAGCATGGAGGCAAAGAGGAGTATGCTGGCCAGGGCGTTCAGGGCCGGGCTTGGGGCCAGCCGCGCCGCGCTGTAGAGCTTGACCGGTATGGTGGTGGACGAGGCGTCTCCCATAAGGAAGGCGCTGATCACGAAGTCGTCTATGGAGATGGCGAAGGCGACCATGAGGCTCGCCCAGATGGCAGGGGCCAGCATCGGCAGGAGCACCATCCTTATGGCCTGCCACCTTGAAGCGCCGAGGTCCATGGCCGCCTCCTCGTGCTCTTTACCGATCGAGAACAGCCGCCCGCGCACGACTATGACGATGTAAGACATGGTGAAGGTGACGTGCCCGAGGAGCTGCGCCATCGTCCCCAGCCGCACGAAGCCGTAGAGGTGCACGAACACCAGAAAGAGCGCGACGCCCATCACTATCTCCGGCGTGACGAGCGGGAAGAGCATCAGGGAGTTGGCCGGGCGGGAGCCCCACCCGTGCCAGCGCGCGAGGCCGATGGCCAGCGCGACACCTAAGGGTGTGGCGATCAGCATCGTCAGCGCCGCCAGCTCGAGGCTCTGCACGAGCGCGGCGCGCAGCGAGGG
>DATMVF010000137.1:0-4374 GCA_035563475.1 Rubrobacter sp.
CACCGACCCTGCCACGTTGCCCAACCTCACCACCTGGTATCTGCTAACCAACTTGCCGGTCCCGGGCTCTTCAAAGGCCGCTGAGGCTAAGCGCTTACGTGTACCTCGACGGTGGAGCGTGGGACGGGGCGGATGCCCAGAATCTCCAGTGCGGCCCGGGCCGCGGTCTGCTCGCTGTCTTTTATGGAGCTGCCTTCGCCGGTGGCGACTTCCTTTCCGTCCACGGAGACCCTGGAGGTGAAGCTGGGCCGGTGCGCCGGTCCTTGCTTGGAGATGACCCGGTACGTCGGCCTTAGTCCGTCTGCCTGCAAAGTCTCCTGCAGGAGCGTCTTCCAGTCACGCAGCTCGTCTGTATCGACCTCGGCGGGGTTGAAGATCTCATCGAGCGTCCTGAGCACCAGGTCCCTGTCGATGAGGTAGGCCCCCCCGATAATGGCCTCGACGGTGTCGGCGATCACCGAGTCGTTTATCACGGAGCTCTCGATGATCTCCTCTATGCCCTCGCTCCGGCCTACCATCGCCAGAAACGACTTCCTCACCAGATGGGCCCTGATGCGCGTGAGATCTCCCTCCAGCAGCTCGGGGTAGCCGTGGAAGACAAGCTCCGCGACGCGGCTGTTCAAGACGGAGTCCCCCAGAAACTCCAGCCTCCCGTTCGACTCGTAAGGGTCCGCGACGCTCGGATGGGTAAGCGAGCGCTGCCTCAAGGGTTCTGGAAGGATCGCTATGAGGTCTCTTATAGACATCTCGTTCTCTATTCTACACTCGTAAACGCGATCACGACATTATGCCCGCCGAATCCCATCGAATTGGAGATGGCGGCTTTGAGGTCGGGGGCCTCGATAGGCTCGCTTCCCACGTAATTGAGCTCTTCGCAGTCCTCTGCCAGGTTCTCGAGGTTGATCGTCGGTGGGACGACTTTGTGTTTTATGGCCAGGGCGCACATGATGCCTTCGGTGGCGCCGACGGCCCCGAAGGAGTGCCCCGTCATCGACTTCGTGCCGGAGACCAGGGCGTGCGGCACTTGCCTTGCGATCGCCTTCGTCTCGGGCCCGTCTCCGGTCGGGGTGGCTGTGGCGTGGGCGTTGACGTGTCCCACTTCCTCCGCGTCGAGTCCGGAATCTTCGAAAGCGTGGACCATCGCCCGCTCGACGCCGCGGCCGTCTTCGTCTGGCGCCGTTACGTGGTAGGCGTCGGTCGTGCGTCCGTATCCGGCGACGGCGGCAACCGGTTCTGCGCCCCGGCGCTCCGCGTGCTCCTCGCTCTCCAGGATCAGTGCACCCGCGCCCTCGCTCATCACGAAGCCGTCGCGGCCCTCGTCGAAAGGACGACTGGCCCGGGCGGGTTCCTCGTTGCGGCGGCTCACGGCCCGTATCGCGCAGAAGCCGGCCATGGAGAGGGGCGTTATGGGGGCTTCCGAGGAACCGGCTATAACCACGTCGGCGTCCCCGCGCCGGATCAGCTCCAGACCCTCCGCGATCGCCTCCCCTCCCGTGGCGCAGGCGAGGACGGGGCACTGGCTAGGCCCCGTGGCGCCGAGCGCGATGGCGAGTTGGCCCGCGGCCATATTCGGAACCATCATCGTGATCAGGAACGGGCTCACCCTGCCGGGACCACGCTCGTTCATGACCCTGTATTCGCGCTCCCACGTGGAGAGTCCCCCGATGCCGCTGCCCATCACGATCGCCACGCGCTCTGGCCGCTCGCGGATCAGGTCGACTATCCCCGCGCTCTCGGCGGCCTGAATGCCCGCGGCTATGCCAAGCTGGGCGAAGCGGTCCATCCTGCGGGCCTGCTTCTTCTTTATGAAATCCGTCGGATCGAAATCCCAACACTCACCGGCGATCCGCGAAGGATAAGGAGCTGGGTCGAAGAGCGTGATCTCCCCTATCCCGCTCTTGCCGTGCAGGGCCGCGTCCCAGAAGTTCTCGACACCCGTTCCCAGG
Organism: Rubrobacter sp.; assembly: GCA_035563475.1. GTDB lineage: Bacteria > Actinomycetota > Rubrobacteria > Rubrobacterales > Rubrobacteraceae > Rubrobacter_D. Next base: position 1,947 of record DATMVF010000137.1, read on the forward strand.
GGTGTCACGGCTCCTGTTCCCGTTACGAGGGCACGACCCCTCCCGCCTCCGTCAGGGTCGGTCACGCGGCCTGATGCTCCATTACGTAGTCGACGGCCTCTTCGACCGTAGTGATCTTCTCGGCCTCCTCATCGGGGATCTCCATCCCGAACTGCTCTTCGAGCTCCATAATGAGCTCCACCAGATCCAGGGAGTCGGCCTCCAGGTCCTCCCTGAAGGAAGCGTCGGACGTGACGTCGCCTTCGTCGACTCCCAGCCTGTCGGCGGTGATCTCCTGTATCTTGCCGAGTATCTCTTCGCGATCCAAGGTTTCTCTCCTCTCCAAAATTCTTACAAGTTACCAACTGTGGGTCCAAACAATAGCGCGTAGTGTAAACCCAAAACGCCCTACTGCATAGTCATGCCGCCGTCGACGGCCACGGTCTGACCCGTAATGTATCCGGCTCCTTCACCGGCCAGGAAAGCGACGACCTCGGCCACCTCCTCCGCCTCCGCGAACCTGCCCGCCGGTACCTGGTCCCTGATCTGGTCCTTGATCTCCTCGGAGAGGCTACGCGTAAGTTCGGTCTCCACGTACCCGGGCGCCACGACGTTCGCCGTGATGCCGCGCTGGGCCACTTCCCGCGCCACGCTCTTCGTGAAGCCGATGATCCCGGCTTTGGAGGCAGCATAGTTGGCCTGCCCGGCGTTCCCGACGAGCCCAACGACTGAGGACACGTTGACTATTCGTCCCCACCTCGCCCTTATCATCGGCCTCAGAGCCGCCCGCGTGCACAGGTAGGTGCCCTTCAGGTTAGTAGTCAGCACCTCGTCGAACTCGCTCTCCTTCATCCGCATCATCAGGTTGTCCCTGGTGAGGCCCGCGTTGTTGACGAGTATCTCGACCGGCCCAAATGCTTCGCCCACGCCTTTGAACAGCGCATCGACATCCTCGGGCGAGGCTACGTCACCCTTGAAGATCTCGCACTTTGCCCCCGCCGCCCTTACTTCCTCTGCCACCTCCTCCGCGGCCACGTCATTCGAACGATATGAGATCGCCACGTTCGCGCCTTCTCTCGCGAGCCGCACCGCCACGGCACGGCCTATCCCCCTTCCACCGCCCGTGACGACGGCGACGCGGCTCTCCTCGATCACGGGACCTCCCCTCTCTCTGCGAAGGCGAACATGAGGTCGGCTTCGCAGACCCGCTCGCCCCCGACCGTGGCCCGGCCCTTGCCCCTCCCGACCCTGCCTTTCAGACGGACGATCTCGACCTCCATCCTGAGCACGTCGCCGGGCACGACCTGTCTGCGGAACCTGACGCCGTCTATCCCCGCAAACAGCGCGAGCTTGTCGGCGTGCTCCCCGCCGGCCATGACGCCGACGGCGCCTACCTGGGCCATCGCCTCGATAATAAGGACACCGGGCATGACTGGGTAATCGGGGAAGTGGCCCTGGAAGAAGGGTTCGTTCTGGGTGACGTTCTTCACGCCGACGGCCCGCACGCCGGCTTCGAGCTCCTCGATCCTGTCTACGAGCAAGAAGGGATAGCGATGCGGTATGAGGTCCCGGATCTGCGCCGGCCCGAGCGGCGCCTTCACGAGAGCACCTCTCCGGCGGCCCGTCCCACTACGTCCTTTCTCTTGAAGTCCCGCAGCATCCTCGTCAAGGTCCCGTCCTCCCCTGCCTCGAAGATCTCACGCACCCCGAGATCCAGCAACCGCTCCACCACGGCCACCCAACGCACCGGGGAGAGCATCTGGTTCCGCAACGCCCCGCGCACCTCCTCCGCCGTCGTCAACACCGCCCCATCCGTCGCCCCGACCATCGGTGTCTCCGGTTCCTCCAACTCTACTTCTCGGAGGAGCGCGTCCATCTCTCGCGCAGCCTCCTTCATGAGCGGCGAATGGAAAGCCCCCGACACCTCCAGCTTTACCTTCCGCCCACGTACACGCTCGGCGACTTCCCCGAGCGCATCCACATGCCCGGAGACGACCGTCTGGCGCGGCGTGTTGAAGTTCGCCGCAACGACCGTACCGTCGGCCACTTCGGCGGCCCTCGCGACACTATCGGGGTCGGCGCCGATCAGGGCGACCATTCCCCCAGGGTTTTTCTTTGCGGCCTCGCCCATCAGGCGGTCCCTCTCGGCCACCAGCCGCACACCATCGACGAGACCCAGACTCCCCGCAGCGTGGGCCGCCGCGTACTCGCCGAGCGAGTGGCCGGCCACCACCTCTGCCACGATCCCGGCCTCCCTCAAACGGTAGTGGAGGTCCACGGATGCGGCGAATACGGAGAGCTGGTAGGGCAGGGCTTCGTCTCCGGCGTAGGCCAGGGCGGCGTCGCGGGCGGGACCTGTGGTCTCTCCTCCAACGGTACCCTGCCCGGGGAAGACAACGGCCCGCTCTATCCCTTCGCCACGCAAACTAGATCCTGTACAGGTTCGCAG
>DATMVF010000138.1:0-10785 GCA_035563475.1 Rubrobacter sp.
GTCTTCGTCCCGTGCAAGGATGGCATTAGCCACTCGCCAGAGGAGGACGCGGAGCCGGCGGACGCGGCTCTCGGGGCAGAGATCATGCTCAACGCCATAAGGACGTTTACCGCGGACGGTCCCTGAGGCATATCTTCGTCAGGGAGAGAACTCGGGGTTGTTTGTAGAAAGGAGTGCAAGGAGCATATGTCCGTACTGATCAAGGGCGGCCGTATCGTTACCGTCGCCGACGACTACGTGGGGGACATATTCATTGAGGACGAGAGGGTCTCCTTCATCGGGGAGTCGCTCGACATGCAGGCCGAGAAGGTGATCGACGCGAGCGGCAAGTACGTCATCCCGGGCGCGATCGACCCGCACACCCACATGGAGATGCCGTTCGGCGGGACGGTCTCCTGCGACGACTTCACCTCGGGGACGATCTCTGCGGCCTTCGGCGGCACAACGAGCCACGTCGACTTCTGTTTGCAGGAGCCGGGGCAGAGCCTCCCGGGGGCGCTCGCGACGTGGCACGAGAAGATCGAACGCGCAAAGCCGGTGATCGACGTCGGCTTCCACCTCGCGGTCACCGACCTCGAAGATGGCGGGACGCTCGAAGACCTCAGGAAGGCGCCGGACGAGGGGGTGACGAGCTACAAGCTCTTCATGGCCTACAAGGGTGCGATCATGGTCGACGACGAGACGCTTTTCAAGACGATGCAGGTCGCCTCCGAGACGGGAGCCCTCGTGATGGTGCACGCCGAGAACGGCGACGCCATAGACGTCCTCGTCAAGCAGGCACTCGCGGAGGGGAAGACCGAGCCGAAGTGGCACGCCGCGACGCGTCCTCCCATTACGGAGGGCGAAGCCACGAACCGGGCTATACAACTCGCGCGGATCGCCGGCTCCCCACTCTACGTCGTCCACGTCTCCTGCAAGGAGGCGATCGACCCGATCGCGCAGGCGCGCACGAACGGCTGGCACGCCTGGGGCGAGACCTGCACTCAGTACCTCTTCATCGACGAGACGGCACTAGATCAGCCGGACTTTGAAGGAGCCAAGTACGTCTACACGCCGCCGCCGCGGCCGAAGGAGAACCAGGAGCACCTCTGGCACGCGCTTGCCACCGACGTCCTCTCGGTAGTCTCCACCGACCATTGCCCGTTCAACTGGGACGGCCAGAAGACGCTCGGCAGAAACGACTTCTCCAAGATACCGAACGGCGGACCGGGGATCGAGAACCGCCTGCACATGCTCCACCACTTTGGCGTGCGGCAAGGCCGCCTCTCGATGAACCGCTTCGTCGAGCTCGTCTCTACCAACCCGGCGAAGTTCTTCGGTATGTACCCCCGCAAAGGCACCATCGCGGTCGGGAGCGACGCCGACATCGTCGTCTTCGACCCCGAGAAGCGCGTGAAGATCTCCGCCGAGACGCACCACTCGAACATAGACTACAACCTCTTCGAGGGGACGGAGGTGAGCGGCGCCCCGGAGGTGGTGCTCGTTCGGGGACAGGTCATAGTCGAAGGCGACAGGCTAGTCGGGAAGCCCGGCGCCGGCAAGTTCGTGAGGCGCGCCCGTTTCGGTGAAGAGCTTCCCGGCGGTCCCGGAAGGACGGGGTGATCACATGAGCAGCGAACAGACGCGCGAGGTCTACGAGCGCGCCCGGCTCGGGCAGAGCGTGACGCTCGGCGCGCGCCCGGCTGTGCTCGTGGTCGACTTCAGCCGTGGCTTCACCGATCCCGAGTGCGCCATGGGAGCGGACCTCACAAAAGAGGTCGAAGCGGCGAGGGGCCTCCTCGACGTGGCGCGCGAGGCTGAACTTCCGGTCATCTTCACCACCATCGGCTTCGAGGAGAACCTCAAAGACGGCTCCCTCTGGCTCGAGAAGGCTCCCGGCCTTGCCGAACTCCAGGTCGGGGGCAAATGGGTCGAGATAGACCCGCGTCTCGGACGCAGGGAAGAAGAGACAGTAATCCTCAAGAAGGGCGCCTCGGCCTTCTTCGGCACGAACCTACCCTCGATCCTCGTCTCTCAGCACGTTGACACAATCATCATGTGCGGCGCGACGACGAGCGGCTGCATCCGGGCGACGGCGATAGACCTCCTCCAGTACGGCTATCCGACGCTCGTCCCGCGCGAGTGCGTCGGCGACCGGGCGCAGGAGCCGCACGAGGCCAACCTGTTCGACATCCAGGCCAAGTACGCCGATGTCGTCTCCGCTGAAGAAGCCTCGGCCTACATCGAGAGCGTGGCCCGGAAGTCCGGCGCGTCGGTGTAGTGACCCCGGCCCTTACATAGAGACGGAACGCGTTGTGGACAAGCGGACGCCGTTTCAGGAGATGATGGAGGATCTGCTCGGGTCGACGGACGCGAGCCGGACGACGCTGCGCCTGGACCTGCCGGATCAGGACGACGGGTTCGACGTGGTCGCAGCGGAAGCCCTTGCGCCTGGAGTTCGGTCGATTAGTGACGATACCTCGATACGCAACCTGCGCAGTACCTCGACGGTCAGGTTCTTGGAGGAGCAGAGAAGGCCGCTCGTGCAGAACGACTGCCTGGCGGACGATCTAGCCCCGCCGCCAGAGCTGATAGAGCTCTACGGCGTGAGGGCGCAAATGCTCGCGCCAATCGTGCGCGAGGGTCGTCTGGTAGGTGTAATCTCGGTCCACTACGTCCCGGGACCCCGCCAGTGGAGCGCCGAAGACATCGCCGCCTTGCGGGAGGCGGCCGAGCGCGTGCAACGGGAACTCGATGCAGGCGTATAAGTCGATAGAGAGGTAGATGATGGAGAGCTGGAAGAACCGAAAGACCTTGATCCTGAGCCGCACTGACATGATGGGACTACTGACGCCCGACGAGTACAACACCTGCGTCGAGCACGCCTACAGGATGCACGGCGAGGGCCGCTACTACATGGAGCCGAAGGGCCACATCGTGCTCGACAAGTACCCGGGTGAATGGGAAGTGATGCCCTCCTATATCGAGGAGCCGGAGGCGGCGGCCTGCAAGTGGGTCTCTATCCGCGAGGAGAACCGCGCCAGGTTCGACCTCCCGACTGTCTTCTCCATCCTGATCTACACCCACCCCGAGACCGGTTTCCCGCTGGCGATCTGCGATGGCAGCTACCACACCGTGATGCGCACCGGTTCCGCGGCGGCGGTTTCCGCGAAGCACCTGGCACGCGAAGACAGCAAGGTGCTCGCCATCGTCGGCGCCGGGAACATGGCGGAAGGGACTCTAGCAACCTGCAATGAAATCTTCCGGTGGGAGGATGTGCGCGTCTGGAGCCGCTCGCGAGAAAGCCTCGACGAGTTCGTTCGCAACCAGCAGCCGAAATACGAGCGGTTCGAAATCCGGGCTTCGACAGACCTTGAAGAGGTCGTGCGCGGGGCGGACGTCGTCGTCACCGTTACCCCGGCAAGGGGTCCGATCGTCGAGAACGGTTGGATCTCGGAGGGCACCCACATCGCCGCCGTGGGGGCGGACAAGGAGGGTGATCAGGAGTTGGACCCCGAGATACTCGAGCGGGCACGCATCTTCGTCGACGACATCCGCCAGTGCCGGACGGACGGGGAGATCAATGTCCCACTTCGGGAAGGCGTGATCTCCGAAGACGACATCGTGGGCGAGATCGGTCAGGTCGTCGCTGGGAAGCTCGAAGGACGCACCTCGGAGACCGACATCACCGTCTTCGACTCGACGGGATTCGCGCTGCAGGACTCGGCGACCGTACCGCTGGAGTACGAGCGGGCACTCGCCGCGGGAGTCGGCGTCGAGAAGAAGATGATCTCGACTTGATTAGTAGCGGCCAACGAGCAACCCGCCGTCCACCACGAGTACCTGGCCGGTAATGTAGCGGGCCCCCTCAGAAGCCAGAAATACGCTCACATCGGCGATATCCTCGGGCTCCCCCACCCGGCCCATCGGAATGAACTCTGCGGCTCTCTCGAGTCCCTCGGGTCCTAGCGAGTGCTCCTCGGAGAGCGCTTGAGCTGTCCTTATGTAGCCTGGTGCGATGCCGTTGACACGTATCCCATCCCGGGCCAACTCCACGGCCAGGCCGCGCACGAGGCCCACCACGCCGGCTTTGGCCGCCGAGTACTGGACGTGCTGGTCCCATCCGTAGGCGACGCCCATGATGGAGGACAGGGCTATCATGTTTCCGCGTCCCGTCTCTTGCATGGCGGGGGCCGCGGCCCGGCACACCCTCATCACCCCTTTGAGGTCTATCTCGTGCGTATGGTCCCACTTCTCGTCGCTTAGCTCCCCGAGCGGCACCCGATGAGCGATGCCTGCGTTGGCCACCACAGTGTCGATCGGCCCGTACCGATCCTGGACCGCAGACACTACAGAATTGGTCTCCTCAGTGTCCATGACGTCCAGCCGCTGGTACTCGACCTCGCCCGATCCGATGTCGTCGGCGACCGACCTACCTTCCTCCTCCAGTATGTCCGTCACGATGACGCGGTAGCCTGCCGCTGCGAACGCGCGGGCAGTGGCCGCTCCGATGCCTATACCGGCGCCGGTGATCAGGGCCGTGGGCTTCTCCGGGTTCTCTGGCGCACTCACAGCATCACGTCACCCGAGTTGGGGCCGAGCGTCTGCCCGACGTAGAGCTTGGCCCCTTCGGAGGCGAGGAAGGCGACCGTCTCGGCCACCTCCGCAGGCTCCCCGAAGCGTCCGAGCGGTAGCTCGGAGGCCTTGACGTCGCGCCACTCTTCGGAGAGGCCGAGGACGAGCTCGGTGTTGATGGGGCCTGGCGCGACCGCGTTCACCCTCACGCCCTGCGCCGACACCTCCCGGGCCAACGACTTCGTAAGGCCGATGATCCCCGCCTTGGCGGCGCTGTAGTGGCACAACTCGATGCCGCCGATCTGACCCAGCTGCGACGCAACGTTGACTACGATGCCGCGGCCCTGCGAGAGCATTTCGGGCAACGCGGCGCGGGTGCACAGGAAGGTTCCGCGCAGGTGTACGGCGATCATGCGGTCGAAGTCCTCAATCGTCAGGTCGACGAACCGCTTCTGCTGCAGAAATCCGGCGTTGTTCACCAGGATCTCCGGAGGACCGTAAGCCTCTCGAACGGCTGCCATAATCTGTTCTACTGCTTCTGGATCGGAAACGTCGCCGGGAGCGGTGGCCGCTTCCCCGCCCGACCCCTTTATCCGGGCGACGACCTCCTCGGCGGCTTCGCCTTTCAGGTCGTTGACGACGACCTGCTCGCCGTTTTTGGCGAGCCTCTCGGCGATGGCGCGTCCGATCCCGCTTCCCGCCCCGGTGACCAGAGCTACCCGGGAGCGTTCGGGGGTCATCGGCGTCCTCCTTTCCTGTCCCACCACTACGGCGGGGCAAGCCGTATCCGGCTCGCCCCGGCCCCGATACTTCTGTCCGACGTTCGTGGCATCGCTCAACGCGTGGCTAGGCGGTGGACCCTTCCGTTGCCTCGGCCTCGCTCGGATCTTTTACGTCGCGGGTGCCCAGCATGAGTAATCCGGAGAGAATCGTCGCGAGCGCGCCGCTGAGAAACGCGGCGAGCACCATATTGTCGCCGGTCAAAGTAAGGAACGCGGTGAGCAAAGCCCCTCCGGAAATCGCCCCGATCGGACCCATAGCGTTGACGAAAGACGCGCCCGTGCCGCGCACTCGCGTCGGGAACGACTCACCCATGAAGAACAGTAGGGCCGCGTAGGGTCCGATTATGAAGAAGAGCCCGATCGTGTACATGGTCAGCACGAAGCCTTGCGAACTCGGCCCGAAGAGCATGAGCGTGTAGGCGAGACCAGATATCACCCAGCCTCCGGCGATGGTCAGACGCCGGCCGATGCGGTCTCCTACGAATCCGTGGCAGAGGTAGCCGATGTAAGCGGCCGCGTTGGAGACTATGAGAACGGTCAGCGCGCTACCGAACGAGACCCCCTTGCCCTCGGTGAGCACGGTGGTCCCGAGGACGGCGAAGACCTGGATGCCGATCCAGTTCGTCAGGAAGGCCAGGGCGAGAAAGATCGTGTGCCACCTGATATCGGGCTCGAAGATCTGCTGCAGGGTGGTCTCTTCCACGTGATGCACATCTATGTCGAAATGCCGACCGAACTCAACGGCCTCTTCGTGCTGGCTCTCCTTTTCGAGCTGTCTGACCCGCTGCATGGCCAGGAACCTCGGCGACTCTCTGAGCCCGAAGCCGAGAGCGGCGACTATGAGCGCCGGTATGGTGGCGAGCATGAACACGCCTCGCCATCCGACGGTCCCCAGCAACAGCGCCGTAAAGGCCGAAGCGAGCAGCACGCCTATCGGCCACCCACCTTGCACGAAGGCATACACAAACCCCCGGCTTTTCCGGTTACCGTAAAGCTCGTTGAGGTAGGTGGTATTTACGGCCTGCTCAGAGTAGCCGAGACCGGAGATGGCCCGAACGATCGACAGGAAAGGCGCAGCTAGCGCCGCGGGGGTCAACCCCGTCAGGAGGGAGCTTAGGCCCGTACCGGCGGTGGTGATGATCAGCGACCTCTTGCGGCCCACGTAGTCGATCAATGGCCCCACCAAGATGGCCACGAAGAAGGTTCCGACCGACACTATGGTCGCGATTGCGGTACTCGTCGCGGTGGCCCACCCGAAGTCATCCGCCATCTTGGGGAGTAGCGTCCCGAACATTATGTAGTCGTAGACGCAGACAACCCAGGCGAGGAAAGCCACGATTGAAGGGTAGATCAGCTCACGCGTAGTGAAGGTAGTCCGTATACCCTCTATCGACTGCCCGGCAGAGCCCTCGCCCCCTTGATCTGGTCGTTCAGCCATCTGAGCCAACCTCCTTGTCCGCTCAAGGGTCCTTACGACCCGATGATCCAACGCTCCGCGCCCTCGACTGCGCTAAACGAAGCACACCCCTGGAGGCAAGATAGCCAAACCAGGATAATTTGTCAAACAAATGTTGTCGGATGCTTGTCCCCCGTATCGGAATCGGCGACCCTCACGTCACGACAGGAAAGATCGGGCAGAAGCCAAGAACGACGCTGCTCCAGTGGCGGGCTGTGCGATCTAGCCGAGGTGTTCGCCCACGATCTCGCAGGCCCATGCCCGTCCTCGGCGGCAGGTATCGGGCCACTCTATGCGAGAGGTTCCTGGCGGGTTCATCTGCGTTTCATCGCCACTTGGTACTCTGTAGGTGCTTGTAGATCGGGAGCGATGAAAAGCTCCGCAGACCGAAATGCTGTCGCACTCACAGTGAGGGGGTGCTTATCTCGGATATAGTATTGCAGCTACTCCAAAGGGAGTTGTGATATGACAGGAGATGGTTTGGGTGAACCGCGGAAAACCGGGAAGACCTACGAACGGATAATCAAGCACATTCGGGGTGAGATCTCTTCTAGGAAGCTGCGCCCGGGCGATAGACTGCCGCCTGAGGCGGATCTGGCCCGATACCTCGGGGTCAGCCGGCCGACGGTGCGGGAGGCGCTCAAGGTACTGGAGTCGCAGAACGTTCTGAGGAGCTCGACGGGCCCTACGGGCGGGACGTTCGTCGAAGCTATAGATGGGACGGGCGTAGCAGTGTACCTAACAGACTCCATATCTCTACTGCTGGACGTGGACGAGCTTACGCTCGAAGAGTTGTGGGAGGTCCGTGAGGTTACGGACGTGCCGGCGGCGGAGCTGGCCGCCGCCCGACGTACGGAGCAAGATATGTTCGTAATCGAAAGGACCGTAGAGATGGACGAGCTCAAGGAGGGCGTCGCCATAGTCTCGGATATCTCCTTCCACAGGGCCGTCGCGGAAGCCTCCAAGAACAGGATGCTGAGCCTGTTCGCGGGTTCTATCCACATGACCTTGAGGACGCTGGCCGAACGCTACGTCATACCAGAAGACGTCTTGACCGAGGTCAAGCGAATCTCCCGGCAACAGCATCGCCTCATCTGCGAGGCCATCTCCGAGCAGGACGCGGCCCTGGCCGCATCTCGCATGCGGGAGCACTTACAGCTGTCTTTCGCCGTCTACGAGCAGGCCATGCCCAAGAAAGGATCGTCGGACGGAATCGGCGAGCAACTACCGGCAGGAGATGCGCGCCGACATAGGCCGACTTGATCGTCGGCTGCGGTAGCGGCACGCAAGGGAGAGGACGAGTTTGCGCAAAGCACGGACGCCATACCCAACTTATCAGCCTCCGACCCCGGGGCCCGAACGAGGGATTCGTAAGGCTCTCGGCACTTACTTTGCGTTGACCCACCCAGGATGACCGTGGAAGAGCTGGCAACCCCGGTTCTCGCGTACGTCCTGTGGCCCTTGCTGACCCTCGCAATAGTGGCCCTCTGGGCTGCGGCGGCGCTGGACATCCTGCGCCACAAGCGCCGGGGGACGTTCACCAACAGGGGGTTACTGGGCATGGCCACCGTCGTTTCGATCGTCGCGGTCATCGCGGTCTGTGGCGTCTGTGCGGTCTTCGCCGGGCAGTGGTCCGAAGCCGTGTCGAGAGCGAGTACCGACGGGACCCGGGCCAGCAAGCCGGCGGGCGAAGGTCCGAGGCGTGCCTACATCTTCAGCTTCGGTTTGGAAAATGCCCCTTACGGACCACCGCTCGATCCGGCGGGCGAGAACAGGAGCGAGGGCCGCTTATCTCGCTAAGTTTATTAGTTCCAGAGCCGAGACGGTCGGCCAACGGCATGCGCGTTGTGAGACAGCGGAAGCCATGAAACCACTGTGCGTCACGATGTCTGCACCCCGACCCTGCTCGGAGAATCAACCGCTTCTCCTGGCAAGATACACGCCAAGGAGGATAACCGCACCGCCGATGATCTTCTCAATCCCAAGGCTCTCTCCAAAGAAAACTATGCCCGAGGCAACCCCCGTGACGGTGATCAGGTACTGGTAGACCAGAACCCGATTGGCCCCGATGCGGGAGACGCCTGTTTGCCATGCCGAGAAAGAGAAAGCAGTGGCGAAGACCGCGGAGAAGGCCACGGCTGCCCATGCTCCGGTCCCGACGCTTTCCCACTCCAAACTGGTAAGGTAAGGGGAAGAGAGCAGTAGGAGGACCAGCCCCCGAAGAGCAGGGAGTAAGTCGCCACCGTCAGTGGCGAGTGACGCTCCAGCGCGAGCATCGACAGCACGGTGTAGCTGCCAAACGCCATCGCCGCCAGGAACACGAAGAGGTCCCCGGCCAGGCTTGTCCCCCGGGACCCGAGGCCCTCGAAAAAGACGATAAAAACGCCGAGGATCGAGAGCCCCACACCTACAACGCCCCTCCATGCGGGCCTCTCCAGCCCGAGCATCAGGCCGAGGAGCAGTCCCCAGATAGGGGCTGTAGCGAAGATGAGACCGGTGTTGGCGGCGCTGGTCATGCTCACACCAAAGGTGAAGGCCGTCTGGCCGATCGCTACCCCGAGGCACCCCAAGCCCGCCACAGGGAGAAGGTCTCTCGGTTTGAGCCTGTCGGCCGGCTCCACGATACGGAGAAGGCAATACATCAGGATACCGCCCGCCGTGAAGCGAAGTGCCACGATGAGCAGAGGAGGCATAAACTCGGCCGCGTATTTCGTCGCTGCGTAGTTGGCGCCCCAGAAGACGGCGGCCAGCCCCAAAGAGATCTCCGTAAAGATGGCCAACTTCTTCTGGTTCATCATGGGACGGAATTGTACGCCCGGATCAGAACACACGCACCGAGACTGGAGGCACGGATGACGATAAACAGGAACGTTCCGACGCACGGTATCTTAGAGAGCCTGGTTGGAAAAAAGGGTTGGCGAGGAGACCGGCCTTGTTGTCACTTCTTGACCTTTGAGAGACGCTGATCAAAACGGTAACGCTCAAATCTGTGAAACATTCGTCAATGTGAGTGCTTTGGAGGGGATTCCTTATCAAGACAAGCGTTCTGCGCCACTGTTCGTACCTTGCGAATCACCCTCATGTTGAATCAGGCTCGTTGCAGTTCTTTACTGCTCCCGAGTGTAATTAGCGCTATGTTGGGTGCTCTGGTTTCATTTGCGGGCAAAGGATTGGAACAAAGAACTAGAAACTGACGATCTAACTGAGGTTAGCGAGGGCCCCCGTGCATGCTTTGTCTGTCTACCTACGAGATGCCCAATATCCAGCCCTCGAAGCGAACCTGGTCTCCGTAACTAATATTCTCGAATCGCGAGCCTGGCCCACCTCATGAGCGCTGGGTTCCAGTGGAAGGACATTCCTTCGACCCTTGGCCTGGTCCGGCAAACAGCGAAAGTGGGGGCACGAACTGATTCGAGCGGAGATCCCGCAGAGTCGGTCGAGCCTCTACTCTTGTAGGTTCAGCGAGGACACCCCGCAGCTCAACGAGATAAGGCTCGAAGATAGAGCAGCTCCTCTCCCCACTGATATTTGACCACTTATCCGTGGGTGTCCATGGGGTACCATGCGGATTCACCGAGCTACGAAAGAGGGGAAATCGGCTTTCTACGGAGGTGTATGGGGGTACCTGAGGATTTAGAGTCACCTACGTAAGTTGACTACGAATCAGAAGGGTCGCAGGTTCGAGTCCTCCCGAGCGTGCTCCCGAAAGTCCTACAAATGCAGGTATTTCTACGCGGTCCCGCTGCGATCTTACCTATTTGCGGCACCGCTTCAGTTCCGGACTACATCACGCCGAACTTCTTGAACGCCTCTTGCGCACTCATGCCGTCCTCGATGGCCCGCTCCACCAAGTCCTCCTTTTGCACCTTCTCCAGAGCCCTGCGGAATACCTCCTCTTCAGCAGCGCGCGGGATCAGGCATACCCCATCAAGGTCGCCAAAGACAATGTCTCCCGGCATCACCCCTACCCCACCGATCTCCAGCGGGACTCGG
>DATMVF010000139.1:0-2205 GCA_035563475.1 Rubrobacter sp.
TCCTGCGCCTTGAAACGCTCACCCGTAACGCCTCTCGATTCGTCTGAGGCCAGGTACAGGAAGACGGCGGTGTTCTCTTCCGGGGTTATGCGGGTAGTGGGGTCCTCTTCCGGGTAGGCGGCGGCGCGCATCTGGGTGCGCATCCCACCCGGGTCGACGGCGTTCACGCGGATCCCGCGCCCCGCTAGCTCTGCGGCCAGGATCTGGGTGAGTCCCTCTATCCCGAACTTGCTCACCGAGTAGGCGCCCCACTCGGCCCTTCCCTCGACGCTGACACCGCTGACCACGTTGATCACGGAGCCGCCCTCGGGGAGGTGTGGGATCGCCGCCTTCGAGACCAGGAAAGGACCGGTGAGGTTGGCGTCAATGACCTCTCTCCACTCGTCCTCGGGATACTCTTCGATCCCGACCCTGGGACCAAGCAGACCGGCGTTGTTGACGATCACGTCTATCTTCCCGAAACGCTCGACCGTCTCGCCGACCATCCTATCGACGTCGGCACCCTTCGACACGTCCGCCGCGAGGGCCAGGACTTCGGCGCCCGTATCTTCGGCCTCTTCGGCGACCGGGCCGATAGACCTTTCACTGCGGGCGTTGATCGCCACCCTGGCGCCCTCTCTCGCGAAGGCTAGTGCTAGCGCCCTGCCGAGACCCTGGCTCGCGCCGGTGATGAGTGCGACTTTGTCTTCCAACATGTTACTTCCCTTCGGAGCATTTCAGCACGCGCCCTGACTGGCGCTTGTCAGCACGCTCCAGCCTGTGGCTGTCGCTTGTCAGCGCTTCAACATTTCAGCTTAGTACGAAAATCGGACTCGCGCTTGAGATTTGCCTGCCCCGCCAGGATGGTTGAGCGATCCCTGGAAGCTTCTGGCTGACGACTCATCGTCCGAGTAGCTGTTTGGCGAGGACTTCGCGCTGTATCTGGTTGGCGCTCTCGGGATGATCCCCCAGTGCCACGAGGTGGCGCAGTCCCTTGCCGAGCATGCCGTCGGCGGATCTCCTCTCCTCAGTCAAGCGGTGAGCCTCCCTACGCCAGGAACTTGAGGATGTGCTGGGCCACGGTGCACACCTCGCCGCGTTGGTTTGCGACCTCGATATCTGCGCGCGTCCTCAAGTTCTCCTCGTCGATCTCGGAGATTGTGTAGGTTACCGTGACCGTGTCCCCGACGAAGATCGGACCTACAAACCTGATGCGGTCGTAGCCCAAAGAGACGGCCTTGGCTCCTGACTTCTCGATCATGAGCGTCGAGGTCGTCGAGGCGAATCCTATCGAGAGCACGCCGTGGGCGATGCGCTCCTTGTACGGCGTCCCTGCCATGACCTCTTTGTTGACGTGGTTCGGGCTGAAGTCGCCCGTGATGCCGGCGAACAGGTACACGTCGGACTCGCCGACAGTCTTGGAGAACGAAACCGACTCGCCGACCTCCAGGGGTATGGCCCGATCCACCGCCTCTTCTGCGTCAGTGCTCCTGTGCACGCACTACTCCTTCCGATTTCAGGTCTTCGATCTCCTCCTGCCCGTAGCCCACCTCGGCGAGTACCTCCTCCGTGTGCTCCCCGAGTTCGGGGGGCAGCATGCGCAGTGGTGGCGCCTCGCCGTCGTAGCGGACGGGGTGGGAGAGCACCCGCACCTTGCCAGCCCTCGGATGCTCGAAGGTCATTATCGCCTGGTTGTGGACGACCTGCGGGTCCTCCTCGACGTCCTCGTAGTCGTTGACCGGCGCGTACCAGATACCTACCTCGTCGAACACCCCAAACCAGTGCTCCGCCGGTCTCGTCCTGACGTGCCCGGCAATGTGGGCATTGACCTCTTCCCTCCTGCGGAACTGGTCCTCCTCACTCCACTCGCGGAAGGTGTCGTCCCCGAACGCCTCGGCCATCTTCTCCGGCGGCGTCAGCGAGATGCAGATGTAGCCGTCGGCCGTCTCGAAGATACCGTAGGGCGCCTGGTGAAACCGCGAGGAGACGCCCGTCTCGCTGCGGTCGTACAGTTGTCCGTTGAGGTGGTAGATGAACGGCTCTATCTGAAGGTCCAGCGCCGAGTTCAGCAAATTGCTGTCAACCCGTTTCCCCTTACCCGTGTCCCGACGCTCGTAGAGGGCGGCAAGGACGCCAAGAGCCCCTAGTACCGCCGCGTGCTGGTCGACGACGGCGGAGCCCACCAGGGTGGGAGGGTCGCTTTTGCGCCCGTTGATCGTCGCCAGG
>DATMVF010000140.1:0-4848 GCA_035563475.1 Rubrobacter sp.
GAGACGCGGTGGTTGCCATCGCGCACGAAGTAGGCCTCCCCAATCTTGTAGAGGCTCACCGCAGGCAACTCAATTCCCTTGTGGTAGGCGCGATCTACACGTCCCCACCTGTGGGCCATGCTAACCCTGAGGGGCAGGAAAGACCCGTCGAAATCCCGGCATCTTCCGACACTCCCTGTTATCTTCTCGACCTCGACGATCCTCATCCCTCGGTAGACCTGGCTCCAGTGCACCAGGGCTCCTTTCGTCTCGTCGAACGAGAGCAAGCGCTCGTGGGCTAAATCCCTGCGCAGCTTGTCTCTCAAGCGGTGCAGAGAAGCCTTCAGGAGGGCACGATGGAAGTCCTTGTCGACCTGCTCTTCTACGCCTATCAACCCGCTCATCGGTTTTCCCTTCGCTCTTTCCTGGTATGGTCACTCTAGCGGCGCCACTATCCCGGGAGGTAGGGAATGGTTTCCTGACTTGTTCGGGCAATATTTCCCGGGAAGTTGTCCCGAGTTTGAGCTATTACGCAAAACGATCGAGCCTTCTCTGAGGACTATGAGTGACCGTTAGTGTCTAATGCCTAATCTGGTAGATCGTTTCTGGTCGGAGACGCGAAACACCTAGCGCGATGGATTCCCGCTTTCGCGGGAATGACAGGAATACCGGGAAGAACAGGGTAGGAGTCGCAATCACCAAGATCATACATCGCAGAAGTCGGATTCCGTAGAAAGCCTGACACCTGTAACCTGAAGCCTATTTTTCTACGTCTCTGTGCCTGATAAAGAGGTCGATTCCGGTGTCTTCGTCCTCGAGACGTTTGGCCAGTTCCTCGGTGATGGCGACGGAGCGGTGTCTGCCGCCGGTGCAGCCTATGCCGACGGTGAAGTAGGTCTTGCCTTCTGCAGCGTAGCGGGGAATGAGGAAGGAGAAGAAATCGATGGTCTTCTCGAGGAATTCCTGGCAGTCTTCTGAGCCGAGGACCGCTTCCCGGACGGGCGCGTCGTGGCCTATTAGCGGCCTGAGCTCGGGGTCGTAGTGGGGGTTGGGGAGGAAACGGACGTCGAGGAGCGTGTCTACGTCGAGGGGGGTGCCGTGCTTGAAACCGAAGGAGATGAGGCTGACGGTCATACGGCTGGAGAAGGATTCCGCGAGTTTCTTGAACCGAAGGCGAGTGTCGAGCGCGGAGTAGCCCGAGGTGTCGACGACGAGATCGGCCATCTCCCGCAGGTTCGCGAGATCCTGCCTCTCGCGGCGTATGGCCTCGAGGACATCGCCGTTGCGGGCCGCGGGGTGGGGCCTGCGGCTCTCCTTGTAGCGCCTGACCAGCGTGGGGTCGTCGGAGTCGATGAACAGGATGCTGTGCTCCCAGCCCTTCTCCTGCTCCACGGCCTCCAGACTGCGCTCGAGTTCCTCACCGAAGTACCGGCGTCCGCGCATGTCCACCACGACGACCACCCCGTCAGGTCCGCCGGCGCCGTGCGCCGTAGTCTCCATGACGGCCGGGATCATACGCGGAGGGAGGTTATCTATGCAGAAGTAACCGGCGTCCTCGAAGGCCTGGAGGGCGTTGCTCTTGCCCGCGCCCGAGAGCCCCGTGATGATGACGATCCTGCGCTTGCCCGAGGCCAGGGAGTCAGTAGCCTGCTCACCCACGTCGAGTCGTCCGCCCCTCCTGGGATACACAAACCATCTCGGAAGTCGAGATTAGCATTGTGGGTCTTCGTCTGCAATAGGCTTCAGGTGTAAGGCCACGGGCTTCAGCAGTGGATTCCCGCTTTCGCGGGAATGACGCATGAGATGGCCTGAGCGTGCCACATAGCCCAAACGCGGTTCCGTTCGACAGAACGACACACAGCAACAGACACAAGAACACAAGATCAAACCTGATGCCTGTAACTTACCGATGCACTCTTGCGTGGACTTCGCGGGCTACTCTTCCAGGGAGTCCTGGGACGGACTCCAGTTCTTCGAGAGAGGCGTTCAGGAATGCTTCTGGGGTGCCGAAGTGGGCCAGTATCTTCTTTTTGCGTTCGGGGCCGACGCCAGGGAGGTCGTCGAGGACCGAGGCGGTCATGGCCCTGCCGCGGAGCTTGGTGTGGTAGGCGTTGGCGAAACGGTGGGCCTCGTCGCGGACGCGCTGGAGGAGGTGCAGTTCGGGGGAGTTGCGCTCCAGGACCACCGGCTCCGGACGGCCCGGCTCGAAGACCTCCTCCTCGCGTTTGGCGAGCGAACGCAGGGGGATGTCGGGTAGCTCGTCGCCGACCTTCATCTCCTCGAGAACGGGGATGACGGCGGAGAGCTGTCCCTTACCGCCGTCGAGTACGATCAGGTCGGGGGCAGGCGAGAATTTTTCATCGCCGGCATCGAGGCGCTGCAGCCGGCGGCGGATTACCTCGGCCATGCTTGCGAAGTCGTCGGCGCCTTCGACCGTCCTTATCTTGAAGCGCCGGTACTGGTCCTTCGCCGGGCGTCCTCCCTGGAACACGACCATAGAGGCCACGGAGTTGGTCCCCATGGTGTTCGAGATGTCGTAGCACTCGATCCGGACCGGAAGCTTGGGGAGCGCGAGCTCTTCGCGCAGAGTGTCGAGCGTGGAGGCGACCCTGTTGCGCCTGGCTTCATCCAGCATCCGCTCGTGCTCCAGCCCGAGTTCGGCGTTACGCACGGCCATCTCCAGAATCCGGCGTTTGTCCCCCCGCCTGGGACGGCGTACCTCCACGCCGGTCCCCCTCAAGCCCGAGAGGTGCTCGGCGAGCGTAGCGAGTTCCTCCTCGCGGTCGTCTGACTGGACGAGGACCTCGCGTGGAACGGCGGCCGTACCGTAGTACTGGGGGACGAACTGGAGCGAGACGTCCTCGGCCCGCGACTCGCCGTAGTTGTCGAGGAGGAAAGAGTCGCGGTTCACGATCTGGCCTTCACGCACGGCGAAGACCTGTACGCAGGCCGTCTCGCCCTCGGTGTAGGCGCCGAAGGCGTCGAAGGAGTCCTCAGAAGCGATGGTCGCCCTCTGGCGGTCGCGAACGTGGGAGAGGGCGGAGATCTCGTCGCGCAGCTTCGCCGCCCGCTCGAAGTTCGTGTCCCTGGCGGCCTCGCGCATGGCGGCCTCGCGCTCGCGGATCAAACCGTCCACCCGCCCCTCCAGAAAGGAGATGACGTCAGCGATTATCCCATCGTAGTCCTCCTTGGAGACGGCCCCGATGCACGGAGCCGCCGAACGCCCGATGTGGTAGTTGAGACAAGGCACACCGCTGCGCCGCCCGGGCTCGGGACCGCGGCACTTGCGGAAGGGGAAAGTCTTGTTCAGTACGTCGAGCGTCGCGTGGACGCTGCCGGCGCTCGGGAAAGGTCCGAAGTAGCGGTGGCGCGGATCGTGGGAGGAGCGGGTGGCGAAGACCCTGGGGTACTCGTCTCCGGTCGTCACCACGATGTAGGGGTAGCTCTTGTCGTCCTTGAGCGAGGCGTTGAAGCGCGGCCTGTGGCGCTTTATCAGGTTCGCTTCGAGGACGAGCGCCTCGGTCTCGCTCGTCGTGGAGATGAAGTCTATCTGCCTGACGCGCTCCCTGAGCTCCGCTATCTTCGGGCGTCCGTCGCCGGAACGGGTGAAGTAGTTGGCGACCCGGCTGCGGATGTTCTTCGCCTTGCCGACGTAGATAACCTTCTCATCCGCATCCTCGAAGATGTATACGCCGGGTGAGGTGGGAAGATGTGATCTATCGGGGGATCCGTTTTCGGGCATCGAGTGAGATTATACCGCGAAGAGTTACATATCCTCGCTTAGCGACGCTTACGCCAGGGCTCTCGGGGGCGTATCTCGGCCCCTGGTGGGATCATGTCGTCACCGCCGGCTCTGGCGTAGCCGGCTCCGCTCACATAGCCGCCGATGGCTGCTGATGCGGTGGAGATCAGGGCTCCCAGGACACCGAGCGGGTCAAAATCCGTAACGACGACGCCGAGCCCCGCAAGCACCGCCAGCGCAGCCCCTGCATAGACGAGCCTGCGCCGCCGCTCGAAGTCGGCCCCTCTGGTAAAGAGGGCGGATATGACGAGGCCTGTCGCAAGGAGCGTCAGTGGAACGAAGGCGTAGAAGGCGAGGCTCCCTCCGAGGTCGGGGAAGGCCACCGTGCGGAACGCCTGGTCTCGCCGGTCCAGCCCGAGGGCGATAGCGAGCCAGGCCAGGCCGAAGAAGCCGCTGTAGCCGATCAGGGCTCCCACGCCGGCTCCGATGCGGGTCCCACGCTTGCGCGGTGTCCGGAATGTACGGGCTCCGAGCAGCGCTGCGAGTACCATTCCGGGTAGGATCAGGAGGGTCCCGAGGTACGCGAGCGCGGGGGGAAGATATCCGTAGAGCTCCCCGCTACCTACGTAACGGGACGGCAACACGAGGAGAAAGTTGACCGCGAGGAAGACCAGCATCCCCATGTACACCCAGGTAACACATCCGAACGCCCGACGGTAACGCGGCCTGAGCCCAGTAGTGCGCTCCTCGGAGCCGTTACTCCTGGAGGACACGGTCTCCTGCGACCAGATCGGCGCCGAAGTGAGAGAGGAGCGTCGGGGCCACGTCCGTGATCCTGCGGGGCGCCGGCACGCCGCTCGCCAGCACGAACACGTTGGAGTCGCTGGCGTGTAAGGAGCCGTGGTCGCTCGCCGTGTGATACCCGCCGGAGATCTCACCGAACGTATACCCCGGTGTCGCCGAGAGCACGACGTCCCCGCACCTCGGCGAGTGCAGGCAACCCCACAGGCGCTCCAGGGCGTCAGGATAATCACCGTAGTGCAAGAATCCATCGGAGACGGCGATGTCGAGGGCTTGCGGGTCGCCTTCGAGCTCCCAGGACCGCCCGAACGGGTCGCTCACTCCCG
>DATMVF010000141.1:0-5426 GCA_035563475.1 Rubrobacter sp.
GACGGGATCGAACACCGCTTCTTCGCCGGATGCTTCGGTATCTTCGGCCACGGTAACGTCGCCGGTGTCGGCCAGGCACTCCAACAGTACTCTGACGGCCTCCCTTACTACCAGGCCCGCAACGAGCAGGCGATGGTGCACACGGCCTCGGCCTACGCCCGCCAGAATAACCGGCTCAAGACCTTCGCTTGCACCACCTCCATCGGACCGGGCGCCACCAACATGGTTACGGGAGCGGCCCTCGCCACGATCAACCGACTGCCCGTACTGCTCCTCCCCGGTGACGTCTTCGCCTCGCGCGGACCAGACCCCGTCCTGCAACAGCTCGAGACCCCCCACGACGGGACCCTCTCGGTCAACGACTGTTTCCGGCCGGTCTCTCGATACTTCGACAGGATCTCCCGTCCCGAGCAGGTGATAGGGTCCGCCCTCGCAGCGATGCGCGTGCTCACAGACCAGGCCGAAACGGGGGCCGTCACCCTCGCGCTCCCACAGGACGTGCAGACGGAGGCTTTCGACTATCCCGAAGCGTTCTTCGAGAAACGAGTCTGGCACGTAGGACGCCCTCTGCCAGATGCCGGCGCTATGGACCGTGCTACCGTCATGATCCGCGCTTCCCGCCGGCCCATGATCGTGGCCGGCGGGGGCGTCATCTACTCGGAGGCCACGGAAGCGCTGCGGCGCCTGTGCGAACACACCGGCATCCCTGTCGGCGAGACGCAGGCGGGGAAAGGCTCCATGCCCTACGATCACCCTTGCTCTTTGGGCGCCGTCGGCGCGACTGGCACCTTCGCCGCGAACCGCGCGGCCCGCGAGGCCGACCTCGTCATCGGGATTGGCACCCGCTGGTCGGACTTCACCACGGCCTCCAAGACCGCCTTCTTGAACCCGAACGTGCGCTTCGTCAACATAAACATGGCCGGCTTCGACGCCAGCAAGCACGCCGGACTTGCCCTCGTCGGCGATGCCCGCTCCACCCTCCAGGCGCTCGACGAGGCTCTCACCGGCTACGAAGTGGAGCACGGCTACAGGGAGCAGAACGCCGCCGAATCTCGAGAGTGGGATAGGGAGGTTGGGCGGCTATATGACCTTGGACACGGACCGCTACCGGCCCAGAGCGAGGCCATAGGGGTCGTCAACACGTTCTCAGATCCCGAGGACGTCGTCGTCTGCGCGGCCGGTTCGATGCCGGGTGACCTGCACAAGCTCTGGAGGACGCGCGACCCGAAAGGCTACCACGTCGAATACGGTTACTCGTGCATGGGGTATGAGATCTCCGGCGGCCTCGGCGTGAAGATGGCGGCCCCCGAGCGCGAGGTCTACGTGATGTGCGGCGACGGTTCCTACCTGATGATGAACTCCGAGATCGTCACCTCCATCCAGGAGGGCCGCAAGCTCACCATAGTCCTGGTCGACAATTCCGGGTTCTCCTCTATCGGGGCGCTCTCCCGCTCCGTCGGCTCTGACGGCTTCGGCACCCACTATCGCTACCGCAAGGGAGGGTCCATCGGCCTCGACTCGGAGGAGGCGCCAGGAGACGTCCTGCCCGTCGACCTGGCCAAAGGCGCAGAGAGTCTCGGTGCGTACGTGATCCGGACGGAGAACATCGAGGACCTGAAAAGTGCTCTCGCAGCCGCCAAAGAAGTCGACGGGACCGTGGTCATCCACATCCCCGTCGACCGCTACGAAGGCGTCCCGGATTACGATTCCTTCTGGGATGTGCCCGTCTCCGAGGTCTCCGAGATGGAGTCCGTGACCTCGGCCCGCGAGGAGTACGCGGAGAACAAGAAAGCAGAACGCAGATACCTCTAGAAAGGAGCTTTCGGTGTGCCTGACCTGCTCGTTACCAGCGAGGACAAACCTGACCGCGACGGCGTCCTGATCAAGGTCACCCCAGAGTCTGCGGGCTGGGAGTACGTCGGATTCGAGGTCCTCAGGATCGAGGCGGGCCGCAGCGCGAGCCGGCACACAGGGGGCGATGAGGTGTGCCTGGTACCGCTCTCGGGGACTTGCACGGTGTCGGCAGGAGATGAGCAGTGGAAAGACATCGGTGGCAGGGAGAACGTGTTCGATGGTCCTCCTTCTGCGGTCTATCTGCCGCCCGGTACGGAGTACACGGTACGAGCATCGACGAGGTTGGAGATCGCCCTCGCCTCGGCGCCTGCCGATCAGGGCGTCGACCCGATGGTGGTAAGACCCCAGGACATCGAGGTGGAGGTTCGCGGCTCGGGCAACATGGAGCGGGAGATACGTCCGATCCTGATGGAGGACCGCGGGGCGGAACGGCTACTGGTGGTCGAGGTCCTTACTCCGAACGGGCACTGGTCGAGCTATCCGCCGCACAAACACGACAGGGACGACCCCCCGCGCGAGCGGTACCTGGAGGAGACCTATTACCACAAGATCCGTCCCGTAAGAGGCTTCGCCTTGCAGAGGGTGTATACCGAAGACGGCTCGCTCGACGAGACCCTGACGTTCCACGACGGTGATGTTGTGCTCGTGCCAGAGGGTTACCACGTGGTCTCGGCGCCTCCGGGCTACGACCTCTACTACCTCAACGTCATGGCAGGGCCGGTACGCGAGTGGAAGATAAAAAACCATCCCGACCACGAGTGGTTGCTCGGCTAGCGAAGGGAGAAGCGTATGGAGCACACGACAACCGTACCCAGGGAACTCTCGCGCAGGGACTTCCTCAAGGTAGGCGGGGCAGGACTCGCAGGCGCGGTGCTCCTCGGGACCGCGGGTTGCGGGGGAGGAGGCGAGCAGAGCGGGGGCCCGACCGAGCTGTACTTTACTGCCCCGCCCGACACGTCGGGGACCACCTCCAAGCTCATCAACCAGTTCAACGAGAAGAACAAGGGCACCTACAGAGTCATATTCCGCGAGGGCAGCTCGGATACGGGCCAGCGCCTGGACAAGCTGAGGACCCAGTTTCAGGCCGGCGGAGAGGAGATCGACGTGATCCTCGGCGACGTCATCTGGACCGCCGAGCTGGCCGCGAGCGGTTGGATCTCCGACCTCTCCGACCGCTTCCCGGAGAGCCGGCAGCAGGCGTACCTGCCGGGCTCCGTCGAAGCCATAATCTTCGAAGGAAAGCCTTACGGCATGCCGTGGTTCACGGACACGGGCCTCCTCTACTACCGCAAAGATCTGCTGAATCAGAGCGGCTACGACGGTCCACCGAAGACCTGGGACGAGCTCAAGCAGATGACCAAGAAGGTGAGTAGAGAAGCGGGCATCAAGTTCGGGTTCCTCTTCCAGGGCGCGAGGTACGAGGGTGGGGTGTGCGACGGCCTCGAATTCATCTGGGGCCACGATGGTAACGTCCTCGACCCCAACGACCCTACAAGAGTCATCGTCGATAGTCCCCAGGCCATAGCGGGCCTGGCGACCGAGCGGAGCATGATCACCGACGGCATCTCGCCGGAGGCCGTCACGGTCTACAAGGAGGACGAGTCGGCAGGGGCCTTCCTGAACGGCGACGGGATCTTCCTGCGCAACTGGCCCTACGTCTACGCCCTCGTCGGCGACCCGGCGGAGTCGAAGCTAAAACCCGAACAGGTGGGTGTTTCGGAGCTGCCGTCCGCCGACGGCAAACCCGGCAACGGCACGGTTGGTGATCAACCGCTGTACATCAGCGCCAGCTCGAAGAACCCGGACGCCGCCTGGAAGTTCATAGAGTTCCTCACCGCGCCCGAGCAGCAGCGGTTGAGGGCCGTCGAAGGCGCTTACCTGCCGACCCTCTCGGATCTCTACGACGACCCTGAGATCCAGGAGAGCGTGCCCGTCGTTCCCCTCGCAAAAGTGGCGCTCCAGCACACCCTCCCGCGCCCGGTCTCGCCCTACTACGCGGAAATGTCCCTCGAGATGGCCGAGCAGTTCAACGCCTCGCTAACCGGGGACGTGACACCCGAGGAGGCGGCGCGTACCATGAAGAAGGGGCTCGAGAGCATCATCCAGCAGGGCGAGGAAGCTTAGCCTTGAACGACCTGAGAGGGGGGATCGGATGCGGGTCGGTCTTGTAGGCGCCGGCTTTATGGGCGGCGTTCATCTGAACGCCTACGCCGGCATCCCCGAAGTGGAGGTGGTCGGCGTCGCCGACGCCCGCGTCGAGGCCGCCGTTGCGGGTGCGGAGATGGTCGGGGCGCGGCCCTACGCCTCCTACGAGGAGCTCGTCGCGGCGGAAGACGTCGAGGTAGTCGACGTCTGCCTGCCGACTGCCTTCCACAGGGACCTGGCACTCAGGGCGGCGGGCGAAGGCAGGCACGTCATCCTCGAGAAGCCGATAGCCCGCACCATGGAGGACGCGCAGCAGATCTTAGGCGCGTTCTCGGGTGACGGTCCCCGCCTCTTCGTCGGCCACGTCGTCCGTTTCTTCCCCGAGTACGTGGGGATCAAGGAGAAGATCGACGCCGGAGACCTCGGGACGGTCGGGGTGGTCCGTACCAGCCGCCGCTCACCCTTCCTCCTCGGCTGGAACGACTGGTACGCTGACTGGCGCGTGAGCGGCGGTGTCCTTCTGGACCTGGTGATCCACGACTTCGACTACCTGCGCTGGACCCTCGGCGAGGTAGAGAGAGTCTACGCCCGCGGCCTGCTGGGGCGCGAGTATAACCGCCTGGACTACGTCCTCGTTACGCTGCGCTTCGAGAGCGGCGCCATAGCCCACGTCGAGGGGCACTGGGGGTACCCCGGTCCCTTCAACTACTCCATCGAGGTCGCGGGGAGCGACGCCCTACTTACTGTAGATAGCACAGAACCAGCCTCGCTCCAGCTGATCGGCGGAGCCCCTGACGAAGTGCCTGATCTCGCCTCGGGCAAGAGCCCTTACGAGAAGGAACTCGAACACTTCATCCACTGTATCGCAACAGGAGAAGAGCCGATCGTGCAGGCGAAGGACGCCCGCGAGGCACTCAGGATCGGCCTGGCCGCGACACAATCCGTCCTAACTGGCGAACCCATCACTCTGGGAGGCCGGACTTGAGCGTCAGGATCGGTATCGTCAGCTTCGCCCACGTCCACTCTCCGGCGTACGCCGCCGTGCTACGCGATCTTGCCATTGCGGATTTCGTCGGCATATCCGACGAAGATAGAGATCGCGGCGCCGAGGCCGCCGAGCTATTCGGCGTGCGCTTCTTCGATAACGTGGCCTCCCTGATGGACGAGGTCGACGCCGTCGTCGTCTGTTCCGAGAACAAGAACCACGCTCGGGATGTGATCCCCGCGCTCCAGGGCGGCGTACACGTGCTCTGCGAGAAGCCCATCGCGACGACCGTCGAAGACGCGAGGGCCATGATCCGGGCCTCCGAGATCTCGGGCAGCCAGCTCAGGACGGCCTTCCCCGTGCGCTACCTCCCCTCGGTAGTCCGTGCGCGAGAACTCGTTCGCGGGGGCGCCCTGGGTCGCGTTCTGGCCGTAAACGGCAC
>DATMVF010000142.1:0-4513 GCA_035563475.1 Rubrobacter sp.
CCGCACCTCTCCTACGTCGGCGACGCGGAGATCGGGGAGGACGCGAACCTGGGCGCCGGCACCATCACGGCCAACTTCGACGGCCAGAACAAGAACCGCACCACCATAGGCGACGGGGCGTTCACCGGCATAAACACGAACCTTATCGCGCCGGTTACAATAGGGGAGGACGCCTACACCGGGGCGGGAAGCGTGGTCAGCAAGGACGTGCCGCCAGGCAAGCTCGCCGTCGGGTGGCCGGCGCGTGCGATCAAGGAATCACCGCAGAGCCGCAGGAAGAGGATGCGAGAGGGCGACGAAGCAAAGGAGCAGCCACGGACTACCGAGAGGGAGGACTAGCGCGGTCATGCAGAACGGCTATCTGACGCAGACCACGGAGAAGCGGCTGATGATAGTCAGCGGCCAGGGCTATCCGGAACTATCCGAGCGTATCGCCGAACGGCTGGACATAGAGTTGAGCGGGGTCGAGTTGAGGGAGTTTGCCAACGGCGAGCTGTACGCCAGATATCTGGAGAGCGTCAGGGGAGCCGACATGTTCATCGTGCAGTCGTTGTGCGACCCTGTGAACGAGAACCTGATGCAACTCCTTATCATGATAGACGCCGCCAAAAGGGCCTCCGCGAAAAGGATAGTAGCCGTTATCCCTTGGTACGCCTACTCGCGCCAGGACCGCAAGACCAAACCGCGCGAGCCCATAACAGCGCGGCTTATAGCGAACATGATCCAGGCCGCAGGTGCCGAACGGGTGATGACGATGGACCTGCACTCGGGCCAGATCGAGGGCTACTTCTCTTTCCCCGTGGATCACCTGACGGCGATGCACACGTTCGTCGACTATTTCGTGGACCAGGGCTTCCTGGACGCGGAGGATGCGGTCGTGGTCGCCCCCGACACCGGCGAGGTCAAGGTCGCCAAGCAGCTCGCCGGACACCTCAGGCTCCCCTGGGCCATAGTGAACAAGATGCGCGATAAGCCGGGACACTCCGAGGTGACGCACGTCATAGGGAACGTAGAGGGCAAGCGGGTCGTCATGATCGACGACGTAGTAGCCACGGGTGGGACCCTGGTCAACGCCGCGAAGCGCCTGGTCGACGAAGGCGCGGTGGAGGTCAGCGCCGCCGCCACCCACGGCGAGTTCTCGGGGGACGCCTACCGGAAGATCGAAGACTCACCCCTCAAGGAGGTCGTGGTGACGAACACGCTGCCCTTGAAGGAGGATGAGCCGCGGTCTAAGATACAAACGCTCAATATCGCACCGATCCTCGCGAGCACCATCAAGAACGTCTTCACGGACGAGTCGGTGAGCGAGGTCTTTATGGGCGAGAACCAACTCTTCTAGACCGTTAGGAGCGCGACGTGGCAGACAACGTGGAACTACAGGCGCAGGAGCGCGAGACGCGGGGCAAGAACGCGGCCCGACGCCTCAGGGCTTCGGGAATGACCCCCGCCGTCCTGTACGGCGAGGGCAACGAGGCCGGTGGCAGCACGGCGCTCGCGGTCCCGACGAAGGTCGTGGACTACACCCTCCATCACTTCGGGGACAACGCCCTCTACAACATAGACTTCGACGGGGCTACCTCCACGGCCCGCGTCGTGGACGCGCAGCGCGACCCTGTCTCGGGGGTCCTGGTCCACGTCGACTTCGCGCCGGTAGACATGAGCGAGCGCATCGAGGTCACCGTCCCGATCGCCGTCGCCGGCGAGGCGCCGGGCGTGGAGGAAGGCGGCGTGCTGCAGCAGGTCGCCTACGAGATCCAGGTCGAGTCCCTCCCCGGCGACATACCGCAGGAGATCACGATCAACGTCTCGGGACTCGGGATGCACGAGAACCTCACGCTCGGCGACCTTACGCTACCGGAGGGCGTGACGCTTCTCTCCGAGCCCGAGGATGTCGCGGTTACGGTCACGGCGCCGACGGAGATCACCGAGGAGGAGATGGAGGCCGCGGGCATCGTCGAGGAGCCCACGGAAGAGGAACTGGCCGCCGAGGAGGCCGCCGAGCTCGAGGAGGATGCCGAGGGTGAAGAGGCGTCCGAGGAGGATGCTGCCGAAGAGGGTCCCGCGGAACAGAACGTCCAGGCTTAGGCTGGTCCGCTCTTTCTTCGAGCCAGACGACGAAGGGGGGCCGATCCGGTCCCCCTTCGTCGTCGGCCTCGGTAACCCGGGACGCTCCTACGAACGCACCCGCCACAACGCCGGCTACCTGGTCGCCGACGAGCTCGCGAAGCGTCACGACGGCTCATGGCGCAAGAGGAAGAAGGCCGAAGCAGCCCCTGTCGCCCTCGGCCTCAACAACGCCACCCTCCTCAAGCCTACGACGTTCATGAACAACGTGGGCTCCGCCGTCTCGGACCACAAGCCAGAGGACCTCATCGTCGTCCACGACGACCTCGACCTGGAAGCGGGGACGGTGCGCGTCAAGGTCGGAGGGGGCGCGGGCGGGCACAACGGCCTGCGGTCCATCATAGGACGAGTGGGCAATGAATTCGTCCGGGTGCGCATCGGCATCGGCCGCCCGCCCGCAGGAGTCACGGTCACGGACTACGTGCTCTCGCGCATGGACCCGGCCGTGAAAGACGCCATCCCCAATGCCGCCGACGCGGTCGAGTTCCTGGTCGAGCACGGCCCAGAAGCCGCGATGAACCGCTTCAACGTCCGCACTTTGTAGCGGTCAGCATTCAGCCGTCAGCTTTCAGCTCTTTGTACTTGCTGACCGCTGATCGCTGAAAGCGCGAGATGGGAAGAAATTCCTTCCCATCTCGCTACAGAGATCCCTTGACCCTCACGTTGCGTGAGGGCTTAGACTCTCCTGTGCACAGGAGGTGAACCTTGGGCGAACGAGTGAAGGCAGGATACACGGTCGGCAGGGTGGCTGATCTTTCGGGTGTGACGATCCGGACGTTGCACCACTACGATGAGGTTGGGCTGCTATCGCCGGGCGGACGTAGTGCGGCCGGCTACCGCATCTACGAGGACCGGGATCTGGAGCGGCTGCAGCGGATTCTGTTCTACAGGGAGCTCGGGTTCACCCTGGGTGAGATCTCGACCATCGTCGACGATCCGCGCACCGATACGCTCGGGCACCTACGCCGCCAGCGCGGGCTGCTGAACGAGAGGATAGAGCGCCTGAGCGCGATGGTCGACGCCATCGACTACGAAATGGAGGCAAGGACCATGGATATACCACTGACGCCGGAGGAACGCCTCGAGGTCTTCGGGGAGTTCCGGCCCGAGGATTACGCCGAAGAGGCCGAGCAGCGCTGGGGCGGGACCGAGGCGTACAGGGAGTCTCAGCGGCGAGTATCTAGCTACACAAAGGAAGACTGGGAAAAGCTCAAGGCCGAGGAGGAAGAGATACGCGCCCGCCTGACCGCGGCGTTGGATGCCGGCCTGGCACCCGATAGCGAGGAGGCCATGGCGGCGGCCGAGGCCCACCGCGAGCACATCAGCCGCTGGTTCTACGAGTGCGGCTACGAGATCCACCGCGGCCTGACGGAGATGTATGTCAGCGACGAAAGATTCCGCTCCAACTATGATACGCAGGCCCCTGGCCTGGCCGCCTTTATCAGGGATGCGGCCCGTGCCAACGCCGGCCGGGCCGAGACCGGTCCCTAGTGCAAGATCCACGTCCCTTTGGAGTACGGCATCTAGATCCCGTAGCGGGAGAGGACTCTTAGCCCGCGCTCGCCTTTGGCGAGCGTCGATGGAGGCACCTTCTTGGTGGGGCAGGCGACTTTGCCTGCCCCACCGGCACTCCGTTGAGAGTACTTGTGGCCGGAAGGCTGATAGTATTGCCGAGGTCGGTCGTAAATGAGGTGCGCGTCAGCGAGAACGGAGATGTGTGGGGCGGCGAACGGCAGGACTAGAGAGCGCGTGGACCGAGGTCGGAGGCTTGAGGATGCATGCTCGCCTCTCCACACAAGACTTGCCCGAGGGCGCTCCGCCGATAATCCTGGTGCACGGGCTTGGGGTCGCGAGCAGGTCCATGGTCCCCCTCGCCAGGGCTTTGGCCCCATGCTACCGCGTCCACGCTCCTGACCTGCCCGGCTTCGGAGATAGCGAAAGACCACCGCAGGTACTGAATCTGGCCGAGCTCACCGATTATCTGGTTGCCTGGACGCGCGCATGCCGGCTGGAGCGTGCCGTTTTCCTGGGTAACTCTGTCGGTAGCCAGCTGGTGGTGCGCCTGGCGGTTCGGCATCCGGATCTCGTCGAGCGCG
Source organism: Rubrobacter sp. (assembly GCA_035563475.1). Lineage (GTDB taxonomy): Bacteria > Actinomycetota > Rubrobacteria > Rubrobacterales > Rubrobacteraceae > Rubrobacter_D. The sequence goes on from DATMVF010000142.1 coordinate 4,221, forward strand.
TAGTGTTGCAGGGGCCGACCATGGACCCGGGGGCACGCACGATGCGGCAGCAGACCTGGCGTTGGATATGGAATTGCCGCGGCGAGCGCGGCTCGCTGACGCCGATCGCGCTGCAAGAATATTGGCGTTGCGGTCTTCGGCCCCTCCTGAAAACCTTCCGGTATGCCCTCGAGGATCCCATCGAGGAGAAGCTCCCCAGCGTTCGGGTACCCGCTTTGGTGGTGCGGGGATCCTGGGATCCGGTCGTTACGCAGCGCTGGGCGCAGGAAGTGGCGGACCTCCTGCCGGTGGGC
>DATMVF010000143.1:0-20002 GCA_035563475.1 Rubrobacter sp.
TGATGAGGGAGTCGACGTTCTCCTTGAGGCGCTTGATGCCCTCCTCGGCGTACGTGGAACGCCTGCGGCCCTCGAAGGCGAAAGGCCGCGTGACGACCCCGACGGTCAGCGCCCCCGAGTCCCTGGCTATCTTGGCGACCACAGGGGCGGCGCCCGTGCCTGTCCCGCCGCCCTTGCCCGCGGTGACGAAGACCATGTCGGCGCCACGCATCGCCTCCTCGATCTCCGCCTTGTTCTCCTCCGCGGCCTCCATCCCGATCTTCGGGTCCGCGCCCGCGCCGAGTCCGCGTGTGATCTTCTCCCCTATGTGGATCTTCTGGTCGGCATCACACATCTGGAGAGCCTGGGCATCCGTGTTTATCGCTATGAACTCAACCCCCTGCAGTCCGGAGTTGATCATGCGGTTCACGGCGTTGGTCCCCCCTCCGCCAATGCCGACAACTTTAATGACCGCCAGATAATTAGTCGCCGCGTCCAACATGCCTACTTAACCCTCCATCACACGTTCGTCGAGGCCCACGGGTCTACCTCCCCCGGAACCAGCCCTTGACCGCCTCCAATATGCTACCAAAACTATGCGCCCCTGCACCTTTACCCTTTGGTCTAGGTTCATCGTTTCTGGCCGAGAAGTATAACAGACCCACCGCCGTTGCATACTGAGGTTTCTGTACAGGTTCAACCTCGCCCCTAACGCGGCGAGGGCTTACGGTCTTAGCGCGCAAACCGAGGACTTCTTCTGTAAGCCCCGTCATCCCGTCGAGCAGGGAGCCGCCTCCGGTAAGGGCGACGCCGGCTGGAACGAGTTCCCTCGACATGGTCCGATCCAGGGAGTCGCGCACGTAGTCGAGCACTTCGCGGCCGCGGTACTCCAGGATCTGGCTAACGAAGCTCGCGTTGTAGTGGCGGTCGTCGAGCTTGACGGCGGCCACGGGGTCGACGGTGTCGGAGAGGACCGTACCGTAGCGAAGTTTGAGCTCCTCGGCATGGTGTTGCGGGATCTTGAGGCCGTAGGCGACATCTGAGGTGAAGCTCTCTCCGCCGATGGGGATGACGTCTGTATGGGTGAGAGCACCCCTGTAGAAGGTTGCGATGTCGGTCGTGCCTCCGCCCATATCCAGCAGGACGATGCCGGATTCGCGGTCGGAGTCGAGCAGGCAGGCTTCGGCCGATGCCAGTGGCTCTAGCACGATCCTGGAGACCTCTACGCCGCAGTCTTCGACGGCGCGCAGGAGGTTCTGGATGCTGGAGAGCGCCCCGCTCACAACGTGCGCGCGCATGGTCACCTTGCGGGCGGCGAGGCCTTCCGGGTTCTTGACGCCCTCGGACCCATCGAGCACGTAGCCCCGAGGGACGACGTGTATCACCCGCTCGTCCTCGTGCAGTTCGAGCTGGCGGGCCTCCTGTTCGAGCTTTCGGACGAATCTGTCCGTGACCGTCAGGTCCCTGCTGCGGTTCAGGAGCGTGACCTCTGTGTTGAACGAAGAGATGTGGCTACCGGCGATACCGACGGTCACCCTGCCGCCGCGAACACCACAAGCTTCCATGGCTTCGGCGATCGAATCGGCGGTGGCTTTGCGGTCTACCACAACCCCCCGCTTGAGTCCGTAGCTCGGCGCCTCCCCCATGGATAGGACTTCGACCCAACCTCTTCGCGGGTCCACCCGGCCGGCGATCGCCACTACTTTGGTGGTACCCACGTCTATCCCGTAGGCTAGCGTCTGCGCCACGGTCGACTAGCCCCTTGGCTCTCTGCGCGTTTCGTGCGGGACGCCGACGACCACCCTCTCCGGCGAACGCAGGTCGAAGACCCTGGCGTCGGGATGCTCCGGCATGATGTGTTTCAAGGCCGTGACCCGTCGTTCACCAACATTCCCAGAGAAGATGACCGCGCGGCCTTCCACCGTGGCCTCGATGCCAGCGGCACCAGCCCCGTCGACAGACTCCAGCGTCAACCCGCTCCCGTACAAGGTCCTCGCGAACACCAAGATCTCCCCTACCTGGTCGCGATCCAACTCCACCCTCCGAAGACCAGCTCCCCCTGGCCCCGGAAGCTCCTCGCCGTCGGCCGAGAGAACGAACCTCCGCCCGTCCACGTCGGCATCCAACACAGGCCTACGCTCCTCAACCTGAACGGTAACTATACCGGAGTTCCAATCCACGTTCACCTCCACACCCTGAACCCAAGGATGAGACTTCAGGTTGCGCTTCAACATTTCTTCGTTGAGTGTGAGGAGGCTGGCGTGGTCTGGAACTGCCCCTGTGACTTCGGATTCGGGGTACATCCTGGCGCCTTCCACCCTGACGCCGGTGACGGGGAAAGCGAGGTACGTAGCGAGGATGAGGATGACGGTAGTAGCGGCGGCCGCGGCGACCGAGAGCAGGATGGCGCGCAGGGATGTTCTCAGGGTTTGGATCCTCGCTCCTCCAGCATGCCGAGAAGGTCTTCGCCGGCTTTCGAGATGTCACCCGCGCCGAGGGTTAGCACGAGGTCTCCCCTTCTGGAGACGCTTTGCAGCACGGCTGGTATGGCATCTTGCTGGGGTATGTAGTAGACCTCGGGGTGGCCCCGCGTCTCGCAAATGGCGTCGACTATCAGTTTGCCGTTGACGCCCGGTTGGGGCATCTCACCGGCGCCGTAGACCTCGGTGACGAGCACGGCGTCGGCCGAGGAGAAAGAGGCGCCGAACTCCCTGTAGAGGGCGCGGGTACGCGAGTAACGGTGGGGCTGGAAGACGGCGATCACCCTTCCATCCCCTGGCATGGTGGACCGGGCGGCGGCGAGCGTGGCCGAGAGCTCGGTAGGATGGTGGGCGTAGTCGTCGACGACGCGTATGTCTGCCTGCTCTCCTTTGAGCTGGAAGCGGCGGCGCACGCCCCCGAAGTTTCGGAGGGTGCTGGCCGCCTCGAAAGCCCCGTGGCCGAGCCAGCGGGCGACCGCGGCCGCCGCCAGGGAGTTGAGCACGTTGTGGCGCCCGTAGACGCCCAGTTCGACCTCGCCGCGCCGGTGGCCGTCCTCGAAGAGCACGTAGCTGCTCGGGCTCGCCAGGTCGGCCCTGAGATCTCCAGAGCCGATGCCGTAAGTGGTTACGGAGCATGGCGCCCCGGCGGCCACCAGGGAGCAACAAGGGTCATCCGCACAGACGACCAGGTGGCCGTCCTCGGGCAGAGAGTGGACGAATTGCTCGAAGGTCTCCACGACGTCGTCGAGGGAGGAGTAGAAGTCCGGGTGGTCGAACTCGATGTTCGTAACCACGGCGGCCTGTGGCCTGAGGTAGAGGAAAGAACGGTCGCTCTCGTCCGCCTCGGCCACGACGAGGTCGGACCTCCCGAAGGCGACATTGCTGCCGATATCGTTCAGTTCGCCGCCTATCAGGGCCGTCGGGCTCTCACCCAGAGCTTCGAGGACGTGCGCCGTCATGCTCGTCGTCGTCGTCTTGCCGTGGGTTCCTGCCACGGCGACGCTGCGGCCGCCCTGGAGGATCCAGGCGAGCGCTGCGGCGCGTGGGATAACCGGGATCGACCTGCGCCTGGCTTGCAGGAGCTCCGGGTTCGTCGTTGGTATGGCCGTCGAGATCACGACACGGTCTGCGTCACCTACCTGGTCAGGGGCGTGCCCGATGTAGACGGTGACGCCCGCCTCACGCAGCCTGCGGGTGTAAGGAGACTCCTTGAGATCCGAGCCCGTGACGCTGTGACCTCTTCTGGCCAGGACCTCGGCGATCCCACTCATACCCGCCCCGCCGATGCCGATCATGTGTATGTTCATGCGCCAAACTCCTTCTGTCCGGCACGCAGCAATCGCCTGGCTACTTCACCCGCCGCACCTGGCGTAGCGAGCGCGCCCATGCGCCGGCCAAGCTCCTCCCGCCTTACATCATCGTCCAACAACTCTTCGACGCGGTCGCGAAGTTCACGCGCGCCGACCGCGGAGTCTAGCATCAACTCCGCGGCCCCACCGCCGGTAAAGTATTTGGCGTTCTCGAGCTGGTGATCTCCCGTCGCGTAGGGGAAGGGGATGAGGATCGCCGCCTTCCCTGCGGCCGCAATGTCGAACAGAGAGCCCGCGCCGGCCCTGCTAACGACCAGGTCCGCGGCGGCCAGGTACCGCCAGATGTCCGGGACGAACTCGAGGATCGTGTGCCTGGGATTGTTCGTCCGTAGCCGCGAGAAATCTCTGCGGCCGGAGATCTGGACGACCGTATACGACGTCGCGCCGCCGAACGCCTCCGCCGCCGCCAGGTTGATCCTGAGCGCACCCCCGCTCCCGCCGAAGACGAGTACGACCGGCGGCTCCAGGCCGAGATCCCGCAGCGCTTCCTCCCGTGAAGCCTCGAAGATCTCGGTTCTGGTAGGCATACCGACCCACACGGCGTTCCCGAGCCGCCCCGTGGCTTCGGGGAACGTGGCCAACGTCTGCGTCGTAAAGCGGCTGGCCAGGCGGTTGACCCGCCCGGGGACAGAGTTCTGCTCGTGCAAGAACGTGGGCACGCCCAGCGTCCTGGCCGCGATCACCGCCGGCGCGCTCGCGTAGCCCCCGACGCCGAGAACGGACAACGGCCTCAGCCGTCGTATTATGCGTCTACAACGGGTGACGGCGTTCAGGGAGAGGAAGGCGGCGCGGGCCTGGGCCAGCGGGCCGCCCAGGAGGCCGGTGAGGGGCAGGGCGTGCAGGGTGTAGCCTTGCCTGGGTACGAGGGATATTTCGATGCCTGTGCTGGATCCCACGAACTCGACTATTGCTCCTCTCGATCTCAATTCATCCGCCACGCACAGCGCGGGGATAGCGTGCCCTCCCGTGCCGCCTCCTGCGATCAGGATTCGCGGTGTGTTTGATCTCTCTTGCTCGTTCACTGTCCTCCGAAATCCTGTAGAGGATACCCACGGCGGCGAAGCATACCAGCAGACTCGAACCACCGTAGCTGACGAATGGGAGCGTCATCCCTGCGAGGGGGAGAACGACCATGGCCGCCCCGATGTTGAAGGTGGCCTGGGCGATGAGCATCGTAGTCAGGCCCGCGGCCACGCACCGGGCCATCACCGACGGGGCGTTCATGGCTATCCCCAGCCCGGCGAGGGCGATAAAGCCGAAGGCGGCGATCACGACGACCATCCCGATCAGGCCGAGTTCCTCTCCTATCAGGGCGAAGATCATATCCGTGCCCAGCTCGGGGACGTATGTTCCCTGTCCGCCCGATCCCGCCCCCGAACCGAAGAAGCCCCCGGCCTTTATGGCCACCATGGCCTGGACTACCTGGTAGCCGGACCCGTCCGCGGCGGCCCAGGGATCGAGGAACGTGAGGAACCGCTCGCGGCGGTAGGGCTCGAGGACCATCATCCCTGCTACCGCCACCAACCCGACGAGCCCGGACAGCACCAGGTCCCTGGTCCTCAGCTCGGAGGCCCACAGCGTTCCCGCCACGCCCGCGAGCAGGACCACGGAGGTGCCGAAGTCCGGTTCGACGAAGACGAGGATGAAGAGGACCCCGACGGCAACGAGGGGCTTGAAGGGAAGCCCCGAACCATGAGGCAGACGCGCGACCGCGCAGCTCAAGACCAGAATGGCGGCGAGCTTCGCGAACTCCGCGGGCTGGATGCTCATGGGGCCGAGGTCGAGCCAGCGGCGGGCGCCGTTGATCTGGGTTCCTATTCCGGGTATGAGGACGAGGATTAGGCCGAGAAGCACGATCAGGTACAGGGCAGGGGCATACCTGCGCCACGATGTATACCTGACCCGGCTGGCCACGAAGAAGGTGGCGACGCCGAGTGCCGTATGGCCGATGCGGACGAACAGAAAATCGGTCCCGACCTCACTGTACGTAGCCGAATAGACCATGACGAGCCCCAACATGGAGAGGCCGAGCGCCACCAGGAACAAGTTGGCCCTCAGGCTACTCATCGTCCGACGGTCCCATGATGTCCGGCGAGGTCCCTGGCGAACCCGACGAACGCGTCTCCCCTCTCGGCGTATCCGGGGAACTGGTCGAAGCTCGCGCACCCGGGCGAGAGCAGGACGACGTCGCCCGGCCTGGCGAGCTCTGTGGCTCTTTCGACGGCTTTCTCCAGGTCGGGGCTCCTGTGGACCTGGTCCTGGAAGCCCTCGTCCTCCAGGTAGGCGGCGATGCGTGGGCCAGCCTCGCCCTGGCACACCACCGCCCGGCACACTCCCAGGTCGGGCAGCACCTCCGAGAAGTCCGTGTTCTTCTCCGAGCCACCGAGGATCAGCACTACCGGAACGTCGAAGCTCTCCAAGGCAGCCGCCACCGCGGCCGGGTTGGTGGCCTTCGAATCGTCCACGTAGGTCACGCCCGAGATCTGTGCCGCTACCCGCATGCGGTGGGGCTTGGACTCGTATTCGAGCAGCGTTGCCCTGATCTCCCCGAGTTCGGCACCCAGCCTCTGTGCGGCGGCCGCCGCGAAGAGCGCGTTCTCGTGGTTGTGCGTCCCCGCGAAACGCAGCTCGGACACGTCCGCCAGGTGAGAGCCGCAGAGGAGTAGACGCCCGTCACGCAGGGCCGTTTCGCCTTCGCCGACGACGAGGGTTTCGGCCTTGATGGTGCCGATAGCGGCCCGGCCTATGGGGTCTGTCGCGCTCACGAGTGCGAGGTCTTCTGCCCGCTGACCCTCGAAGATACGGAGCTTGTCGGCTGAGTACTCCTCGAACGAGGAGTGCCAGTTCAGGTGATCCTGCCTCACGTTGAGGAGCGCCGCGACTTCGAACCCAGGGCTCTGGAGATAGTGGAGCTGGAAGGAAGAGACCTCGAGGACGAGCAGCCCCGCAGTACGTGCCTCATCGACACAGCCCGTCAGGCTTCTCCAGGAGTTGCCGGCGACGGCGTGCGGCACGCCGGAGGCCTCGAGCATGCGGTGGAGCATGTCGACTACGGTGGTCTTTCCGTTGGTGCCGGTGACGGCCGCTACCCGCGCTCGTTCGCCGAGCAGTTCCAGCCCGAGCCCGACTTCCGAGACGATCGGGATGCCCCGCGCCCCGGCTGCTCGTAAGACCGGATTGCGAGGACTGATGCCGGGGCTCGCTACGATTCTATCTATACCTTCCAGTACCCCAGATCCGGCCCCGAGGATGCCTGGCACGTCGAGGGCTGCCAGGGTGTCTCGCAGCCTCTCGTCGTCACTTCCATCGGCCACCAGGACTACTTCGCCTCTTTCGGTGAGGGCCCGCGTGGCCGCGACGCCCGATTCTCCGAGCCCGTATACCAGGGTCCTCACGGGCTCATCCCGCCGTGTTGTAGAGGAAGATGTAGTAGAGGAAGAACCCCACGGAGGAGAAAGCGGCTTGGGCGATCCAGAATCGGACTACCACCTTGTTCTCGTCCCAGCCCAGAAACTCGAAGTGGTGGTGGATCGGGGCCATCTTGAAGACCCTTCGTCCTGTAAGCTTGAAGACCAAGACCTGGACGATGACGGAGAGGGCTTCGACGACGAACAGACCGCCCACGATGGGCAGGAGGAGCTCCGTCTTGGTGAGCACGGCCGCCGCCGCGAGAATCCCGCCGATCGCGAGCGAGCCGGTATCTCCCATAAAGATGTCGGCCGGGTGAGAGTTGTACCAGAGGAACCCGACGATCGCCCCGACCATCGCGCCGCAGATCACGGCGACGTCGTACTGGCGCTCCAGGAAAGCGATGGCCGTGTAGGCGAGCAGGGCTATGGCCGCCGCCCCAGCGGCGAGCCCGTCGAGGCCGTCCGTCAGGTTTACGGCGTTGGTCGTGCCGGCGATCACCAGCAGCAAGAACACGCTGAAGAGCGCGATCCCCAGGACTCCTGGCCCCAACACCAGGCTACGGTCGAAGTAAGGCACCAGCACGGTCTGGGTGACGCCCACGTAGCGCACCGCGAGCACGTCCGCCAGGACCACCGCGAGGGTCAGCAATAGGAACTTGTAGCGGGCGCTCAAGCCCTCGGGGCGCTTTTTGGAGACCTTCTGCCAGTCGTCGTAGAGCCCGATGCCGGCCACCACGGCGACGAGCAAGAGCGTCGTCAACGTGGCAACGTTGGGCCGCGCCACCACCAGGAGCGCCCCAAGGAGGCCCGTAAGCATCACGATCCCACCCATCGTCGGGGTGCCGGCCTTGATCAGATGCGTCTGGGGGCCCTCCTCGCGGACAAACTGCCCAAACTTCCGGGACTGCAAGAATTCGATGTACTTCGAGCCGAGCAACACCGTTACGAGAAAAGCTACCGCAGCCGCGAGTACGACGCTAAACAAGAGCTAGACTCTCCCTCAACTTACGGGTCAGGGTATCGAGCCCAACCCCGCGGGAACCCTTGACGACGAGGTAGTCTCTGGCCCGCAGCTCGGTGCGCAGGGCATCGGCGGCGCTCTCTGCGTCTGGGTAGAAGATTGTCCTGCCGGGGAAGGTCTCTGCATACCAGCGGGCCTCGTCACCGACGCAGACGAGCAGATCTACGCCGACTTGGGCTGCCAGTTCACCGGCCTCCCTATGGTAAGCGCGGGCGCAGGCCCCCAGCTCGAACATACCGCCTAGCACGACGACGAGACGTCTACGTTGTCTGCGTGCCTGATCCGCACCGTATGCGAGTACGGCCGCGACGGCGGCGGGCGATGCGTTGTAGGAGTCATCGTAGACGATGATGTCTTCCTTGAGGGAGTATAGGTCGCCCCGCAGTCCCGTTCGCCGCAGGCGGGAGAGACCACGGGCGGCCTGCTCCAGGTCGAGGCCGAGGGCGAGCGCGCCGCCGAGGGCGGCCAAAAGCGGCTCCACCAGGTGCGTCCCGAAGACCGGCGAACGAACCTCGGCCGACTCGCCGCCTATGCTGGCCACAAAGCGGAGGCCTTCTTCCGTACCTTCGATCTCTGAGGCGACGAGATCCGCTGTGCCGGCCCGGGCGAAGGTGATACGCTCCAGACTTCGGCCCGACCCTGTCGCCGCCTCGGGCGCGCCCGCCGGGGCGATGAGCGTGCCGGATTCGGGTAAGGAGAGGGCCAGTTCGCCTTTCGCGGCTGCGAGGTCTTCGAGCGTACCGAAGGAGTCCAGATGAACCGGCGAGATGGCCGTCAGGATACCGATGTCGGGTGGGGCGATGGCGCACAGGTACTGTATGTCCCCTGCATGGGTTGCTCCCATCTCGAGGACGAGGACCTCTGTACGAGGGTCGGAGGCCAGGATGGTGAGGGGAAGGCCGATCTCGTTGTTCAGGTTTCCCTCCGTCGCCGAGACACGCCTCCCGGCATGCCTGAGAATGGTCGCGAGGGCGTCCTTGGTCGTCGTCTTGCCCACGGTGCCCGTAATCCCGACAACGGTCGGCGAAGGCGCGTCCCCGCGCACAAGCGTCCATCGCGCGAGCCTCTGCAGCGCCTCCAGAGGATCGTCCACGACGAGGGTCGGCACGTCGAGGCGGCGGGTCGCCACCGTAGCCACCGCGCCGCGCAGGTGCGCCTCGGGGGCGAAATCCGCGCCGTCGGTCCTGCCGCGCAGGGCGAAGAACAGATCCCCTTCGCGCACCTTGCGGGAATCGGTCGCAGCCCCACCTACGAGGGTGTTTACATGCGTGGTCCGGAGCTCCGCGTCCATAGCCCGCGCGGCCTCTGAAAGAGTAGCCGGTCTCACCAGAGGGGCTCCTCTGCCACAAAGCCCCTACGGTCTGGGGGCACGTTGAAGTAGCCCAGCGTAAAGCTCATCACCTGGCGGAAGGCCGGTACCGCGACCAGCTCTCCCCAGTAGGAAGTCTGCGGATCGTCGACGGCAACCAGCATCACGTACTCGGGGTCGGCTGCCGGGGCGAACCCCACAAAAGAGGCCACGTACTGGTCACCGTAGGTTCCTGTTTTCGGGTCCACTATCTGAGAGGTTCCTGTCTTGCCGGCCACGGTGTAACCGGAGATCTGGGCGAAGTGGCCCGACCCGTCGTCGACGACGCCCTGCAACATTCCGCGTACTATAGCCGAGGTCTTCTTGCTTATCACCCTTGGGCCCTGTCCCTCGGGGGACTGCTGCTGGGTGACGTGCGGCGTTACCCTTCGCCCACCGTTGACCAGCGTGGCGTAGCCCGAGACCAGTTGCAGAGGCGTGACGGTAAAGCCCTGTCCGAATGGGATGTTGCCTATCGAGACCCCGCTCCAGTCCTTGTAGGCAGGGACGATCCCCAGGTCCTCACCCCACAAATCCACGCCGGTTGGTTTGCCGAAGCCGAAGGCGCGCATGTAATCGTAGAGCTGTTTACCGCCGAGTTCTTTGGCGACCTTCGTCACCCCAACGTTGCTGGAGTGCTCGAGCACTTCTTTTGGCGTCATGACCTCGGTCTCATGCGGCTGGGAATCGTGGATGACGTGGTCGGCCACCGTCATGTGATCCGGGACCACGAACTCGCTGGACGGCGTGACCGCGCCTTCTTCGAGCGCCGACGCGACGGTGAAAGCCTTGAAGGTCGAGCCTGGCTCGTAAGGATCGGTAAGGACCCGATCCCGCTGGTACTCTGGGGGAACGTCGCCGAACTCGTTGTTGTCGTAGGCCGGGGTGTTGGCCAGCGCCAGGATCGACCCGTCATCGACCCGCATTACCACGCCGACGGCGCTCCTGGCCTTGCTCTCGGCGACGGCCTTGGCCAGGGCTTTTTGCAACACCTGCTGCACCGCGGAGTCCACCGTCAGGTCTACGTCCCCGCCGCGCTTCAAGGTGTCGTCGTAACTGGCCTCGACACCGCCGTAGGGCTCGCCGTAATCTCCCTGGTGCCCCAGGAGCTGGCTGGCGAGGGATCCGTCCGGATAGACCCTCATGGTATCGGGGGTCGTCGTGATGCCCTCTATACCCATGGCCTGCACCCTGGCCGCTGTCTTCGGCTCGACGCCCGTGGCGACGACGCTGTATCCACTTAGCTGGCCGTCTACACCACGCCTCGTGAGAGAGGTCCTTATCTGCTTCTCGGTCGTGTCCGTCTCTTCGCCGAGCTCGGCGTGCAGCTCCCTGGCCGTCGCCCCCGGGTCTTCGATCTGGTAAGGGGTCGCTATCACACGGGCGACCTCGAGGCTGGTCGCGAGCTCCCTCCCGTCGGCACTAACTATGCTGCCGCGGGTCGGCGCGACGACGGGGGTCGTTCCACCGGCCTGCTCGTCGGCGAAGGCCCTGTAATCCTCGTCCTCTGTCAGGCTTATGTGCACGGCCCTCCCACCGAGGAGAAGCCCCGTCACCACGAACACCGCCGCCACCATCCACAGCCTCCTGCGCCCCACAGTAGGCCTGGCTTCGGGACCGGTCGAAGAGGCGCGACGCGCCCCGGTGGCACCGCGCTTCGCGCCGCCGGACCGCCTCTGGCCGCGGAGCGGTATGACTTTACCACCGGAGGACTTGCGCCCTTTGTTTGTGGTGCGAGGGGGGGCTTTCTTACCACGGCGAATCCTTGCTTTGCGAGGCCCTGGCCGGTCAACGCTACCGCGGTCTTCCCCCTTCCTGTGGTACCCCATCGTTCTCCCCATCCTCCGCTCCATAGACTCTCAAAGTAGTGCTCTTCGGCTCGTGCATACCGAGCTTCTCCGCCGCGAGGGCCCGGATCCTGTCCGCCCCCGAGAGTTCGGCGACTCTGACCTCGAGTCTCTCTCCTACTTCTCTGGCCCTATCGAGCCTGACGTCGAGCTCGGCTGCCCTGACGTCGAGCCCCGCGGCGACCGTGTTCAGGTAGACGCTCCCCAGCATCAACAACACGGGCACAACGACCAGCATCGCAAACCGGCGACGCCGGCCCGCGGCTTTCCGCCTCACGCTGCGATCCCGCGGGCCGTCCTTGGCGCGTTTCTGGACGGGCCACGCCGGTTCGGTGGGGAGCGTAGCCTTGTACCTGCGCTGGGAGGCGGCCATCAGCTGTCATCCACCGGGGGCTCGGCCGTCCTGATCGCCGCCCGCAACCTGGCCGAGGCGCTGCGCGGGTTCTCCTCGATCTCTCGCCGGGAAGGGGTCAGGACCTCGCCCCTGCGGAAAATGGGCTTTGCGCCACAAACGCACACAGGCAACTCGGGCGGGCAGACGCACCGTCCCTCCCGTCCCGAGATGAAGCGCTTTACGAGGCGATCCTCCCCCGAGTGGAACGTGATGACCACGAGCCTCCCGCCCGGTACGAGAAGCCGTTCTGAGGCCTCCAGGGCCCGACCGAGGCTGCCCAACTCGTCGTTCACCCTGACCCGCACGGCCTGGAAGATCCTCTTCGCCGGGTTGCCGCCCCTCTGCTTCCAGCCCACGGCCGCCCGCACTGCCTCGTAGAGGTCCGTCGTAACCGCGAGCGGTCGCCTCCGAACGACCTCCCGCGCCACACGTCCCGCCTCGGCGCGCGGCACGTCGCCGTACTCCGAGAGCACCCTCGACAGCTCCCCGACATCGACGGTGTTCAGGAAGTCCGCGGCCGTCATACCCGACCGCGGGTCCATCCGCATGTCGAGCGGTCCCTCGCCCACGTACGAGAACCCGCGTGCCGGCTCGTCGACCTGGAAGCTGGAGAGGCCGAGGTCGAACAGGATCGCGTCGGCGCCTCTACCCTCCTCGACCATCGCCCACAACGCCACGTCGTAAGCGCCAGAGACGAACTCGAAGCGCGGGTCCTCAAGCAGATCCGATGCCCTCCCCGCCGCCTCGGGGTCGCGGTCGATGCCGAGGAGGCGACCATCCGGACCGAGGCGGGCGAGTATGAGCCTGGAGTGGCCGCCACCGCCGAACGTGGCGTCTACGACAGTGTCTTCTGGCGCCAGCCCAAGGGCGGCCACCGCTCTCTCGAGCATAACGGGACGGTGTCCGGTAGCCATCACCCGCCGAGATCCCTTCCGGCGAACTCCTCGACGATCTCGGAGAACGTGTCGTCGGCACCCGCGACGTAGCGGTCCCACTCCTCCGTGTCCCAGATCTCCAGTCGGTCGTCCACGCCCGTGATGGTCACCTCACGCCGTAGTCCCGCGTAGCTGGCGAGCTTGGTCGGGATCAAAACCCGCCCCTGCCTGTCCAGCGTGGCCTCGAAAGCCATGGAGAAGAACATCCGGGAGAGCTGGCGCCCCCTGGCCGAGAGGTCAGCGTTGGCCTTTATGTTGGCCTTGAACGTCGCCCACTCCTCAGGCGGGAAGGCGAACAGACACCTGTCCACCCCCTTGGTCACCACGATCCCACCCTCGAAATAGGAGCGGAGTCGCGAAGGGAGGGTCATGCGCCCTTTCTCATCTAGCGTGTGCTCGTACTCGCCTAAAAGGGCCAGGGCCGTGTCCTCCCACTACGCTCCACTTTGACCCACAACAGTGAAATTCTGGCATATGCACCGAAAATGCGCAATCTGGAAGGCCGGAAATGGCCCTCTACGGCCGGGTTTCGACGGTAAACACGGTTTTACCCCTCTACCCCAGGGTATAGGACCCCTATTTCGAGGTGATGATTTTCCGGGTTGACGAAGGATTCTCTACGGGTGAAGGCTGTAACGCCGGTGTAACATATCGGGCGCAAGAGAGATTGACCACTACATATTGGGTGTATGGAAATAAGTTGGGGATGTGGGAGTCGGTATTTGGGCTATGCGGGTGGGCCCACCAGGACTCGAACCTGGGACCGTCCGATTATGAGTCGGATGCTCTAACCAACTGAGCTATGGGCCCTTGGCGGGAGGGCGGTGCCGCTTAGCTCCCCCGGCTGGACTCGAACCAGCAACCCTTCGGTTAACAGCCGAATGCTCTGCCAATTGAGCTACAGGGGAATGTTACAAGAGTGGATTATACGGTTCGGGGCCTGCTGCTTCAAGCTCCGGCGGAGACGGATCGCAGCGCCTGTTTGAGATGTTGTATCTCCGAGTGCAGAACGTCCTTTCTATCGTAATCAGGAGTCTCCCGTTTGCTGTGTTCGCGGCTCAGGATGGCGAGCCGCAGCCAGGCTTCGCGCACGGAGGTTTCGGAAGGGTAGAGTCTCTCCCCCTGGGAGGCGAGGGCCCCGATCTGGTCCATCATCGGCCGTACTCTCGGATCCGAGAGCACGGCGTCGAGGTCTCTGCCGGCATGATCCCTGAGCACGGTGAAGATCTTTGCGTGGGTCTCATCGCGAAAGTCCTCGCCTTGCAGCGTCAAGGGCTCGGGGAGACCCGGAATCTCTATGCCCTCTTGCAGGAAGGTGGCTGTGAGGTCGGGCCTGGCGAGGATGAGGGTGAGTACGGCAGCGCCGGCTTCCATTTGCGGGTCAGTCGGGCCGCGATCCCGTGAGGAAGAGCCGGCCGGTGCGGTAGGTGGCTGCGCCGCCTGCAGGACGTCCGGGCCCACACCGAGGGATTCTGTGGCCAACCGGACGGCCTCACGGTAGAGGACGGGATCCTTTATCTCCTGGATCATGTTCCTCACCTCGGGAACGGCCCTGGAGCGTTCCGTGGCATCAGCTCCCCTGGTACGGGCGACTATGCGCCTGATGCCGTACTCGAGGACGGGCACGGAATCGTTCAACTTCCGTGCAAATTCTTCGGGCGAATGCTCCAGGAGCCAATCCGCCGGGTCTTCAGGGAGACGCAGGACCCGGAGATCCAGCTTCAAGTCTGCCGCCGTGGCCGCCGCCCGTTCTATCGCCCTCTCCCCCGCCGCGTCGGGGTCGAAGAGGACGTAGATCCTATCTGCATAACGGCTGAGCATACGCAGATGACCGGGAGTGGTCGCAGTACCCAGGGTTGCCACGGCATTCTCGATGCCCGACTGGTAGAGCATCAGCACGTCCGTGTAGCCCTCGACGACGAGCGCTGATCTTTCTCTACGAATAGCCTCAGAGACCTGGGGGAACCCGTAGAGCAGATCCCGCTTGTTGAAGATCTCCGTTTCGGGAGAGTTGAGGTACTTGGGCTGGGCATCACCGAGCGTCCTCGCCCCGAAGCCCACGATCCTCCCCCGCCGGTCCGAAATAGGGAAGGTGACCCTACCGGCGAAACGCTCCCCACCACGCGTCGACAACAGCCCGGCCGCGTCGAGAACGCTGCGGTCGAGATCCAACCTCCCAGCCGCTGCCACAAACCCCGAAACCCCCCGCGGCGGTGCATACCCCAAACGAAATTCTTCTATAGTAGAACTATCTATACGGCGGTCTTTGAGGTAGCGGCGGGCCCGTTGTGCTTCCGGGGTTTTCGACTTAAGGAGGTACTTGTGATAATAGACGGTGGCGGCGGCGAGGGCCTTGTGGATAGCACGCCTGCGGAGATTGCGTTCCCTTGCCGCGTCCGGGTCTCCCCCGCCCTCGAACTGCAGGTCGACGCCGGAGCGATCCGCGAGGTAGGAGACCGCTTCGGCGAAGTCTAGAGATTTGAGGTCCATGGCGAGTTTGATGGCGTCCCCGCCGCGTTGGCAGCCATGACAGTAGTAGAGGCCCTGATCCGGGGAGAGGCTGAAGGAAGGGGTCTTCTCCTGGTGGTCGGGGTAGGGACAGAGGCCTGTGAAGCGGGTTCCCTGACGCTTGAGGGCCGTGAACTCGGAGGCGACTTCGACTATATCGGCCGTCTCCTTGACCTGCTCTATGCTGCGTTGTGAGATCCTCAAACCCGGTCTCCCTCTTACCGGCGTACAGATTTCCGCGTTGGCCAGCAGTAATGGTACTCTACCCGGCATGAATATTCGCAGCGAATCTACACGGTGCCAAGTGCCAGGTTGGCTAGACTCCGTGATTGCGCGATGTACCGTCTCGGCGATGGCTGTGGTGGCCTCGTCGTGGCGTCCGCTGGAGAAGAGCGTGGGCAGCCGGATCTCCGATGTTCGCCATGAAGACGGGATTCTTGGTGGGCCTCTGGGGTTGCGCTACGTCCCGAGGCTGTTATAGTTCCGGCTGTGACGAAGGGAACCGCCATCAGTGGTGGGATAGAGACCAGGAACCAGCGTTTGTTGATAAGGTCCGGTGAGAAGAAGAGCGGCACAAGCTCCGCGGTAGACTAAGGCAGGGAATCGAATGAATCGGTTGTACATCTTGCTAACGGTGATGGTAGTGATGGTCGGAGCGCTCTTCACCGGGCACCAAGCCCTGGCGGAGGTCCTCGCCGGCACCGAGGGCAATGATACGATCGTGGGGACTAACAGGGATGATCGCCTCGAGGGTCTCGGCGGCGACGACACCATCAAAGGCCGCCGTGGCGACGACGAGATCTTCCCCGGTGAAGGCGACGACGACGTATTCGCCGGCGCCGGCGACGACCGTATCTTCGCCCGCGACACCGCCGGCAGGGATTACATAGATTGCGGATCCGGGTTCGACGTAGTCGAGACCATACACCGCGACGACCGGACCTTGAGAAACTGCGAGAGAGCCCCCGGCCCCAGCCGGGATGTCGGCGGAACTACGGGCACGACAGACCCGAGAACCACCGGCACCACCACAGGTACAACCACCGGCACCACCACGGGTACCACTACGGGAACTACAACGGGTACTACAGGTACCACGGGCACCACCACTGGTAGGACAAGGAGTACGACCACGGGAACAACCGGCACAACCACGGGAACGACGGGCATCACGAGTAGGAGAACCACGAGTACCACCGGTACCACCACGGGTACCAGGGATACCACGGGCACCACAGGCGCTTCGACAGGGACGACCGGCGGCGATACTACCGGAGCTACCACTCGAGATACCACCGGGGCGAACACTACAGGAGCAGCGACCACGGGCGATAGGAACTCGCCAAGGGACGACGTGATTCGCGACACGATCCCCCAGGGCGGGGAACTACCCAACACCGGCGGCCCTTCCGGTCTCGTCCCGGCGGTCGCGCTGCTGGCGTTGCTCATCAACGGGGCGGTCATAGGGCTGTTGTTCGTGCGCCGGCGTTAGCCCTCTCCGTCGGAGGCAAAGAAGGCGGCGAATGGCCGGGCCTCAGCGTGCCCGCAGAGAGCCTCGAGACCCTTCACTCCCATCGGACTCGCTATTACGCAAAGATCTCACCCCGGGGCAGAAAGAGACGCCTGTACGTCGCCAAGGCGTATCTGTCGGTCATCCCCGCCACGAAGTCTATTGTCTCGGTAAGGGGGTCGGGATCGCTGGCTACCCGCTCCTCTGGACGCTCCAGGTAGTACCAGAAGAGGTCCGTGACGACGCGGGCCGCTTTCTGGTTCTCCCGCGAACCCAGCTCGTTGTCGTACACGTGCCGGAAAAGCCACGTCCTGAGCTCCATGAGGGCCTCGTATACAGGATCCGAAAGGGAGACCTCACCTTTCATCTTAGAGTTAGAGATCATGTCCCTCACCAGGGTGTCGATCCTGGCGCTCATCTGCTCTCCGAGAACGGAGATAGGGTTCGGTGGGAGGTCATCGCTAGAGATGATCCCCGCCCGCAGCGCGTCGTCGACGTCGTGGTTGACGTACGCGATCCTATCGGCGACGCGTACGATCTCACCTTCTCTGGTGCGTGGATAGCCCGTTCCTGTATGGTTGAGTATCCCGTCTCTGACCTCGAAGGTGAGGTTCAGACCGTCGCCTTGATTCTCGAGATGGTCGATGACGCGCAGGGAGTGTTCGTTGTGGCGGAAGGTGCGTCCGTGGGCTGTGAGGGCGCGGGAGAGGGCTTCTTCTCCGGTGTGTCCGAAGGGAGTGTGGCCGAGATCGTGGCCGAGGGAGACCGCCTCCGTGAGGTCTTCGTTGAGGCCTAGGGCCCGGGCTATGGTACGGGATATCTGCATCATCTCCAGGGTGTGAGTGAGGCGTGTCCTGAAGTGGTCGCCATCGGGGGCGATGAAGACCTGGGTCTTGTGCATGAGTCTGCGGAACGCCTTGGCGTGGATAATACGGTCCCTGTCCCGCTGGAAGTCATTGCGGACACCGTCGGGAGACTCGGGCCTGGGGCGGCCTGCGCTATGTTCGACGGCCCAGGTGGATGGATCGTGGCGAAGGCCGACACCGGGTCCTTGGGATCTCACGCGCGGCGTCCGGCGCCAGCGAGGCGCGGGCCGGCCAGGGTATTCCCTGGCGCGTGGGCGAGGACGTGGGAGCGGACCACCCTGAGGACGCTCCCTTCGGGTCCTGTTTGCGCGGGCGCTTGACGGATGGGACTTTCGACCAGGATTCTCAGGCTCTCCAGTGTGCCTGGGGCGAGCGGGAAAGCGTCGCCTGTCGCGGGGCGGCACTCCTGGCACAGAACGCCCCCGTGGTCGGGGGCGAAGTGGAGCGGTTCCGAAGCCGCGTCGAGGTTCGTTGCGCAGGCCAGACACACGTCGAGTTGCGGCGCGTAGCCGGAGAGGATGGAGAGTTTTATGCCGAGGGCCGCCTCGATGTTCTCGAAACCAGAATCGCTCGTCTCCAGCGTGTGCAGGGCGTTGAAGAGCAGGTTGAAGACTCTACGGTCCGCCTCGTCGCCTCCCGAGAGGGCGCGCACGCTCCCGACCATTCCCGCGGCGGTCTCGAAGCGGGCGAGATCCTCCCTGATACCGTGGAAGCTGCGCAGCGTCTCCGCCTGGGTCACGGTATCGAGCGTCCTGCCGTGGTAGGCGACGAATTCGACGCAGGAGAGCGGTTCGAGGCGGGCTCCGAACCGAGACTTCGTACGCCTGATGCCCTTCGCGATTGCCGAGACCAGCCCTGCTTCCGTGGTGTAGAGGTCCAGGATCCGGTCCGCCTCAGAGTAGCGGATCGAACGTAGCACGATCCCCTTACTCTTGTAGACCGCCACCTTCGGCCTCCTTGATCACGGCGACGCTCCGGCTCATGCCGAGGCGCGAAGCCCCTGCGTTGAGTATGTCGAGGGCGTCCCCGAGGGAGCTGATGCCGCCCGACGCCTTTACCGCAAGGCCCTCAGGGGCTTCTTCCCTGAGCAGGGCCACGTCTTCGGGCGTTGCGCCTGCGGGGGCGAAGCCCGTCGAAGTCTTCACGAAATCCGCGCCGCTCGCGGCCACGATCTGGGTCGCCAGCCGCTTCATCTTGTCCGATAGGTAAGCGGTCTCGACGATGACCTTGACTACCACGTCGTTCAAGCCATTGTTCATGGCTACCGCGCTCACCTCCTGGGTTAGGCTTGCGAGCTCGTCGGCGACGTAGCCGAAATCTCCGGAGAGGAACTTCGAGATGTTCATCACCACGTCGAGCTCCGAAGCGCCCCTGGTGACCGCCTCGCGGACGGCCGCAATCTTCACCGCGGTGGACTCGTACCCGAAAGGGAAGGAGATCACCGTCGCCACCTTTACGTCGGCGCCACGCAACTCCCTGGCGGCGAGAGGGACGTAGGAGGGCGGGATGCACACCGCGGCGAAGTGATAGTGGGCGGCCTCCTTGCAGAGGCTTACGATCTCCTGCTCGGTGGCCCCTGGCTTCAAGAGAGTATGGTCCACCGTTTTCGCGAACTCACGCACCCTCATCGCCAAAGCGTTACGCTCCTCTCTCGACAGATCAGGGTGATTATAAACCCAACCGCTCCAGAAACTGCCTGTCGCTTCTCCATCCCTGGCTAACCTTAACTTTCAGGTCGAGGTAGATACGGGTGCCGAGGAGGCGCTCGACGTCGCGGCGGGCTTCGGTACCGATCCTCTTTATCGTCTTGCCGCCTTTGCCGAGCACGATCATACGTTGCGTGGCGCGTTCGACGTGGATGACGGCGTAGACGACGGTCACGTTCTCTTTGCGCTCTACGTCTTCGATCTCGACTGCGACGGCATGCGGCACCTCTTCCCTCAGCACGTTCAGCGCCTTCTCCCGAACGTACTCGGCGAGGACCAGAGACTCGGGGTAGTCCGTCACCGTGCCCTCGGGGAAATAGCGGGGACCATGCGGCAGGAGACCGACAACGGAATCCATCAGAGGATCGACGTTGGTGCCGTTGGCGGCGCTGATCTGGAACACCTCGTTCCAATCCCCGAGCCGCGAGACCGCTTGTACTATCGGCAGGGCGCTCTCACGGGTGCGAAGCAGGTCGGTCTTGTTGATGGTGACGATGGCCGGGGTGCCCGAGCCGGCGACGAGGCGGGCGATGTAGCGGTCGCCGCTTCCTAGTCCTTCCGAGGCCTGCGGCGCGTCGAAGAGCAAGAGGATGACATCCGACTCAGAGAGGCTGTCCACGACCTGTTC
>DATMVF010000144.1:0-10760 GCA_035563475.1 Rubrobacter sp.
CCCCGTCCACTCCAGGTGACGCTCGACCATCCCGTGCAGGAGTTCGATATCTTCCTCGCTCTCCACGGCTTCGAGACCGACCATGTCCAGATTGCACAGGGTCTCGAAGCGCTCCGCCTCGTCGAGCACGAATGCTACGCCGCCGCTCATGCCGGCTGCGAAATTGCGCCCCGTCTCGCCTAGCACCACGACGACCCCGCCGGTCATGTACTCGCAGGCATGGTCGCCCACGCCCTCGACCACGGCGTGGGCGCCCGAATTCCTGACGGCGAAGCGCTCGCCCGCGAAGCCTCTGAAGTACGCCTCTCCTGCGGTCGCCCCGTAGAGCGCCACGTTGCCGACGACGACGTTCCTGGTCGGCTTGTAGGCGGCGAGCCTGGAGGGGAAGACGGCGAGCCTACCTCCGGAGAGTCCCTTACCGACGTAGTCGTTGGTCGTGCCTTCCAGGGTGAAGGTAAGGCCGCTGGCGAGCCACGCACCGAAGGACTGGCCCGCGACGCCGTGGAAGTCTATGCGGACCGTGCCGTCGGGCAGGCCCTCGTTGCCGTAACGCCTGGCTACCTCCCCCGAGAGCATCCCGCCGACCGTGCGGTTGGTGTTCGTTATGGGTTGCTCGAAGCTGATCCTCTTGCCGTTCTCGAGGGCCGGCAGGCACTTCTCGATCAACTCGTTGTCCAGCGACCTCTCGAGCCCGTGATCCTGGCTCTCCGAGTGGCGGATCGCCCCTCCTTCCGGTGCCTCTACCCGGTGGAGCAACGCCCTGAGATCCACGCCGCGGGCCTTCCAGTGCTCGATGGCCTGGCGCATCTTGAGTCTGTCGGCGCGCCCGATCATCTCCTCGAAGGTCCTGAAGCCCATCTTCGCCATATACTCCCGCACCTCTTCGGCGATGAAGAAGAAGTAGTTGATAACGTGCTCGGGCGTACCGGTAAAGCGCTTTCTGAGTTCGGGATCCTGGGTCGCGATACCCACCGGGCACGTGTTCAGGTGGCATACGCGCATCATGATGCAACCCGTGGCCACGAGCGGCGCCGTCGAGAAGGCGAAATCTTCGGCCCCGAGGAGCGCCGCCACGGTGACGTCGCGGCCCGTCTTGAGCTGGCCGTCGGTCTGCAGGATCACACGCCCCCGTAGCCCGTTCTCGACTAGCACCTGCTGGGCCTCGGCGATCCCCAGCTCCCACGGCAGCCCCGCGTGCTTTATGGAAGAGAGCGGGGAGGCCCCCGTCCCGCCATCGTGGCCCGAGATGGTTATGTGGTCGGCCTTCGCCTTGGCCACGCCCGCCGCGACAGTCCCTACCCCGACCTCGGCGACGAGCTTCACGCTTACTGCGGCCCGTGGGTTGGCATTCTTCAGGTCGTGGATTAGCTGCGCTAGGTCCTCTATAGAGTAGATGTCGTGGTGGGGGGGCGGGGAGATCAGACCCACCCCAGGCGTGGAGTACCGTATCTTCGCTATGTACTCGCTGATCTTGCCCCCAGGCAACTGGCCGCCCTCGCCCGGCTTGGACCCTTGCGCCATCTTTATCTGCAACTGGTCGGCGTTGACCAGGTACTCCGTCGTGACGCCGAAGCGGCCGCTCGCAACCTGCTTTATGGCGCTGCGGCGGCTATCTCCGTTCTCGTCCGGCGTAAAGCGCCTGGGGTCCTCGCCGCCCTCACCGGTGTTGGATTTGCCGCCTATGCGGTTCATCGCGATGGCCAGGGTCTCGTGCGCCTCCTTGGAGAGGGAGCCCAAAGACATCGCGCCCGTGGTGAAGCGCTTGACGATCTCGCTCGCAGGCTCGACTTCCTCTATCGGGACGGGGCTCTCCTCGAACCCGAAGAGGCCGCGCAGTGTAGCGAATCGCGCGCTGTGCTCGTCGAAGTGATGGGTGAACTCCTTGAAGGTCTCGAAGCTCCCGGTCTTTACGGCGCGCTGGAGGGGAGGGATGCTCGTCTGATTCCACTGGTGGTACTGGCCCTGCGCCCTGAGCTGGTACTCGCCCCCGACCTCGAGCTCCCCCGCGTTGTCCCAAACAGCCGAGAAGGCACTCCTGTGACGTTCCAGGGTCTCGCGCGCCAAAGTGTCCATCCCTACGCCGCCAACGCGAGAGGCGGTGCCCGTAAAGCACCTGTCTATGAGCCTCTGGTTCAGGCCAACGGCCTCGAAGATCTGGGCCCCGCAATAGGAGAAGAGCGTGGAGATGCCCATCTTGGAGATGACCTTGAGCAGTCCCTTTCCCACGGCCTTGACGTAGTTCTTCGCCGCCTCCTCGGGGCCGACGCCTTCCATGAGGTGCGAGCCTGCGAGATCTTCTATCGTCTCGAAGGCGAGGTATGGGTTCACGGCGGTCGCGCCGTAGCCTACCAGCAGGGCGAAATGGTGGACCTCACGCGCCTCGGCGGTCTCCACGACGAGGGTCGTGGCCGTCCTTATGCCTGCCCGCACCAGGTGGTGGTGAACGCTCGCGGTGGCGAGGAGGCTGGGTATCGGGGCCTGCGTCTCGTTCACGCCCCTGTCGCTCAGGACCAGGACCGCAGATCCTGCCTTGACCGCGCTCTCGGCCTTCTCGCAAAGCCTGGTCAGGGCCTCCTCCATCCCCTCCTCGCCGGCCGAGACGGGGAACAGGGTGGAGAGCGTCGCGGAGCTCGCCCGCTCATCGCCCAGGGCCCGGATCTTCTCGAGTTCCGCCGCCGTGAGGATCGGCTGGTCGATGAGTATCCGCCTGCAGTGCTTCTTCGTCTCGTCGAAGAGGTTCTGCTCGGGCCCGAGGCTCATCTTGAGCGACATGACCAGCTCCTCGCGCAAGGGATCTATCGGAGGGTTGGTGACCTGCGCGAAGTGCTGCTTGAAATACGAAAACAGGAGCTGCGGCCGCTCGGAGAGCACGGCCAGGGGCGTGTCCGTGCCCATGGAACCGTCGGGCTCCTTGCCATCCTGGGCCATCGGGGCGAGGAGTATGCGCTGGTCCTCGATGGTGTACCCGAAGGCCCGCTGACGTTCGAGAAGCGTGGTCGGTTCGGGACGCGGGTCAGCGGCGGGCTCGGGGAGCTCGTTGAGGTGGATCTCACCCTCTTCGAGCCATGCTCTGTACGGCTGCCGTCCTAGGAGCGGCCTCTTTACGTCCTCGTCGTGGAGCAGCTCGTGTCTCTCGGTGTCGACGACGAGCATCTTGCCCGGCTGGAGCCTCCAGCGTTCGACCACTTCCTCGGCAGGCACCCTCAAGGCCCCGTCCTCCGATGCCATGATGACCCTGCCGTCCTTGGTGACCGAGTACCGCGCAGGACGCAAGCCGTTCCTGTCCAGCGTGGCGCCGATGATTCGGCCGTCGGTGAAGGCGACCGCAGCCGGTCCGTCCCACGGCTCCATGAGGGCGCTGTGGTACTGGTAGAAGGCGCGCCGGTCAGGGTCCATCAACCCGTCGTTCTCCCAGGCCTCAGGGATCATCATGGCCACCGCGTGCGGCAGGCTCCGCCCGGCAAGGTGCAAGAGCTCGAGGGCGTTGTCGAAGGAGGCCGAGTCGCTCTGGCCGGGCAGGATGACCGGGGAGAGCTTCTCCAGATCATCCCCGAAGAGCTCCGAACTCAGGCGGCTCTCGCGGGCCCGCATCCAGTTTATGTTGCCCCTTATGGTGTTGACCTCGCCGTTGTGCGCGATGTAGCGGTAAGGGTGCGCGAGCTCCCAACTGCCCAAAGTGTTCGTCGAGAACCGTTCGTGCACGAGCGCTATCGCGCTTGCGAACGCCGCATCCCCGAGGTCGGGATAGAACCGCGGCAACTGCTGACCCTTCAAGAGACCTTTGTAGATGATCGTCTTCGCGGAGAGGCTGACCACGTAGCACCCGTGCGAATCCTCGACGGCCTCGTGCAGCAGGCGCCGGATCACGTAGAGCTTCCGCTCGAAAGCCGCCTCGTCTCCGCCGCGGCGCCCTATAAAGAACTGCCTGATGCGCGGCATGACGCTTCGGGCGACCTTACCGACCGCCTCCGGCACGATGGGCACTTCCCTGAAACCGAGGAGATCCTGGCCCTCCTCAGCGCAGATCTCCGCCAGCTTACCCCCGCAATCGAGCGCCCCGACCTGCCCCGACTCGAAGAGCATCCCCAGCCCGTAATGTCCCGCCGCGGGAAGCTCGATGCCAAGCTCTTCGCATTCCCTGCGGAAGAATCCGTCGGGGATCTGGGTGAGTATCCCGGCCCCGTCGCCCGTCCCGGGATCGCTCCCCGTCGTCCCCCTGTGCTCCAGGTTGTGCAGGACCTCGAGGCCCTCCTCGACCGTCTCCCGCGTCCTGCGCCCGTCGAGCCTGGCTACGAACCCGAGCCCGCAAGCATCGTGCTCGTACATAGGGTCGTAAAGTCCGGCTCCAGGGGTCAACAAGTCCTCTCCTATGGTGTCCAGGGTGCGGAACGCTCATTTTTACACGAACTGCCAACAGAGCACAAGTGGGTAACAATCCTGTTGCATACTAGTATCTGGTAAGGCTTCAGGAATGTGCAAAGAGGTCCAAGACCTCTTTGCACGCTATCAGCTTTCAGCCAAGAACAATAAGCTGAGCGCTGAAGGCTGATAGCTGAAGGCGCGATCCGCAGAGGGTCTTTGGGACCCTCTGCGGATCGCTTCAGAGCTCGTCGAGGGATCTCCGGAGCTCTTCCTCTTCTTCGAGCAGGACGGAGAGTTGGATGCGCAGCTCGGCGGCCTCAGCCTCTACCTCGGCGAGGCGCAGGGTGAGCTCTCTCTCGCGGGCGGCGGTTTCGGGGTCGCGCCGTTTGGCGCGGTAGCGGTCGCGGACATTCTTGAGGCGTTCTGCGGCGTCGCGGCGCACGCGTTCGCGGTCGGCTTTGAACTCCTCGCCCTGCACGTACTCCCTGACGCGTTTCACCCGCGCGTCGGAGAGGAGATCCGAGATGATCTCCGCCGAGGTCTGCTTGAAAAACCTGTTGGCCACGGGCTTCCTCCTTCTACTCCACCAGATTGTATACGCTAAGGGTGGTAGAGGTTATCCCTCCGCGGCCCGCGTAACGTCCTTGACGACGACGCGCCCGCCGGCACCTGTGCCTTCGAGACCGGAGAGGTCCACGCCCAGCTCCTTCGCCCTTCTCGTGGCCGCTTCCGTCGCTTCCGGTTCTTCGCGATGTTCCGCTTCTTCGTCCGCCGACTGGCCCGAGACGTCGCCGATCTCATCCAAGGCCTCCATGCTCACCGGCTCGCGGAAGAAGCGCGGGTTGTGTTCTAACGATGCCAGCACCTCGCTGAAGATGGCGCGCACGTTGTCGAGGCGGGCCTTCAGTTGGGCCTGGGCTTGTACGCCTTTGATCCCGAGCTTTAGTTCGCCCAGCTCGGCGTCTAGTCCCACTTTGATCTTCACCAGGTCCGCCAGCTCAGCCTGAATGGACAGGCGGAGTTGGAGGTTCTCGACCTCGAGATCGATCTCCTCGACGCTGAGGGCGGGCACGTCGAGCTGCAGGTCGGGATCCCCCGCGCTCTCCCCACGGTCCCGCCCGGCTTGATAGGCGTAGCCCTCGTCCTCGCTCATGCGCCCGTCGTCTTCCAATGTCGGCCCCTCCGATGCCATGCGCCCCTCTCCAATGTCCCGTTACCCATCTGTCATGCCCCTACCGTCCGGCAAATAAACTCGCCGGGGCACGGCGCCTGTCTTACGCCGGCCCATACAGGGTATACACGACCCACAGACAGCATCGGTTCAGGAGGTCTCGATGACACAAAGAGATCAGCAGCAGGGTCAACAGCAAGAAGGTCAGCAGCCTAGCCCGTTGCAGTTACTCGGACGCGCGTTGACCGATATCAGGAAGGTACAGAACCTTTTGGAGTTGCAGTATCCGGACCAGGGGGACGCGATCAAGATGCAGCGCGAAGCCGGAGACCTGGTCTGGAACGAGATCCAACGCATGCAACAACAGCAACAGAGTCAGCAATAGCAACGTCTATCTGGCGCACCACTCTAGCGGGTCCGGAGGTTGTTGAGGGCGTCGCGGTTGCTGGAGGACCACTGGCCCATCGCCTCGTGCCACGTGCGCAGGAAAGGCACCACGCTTTCCGTGTTCCCGGCCTCGTCTTCGCCGGCCGCGTCCTCCACGGGGTGCTCTCCCTCGGACATCTCGTCTCTCACGGCGCAGGCGAACGCGAACAGGTCGTGATCCCCGCCAGCGTCCGGGTGCAGGCGCGCCAGTAGCAACCGCCACATCCTCCGGTCCTCGAAGGATGCGAGCCTCGCCGCGTTTCTAGCTCTGTACACCAGATAGGCCTCCGTCCGGCGCATTCTATGCGGGGGCACGAAACGTTGTAAACCGCGTTATCCCGCAACCGCTACACCTGGAGGAACGGTCGCGCGCCGGTCCCACATAAAGCGGTCAGCTAACAGCCTTCAGCTTTTCGGCTGATACCGGCTCCGAGCTAACGGCGCCGCGCAAGGGCCTACGTCTTGCGCTACCCTTGTGCCTCCTCTTGCTGGGCTTCTTCCGGTCCGTCGTACTCCGCCGAGTCGCCGGACTCCAGGCTGGTCGTGTCGCTCTGTGGGGGAGGGAGGATATCCAGGTTGAGGAGTTGCCCGAGAATGCCCTTGGGGGTCTTGTCGTTTTCGACCGTCGTCGCGTCGCTGTCGCTGTAGGAGTAGTCGTCCATGTCCTGCTCGCCCGACCTTCCATCTCCCTGCCCGCCGCCGATGAGACCGCCTACGGCGTTCTGGGTCTGGCCCACCAACTGACCGGCCTGATCCGTGGCCTGTCCCGCGACGTCCTGCGCCTGACCGGCGACTTGTCCGGCGGCGTCCTGAGCCTGATCGGTCACCTGGCCTGCCTGGTCGGTGACCTGCCCAGCGTCTTGCGCCTGCTGGTCGCCTCGTTGCTGGTATTGTACTTCGCTCACTGCCTTCTCCTTTCGTTACTTTTGCCTGTCACTCCGCTCACCGTCTCCGCGGACTCCATCGACGGCATGGATTCCATAGAAGCCATCGAATCTTCCCTGAGGCTCGGCAGGGGACGCGGGTCCATCCCGCCCCTCTCTATCCTCCTTATCACGTCGTTAGCCCTCAGGTCGGCAGCATGCTGTCGCGCCAGCATGCTCCCACGCACGCGCTTGTCGGCCATGCGCATCCGCCCGTCGATCCTGCGCTCCGCCTCCTTCTGGCGCCGTTCCTGATCCCGTACGCTTACGACAGACCCCCGTACCCGATGCCATGATGTCTCGTCGAGGGTGGTTCGCGAACCGCCCCTACAAACCGTTCAACAACCTCACTTCGAGCGTGTTGAGGTTGTTGTCCTGGACTTGCTCGAAGGTGTTGCCGAGGTCGTCCTGCACCTGGCTAACCAAGCGTCCCTGCTCATCCAGATATTCGTCTACCACCGGCAGGTCGGCGACGCGGCCTACCACGTCCTCGTCTAGGACCCCGCCGCTTTCGTCGTAAGTGGTCTCGATGATCAGGCCGGTCTGGTCCACGCTGCGCACGACCTTGCGAGGGGCATCGCCGGTCCTGGCCTCGTGGCGCTCTTCGATCCTCTTGACCAGATCGCTGTCGCGGCCCCTGCTTCGGTAGTCCTCGACGGCGATGCGGAGCGCCACCTCGGCGATCTCGGACTTCGACGGGTGCGTCTCCTCCTCGAGTTCGTGCCGGATGCGATCCAGCTCCGCGCCTAGCTGTTTGGAGAGGTTGAAGGCCACGCCCACCAGCTCGGAATCGTCCTCCCCCGAGACCGTAGCTTCGCCGGACTCCGAGATGATCTGTTCTTCGTCGGGGAACCCGCGGCTCTCGCCGAGGATGGTCCCCATCAGGTCCTCCGGCACCCTTCGCCTGTGCTCCGTGCTCATTTCACGCCCCTTTCGCGAGTCGCTTGGCCAGGCGGGCGTAGTCGGCGGCCCCGTTGCTCCGCTTGGCGTACTCGAAGATGTGCTGGCCGAAACCGGGCGCCTCGGAGAGCTTCACGTTGTAGCGCACGATGGGCCACACCGCACCGGGGAAATACCGCTCCAGCTGCTCCAGGATCTCGGCGCTCTTGTTCACCCGGCCGTCGTAGAACGTCGGGATTATGCCCTTTTGCAGAACCCGCTCCTCCCTGTAGTGTTGCACCTGCTCGACGCGGCTCACGAGGTCCCCGATCCCCTGCAACGCCAGCGCCTCCATGGAGACCGGTATCAAGAGCTCCTCGACGTAGAACAGGCAGTTGACGTTCAGCACGTCCCACGAAGGCGCCGTGTCGAGCAACACGAAGTCGTATCCATCCAGGTCATAAAGCGCCTCGCTCAAGACCAGCTCCGAGCGCATGTCCCGGCGGGAGATCTCGCGCTTCGCCCCGGAGAGCGACCCGCCGCCGGCGATCACATACAGGTTCTCGCGCGCCTCGATCTGCACGTCGGCGAGCCCGGCCTCGCCCTGCAAGAGCTCGCCCAACCCCTCGCCAGCCTGCACCCCGAGGCTCTGGCCCACCTGCCCCTGGGTATCACAGTCTACGAGAAGGGTCCTGTACCCCAGGAGGGCAAGCCCCGCGCCAAGGTTGACGCAAGAGGTGGTCTTGGCCACCCCGCCCTTCGCATTGGTCAAGGCTATCTTTCTCAACCCCACCCCCCGCATATTTGCTCAGCCCGCAACGGCCCCGATCCCGCCCCCGTGATCGCTTGTGTCCCGTCCTGGCGGGGCCTTCGCATGGTTGCCGCCATCCGGAGAGCCCAACCCACCCTTCTACCGGCGCGGTCCGCCGGGTTCGGGGAGCGTTTTGATCTCGCCGAGCCTCTGCTCGAACTCCTCGGCCGACCCGGAGTTCGCGAAGGCCCAAGCGAGGTCCCTGACGTTCTGCTCGTTGGTCCGCACGAACACAAGGGCCTCCCTGAGCGGCAAATCCTCGAACGCGGCCACCGCGAGCCCGCTCACGTCCATGGGCTCGGGCACCCCGGCCTTCTCGCACATGGCGTACATCCGGGCCGCCTTGATGAGCCGTTCTTTGAGCTCGCGTTCCCTGTCGTCGCCGCCCGCGCTAGAGGCCATCTTGCTCCCGGTCCGGAGCTTTCCGGCTTCTCAACGGCGCGCCACCGTGAAGGTCCACCTCTTCGTGCGCGAACCGCTCGACCGTCCATGTTTGTCGGAGGACTCTGATTCTGCCTCTATCCTCACCTCGTGGGTGCCCGGGGAGAGGGCGCGGCCGACGTAATAGGTCAGGCTGCCGCTGGCCTCGTCGTAGCGAAACCTGCTCTTCTCGGACCCGTCGAGGTACAGCCTTATGCCGTTCTTGGAGAGTCCGCCCCCGTAGTCCCACAAGGTCGCCCGGATGGTGAGGTTGCGACTCCTTGCGACCCTGCCCGTGGGACCAACACCGGTTATCGAGATGCCGCCCGTGCGGTAGCTCGTAGTCTTGCCGTTCCTCGTCGTCGTGACCCTGACCGAGGTCCCACGCGGACCTCTCCGGCGGTTCCTCCTCCGTCTCCTAGGCACGAGTTGGCCCCCTTAGACGGTCCCGGACGTCCCTACTTCCGGCACCCATTACGGTACGACGAAGCTCCAGTTTTTCCGCTTCCTCGCGTTCCTGCTTCCGGAGGTGCCGGCCGTTATCTCCACCGTGTGGGCGCCCGAGGCGAGCTTGCGGGGGGTGAAACTCAGGCTGCCTGTGGTCCGGCGATACTGAAAATCCCTTACTTCCTGCCCGTCGAGGTACACGTTTATGTCGTCTTTGGTCAGGGTGCTCTGGCCGTTCTTCACGGTGGCCTGCACCGTGGGCCTGTAGCCGCTGATGTTTCCCACGGGGCTCACCGAGGTTATGGTGACTCCGCCCCCCCTTGGGCCGCCGCGACCTGGCCTCGACCTGGCCCCGGATCTCGTCCTGGGGTTGGATCTGTGCGATGTCCTCCGCCTTCTAGATCTGCCCACGCTCGCTCCCTTCTCAACCTGTCACGTTCGATGGCCTCGTACACGTCTCCAGTTCCGGAAAGGTCTCGCGTCAGACGCGAAGCCGCATGCCAGTGAGAACTCGCACGCGGCTCCGCTCGGTCAATTGCGAAGCATCCTCGCGTTTAGGACCTGTCTCGATCACGCCCGGTCAAGGAGTCCGTCACGCCACCGAGGAGTCCTTTTTCCTTGATCTTCTCCCGCTCTCGCTCCCTCTCTGCCTGCCTGGCGTCTTTCTTTGCCTGGTTGGTCCTCGCCGCCTGGGTCGCCTCTTCCTGGGCTTCCGCCTTCCGCTGCTGCGCCCGGCCTTCCTCCTTCTTGGCCTCGTCGCCGGTCAAGGCGCCCCAGGCCTCTTTGGCCTTGCCTGCGGCTTTGTCGTCCACGACTCTACTCCTTTCCTCCGTTGGGCCGCCGTAGCCCTCTCGACTACTGGTTCGAAGCGCTGATCACGTCCTTGACGGTAATGCGGCCCTGCGCCCCGGAGCCCTGTACCTGGGAGAGGTCCACGCCCAGCTCCTGGGCCTTCTGCTGCGCGGCGTGCGTGGCCTCCGGCTGCTGCTGACCGCCGGCCGCCTGCTGCGCCGCCTGTTGGCCCTGCTGGGCAGCCTGTCCGGCGGTGTCCTGGGCCTGGCCCGCCACCTGCTGGGCCTGACCGGCCGCCTGGCCCGCGGTATCCTGCGCCTGCTGCGCCGCGCCGCCAGCGGCATCCTGCGCCTGGCCCGCCACCTGGCCGGCCTGGTCGGTGGCCTGACCGGCGGCCTGCTGAGCCTGGCCCGCTGCCTGGCCTGCCGTGTCCTGCACGCCCTGGGCGACCTGCCCCACC
Source organism: Rubrobacter sp. (assembly GCA_035563475.1). Lineage (GTDB taxonomy): Bacteria > Actinomycetota > Rubrobacteria > Rubrobacterales > Rubrobacteraceae > Rubrobacter_D. The sequence goes on from DATMVF010000144.1 coordinate 10,692, forward strand.
TGGTCGGTGACCCCGCCGAGCGGTCCGCCCTGCTGCTGACCGCCCTGCTGCTGGCCGCCGGTCAGGCCA
>DATMVF010000145.1:0-7609 GCA_035563475.1 Rubrobacter sp.
ACCGCAGGGAGGCGCCCGGCGGGAACGCCTCCCTGCAGAGGCTCATTCTCGAACGCCTCGAGTCCGGGCTGACCTGGCTGGAGCATAGAGGAGGCGCGCTCCTCGCGCGCGAGACGGGCAATCCCCTAACCTTCGGCGCCCGCTTCGACCCCGAACGAACGGTCTCGGCGCTCGTCGATCGCATAGAGGCCGCAGGAGGCGAGATTATCGCTGACAGCGCGTTGGAGACGCTGGTGGAGGACCCGGCTGGGCGCGTAACAGGTGTGCTTGACCGGTGCGAGAGGGAGTATGAAGGCGACGCCGTGATCCTCGCCTCTGGCGGCTTCGCGGGCGACCCCGAGCTGGTCGGGCGCCACATTATCGGGGGGCCCGGAAGGATGCGGGTCCGGGCGCATCCGAGGAGTACGGGTGACGGTTTTCGGGCGGCGTTGCGGAAGGGCGCTCTCGCGAGCGCCGGTCTCGACGAGTTCTACGGCCGCAACCTGCCCGCTCCCCCGGCCGATTTTCCTCCTGAACGGTTCGTGGAGGTCTCCCAGCTCTACGGCCGCTACGCCGTGGCCGTCAACGCCGGCGGCGAACGCTACGCCGACGAGGGCGCGGACTGGTCCGAGACGGCCCTGACACGGGCCACGGCGCACCAGACTGGACTCTACGCCTGGTATGTCCTCGACGCCAGAGGACTCGAAGGCCGCGTGCGGGAGCGGACCGCGAGAGAGATGGTCGAGACGGCAAGGAGCACGGGCGGAACAGTCATCGAAGCTGCGAGCCTCACGGAGCTTGCGGACAGGCTCGCCGAACGCGGCGTGCCCCGCGATACCTTCCTCCGCACCCTGAAAGGGTATAACGCAGCCGTCGCCGCCGGTGAAGATCCCTCCCCCCCGAGGAGTGGCCAGGCCTGGCCATTGCGCGTTCCTCCCTTTGTGGCCGTAAAGGTTGCGCCATCCATAACGCATACGGTTGGCGGGCTCGCCGTCGACAAGGGATGCAGGGTACTGCGCGGGACTGACGAGAGGCCCATCCCGGGCCTCTACGCCGCTGGGGTCGAGGTCGGCGGGGTCTCCGCCGGTGGGTACACGAGCGGCCTCGCCTCTGCTCTCGTCTTCGGCAATACCGCCGCGGAGTCAGCGGTCGCAGACGGATAGGAGTATTTCAGATTGTCGGCACTTCGTTATCCAAGGAGGTGGATGGACGATTCGCAGTAGGCTATTACCCCGCTAAATCGCTTTAGTACAATGCGGTTCCGGAAAGCGACCTTTGGGGAAAGGTGGTCGATCGTGGCCAACATCGGCGATTACGAGAGGACCTACGCAGATTTCGACTGGGAGACGCCTGAGAGGTTCAACTTCGGGCGTGATGTGGTGGACCGGTGGGCCGCACAGGACCGGGCGGCCATGGTCTGGCTGGGAACGAGCGGTGAGGAACGCCGCCTCGACTTCGCCCAGTTCTCCGTACTCTCGAACAGGTTCGCCAACGCAGCTAGAGCGTTGGGCGTGGGGCGCGGCGACAGGGTGATGGTCCTACTCGGCAAGGTGCCTGAGTGGCATGTAATCCTGACGGGCCTCTTGAAGCTGGGGGCCATTACCATCCCGTGCGCCCCGCAGCTCAGGACCGGCGACCTGAAGTTCAGGGCCGAGCACTCCGGCTCTGTGGCCATGATCTCGGGCCCCGAAGGCATCGAAGCGGTCGAGAAGATGCGCGCGGACGCCCCAAGTCTGGAACACTTCATCTCTCTGGGTGAAGAGCGCGACGGCTGGGAATCCTACGAGGCCTTGATGGAAGAGGCCTCTGAGGACTTCACGGCCGAGGACACAGCGGCGAATGAGGGCGCTTTCATCCTCTACACTTCGGGGACGACGAAGAATCCCAAGGGCGCCCTGCACACCCACGGTTATACGCACGCCGCGTGGATGCAGGCCAGGTACTGGCTCGACCTCAGGGATGGCGACAGGCTGTGGTGCACCTCGGGGACGGGCTGGGCCAAGAGCATCTGGAACATATTTCTGGGGCCGTGGAGTCAGGGGACGGAGATCTTCTTCCACGAGGGCGGTTTCGACCCTGCCGAACGCCTGGAGCTGATGGAACTCTACGACATCTCTGTCCTCTGCCAGGCCCCGACCGAGTACCGGCTCCTCGCCAAGACCCCGGAACTGGAACGCGCGAACCTCGCCTCCATCCGCCACGCCGTCTCCGCCGGAGAACCGCTCAACCCGGCGGTCATCGAGCGGTGGGAAGAGCTTCACGGCCTGACGATCTACGACGGTTACGGGCAGACCGAGAACACCCTGCTCGTCGGCAACTATCCCGGGCTCGACTTGCGACCGGGCTCGATGGGCAAACCGTCTCCTGGCTGCGACGTGAGGATCATCGACCCAGATGGCAACGAGTGTCAGCCTGATGAGCCTGGCGATGTAGCCCTCTTCGGGCGCATACCCGCGTTGTTGGAAGAGTACTGGGAGCAGCCAGATGCGACCGAGTCGGTCTTTCGTAACGGCGCCTACTTGACCGGTGACAGGGCTTACAGGGACGCGGATGGCTACCTCTGGTTCGTGGGCCGTTCGGACGACGTGATCCTCTCTGCCGGTTACCGCATCGGACCTTTCGAGGTGGAGAGCATCATTATCGAGCATCCCGCGGTAGTCGAGAGCGCCGTCGTGCCTCTGCCCGACGAGGACAGGGGGAGCATCGTCAAGGCGTTCGTAGTCGTTGGCGAAGACTACGAGCCCTCGGAGGAGCTGGCGCAGGAGATCCAGGTCTACTGCAAGGAGAACACGGCCCCGTACAAGTACCCGCGCAGCATAGAGTTCATCGACGACCTACCCAAGACGACGAGCGGCAAGATCCGTCGCGTCGAGCTGCGCCAATGAAGGCATCAGGTCTCAGGCATCAGGCTTCAGGTGAGGGTCTCTCACGGCACGTCTGCTTTCCGAACGGATCTACAGCCCGTGGCCCCAGATCTGAAACCTGTAGCCTGAGACCTGATGCCTATGCTTGATCTTCGCGCCCTCGCCGAAGAGAGCTTTTGCTACCTGACGACGACGGGGAGGGTAACGGGGAGGCCGCACGAGATCGAGATCTGGTTCGCTCTACTGCCGGAAACGCGTACCCTCTACATGCTCTCCGGAGGCGGTGACCGCTCGGACTGGGTGAAGAACCTCCGCCGAAACCCGAAGGTCACGCTCCGTATCGCAGACGGACGTTTCGCCGGGCTGGCCCGCGGGGCAAGAGACACGGAAGAGGATGAGCTGGCCCGGCGGCTGCTGGTCGAGAAGTACGAGAGCCGTCCTGGAAGTCTGGAGAGTTGGCGCCGCAGGGCGCTGCCCGTGGTGGTAGATCTCACGCAGTAGGGGCCATCCGGGAGAATCGAGGTGAGGATACGGTCCTACAGTCTAGAGCAGCGAGCCCGGAAGACGCGGAGGCCATAGTCCGCATCTACAACGAAGGCATCGAGGAGCGCATCGCGACGTTCGAGACCAGCCCGCGTACGGCACGGGAGATACAGGCCTGGTTCGATGGAACCCACCCTGTCGTGGTGGTGGAGGAAGAAGGACGGGTGATCTCCTTCGCCAACACCACGGCCTACAGCCCCCGCGCATGCTACTCCGGCGTGGCCGAGTTCTCCGTATACACCGCCGGCGAGGCAAGGGGCCGTGGGGCGGGCACGCTTGCGATGAAGGCCCTCATGCGGGCGGCGGAGGAGGCTGGCTTCTGGAAACTCCTCGCGCGGGTCTTCGTGGAGAACGAGCCGAGCCGGAAGCTGCTGCTCTCCTTGGGCTTCCGGGAGGTGGGAGTCCACGAGAAACACGCCAGGCTCGACGGCGTGTGGCGTGACGTCGTAGTCATCGAGCGACTGCTTCCAGCAAACGCGCAGGGGCGCTAGACATCCTCGAAGATGCGATCCGAGGCCGAGATGGGGTCGAGTTCCCTGTTGTAGACCTTCTCCACGAGCCCCGTATCCTCGCGGGCAAGGCGCTCGTGCATCTCTTTCTCCAGGCGGTTCGTGGCCCACGAGATGACGAAGTCCCTCAGGGCGGCCCGCCGCCTCTTTCCGAGCCTGCCGTCCTGTTCGAGGAACCGACGGTGCTTCGCTACGGTTTCTTTGAGTTCCTCTACGCCTTCGCCCGTATCGCCGCGGGTCATCACGATGGGCGGGAACCACGGGTCGGGGTCGAGCTCGTGTCCGATCTCCAGTATGGAACGCACCTCTGAGGCGGCGTTCTTGGCCTGCGGATTGTCCGACTTGTTGATACAGAAGATGTCGGCTATCTCCATGACCCCGGCCTTGAGCGCCTGCACCGAGTCACCCGTTCCCGGCTGCAGGCAGAGCACAACCGTGTCCGCGGCCGAGGCGACCTCGACCTCACCCTGCCCTACCCCGACGGTCTCGTAGAGGATCACGTCGTAGCCGCAAGCCTCCATCGCGATGGCGGCGAGTCTCGAGCCGCCGGCGAGCCCACCAAGGTGCCCGCGGCTACCCATCGAGCGGATGAACACACCGGAGTCGAGGAAGTGGTCGGAGAGCCTTATGCGGTCACCAAGAATAGCACCCTTCGAGAAGGGACTCGAAGGGTCGACAGAGACCACCCCGACCCGCCTGTCTTCCTGCCTGTAGAGCTCTATGAGCTTCGCGATGACGCTGCTCTTGCCGACGCCGGGCGGCCCGGTGAAGCCTACGGTCAGAGCATCGCCGGTCTCGGGGTAGATCTCTGCGATTATCCCGGCCGTCTCTTCGTCTTCGCGCTCTATCTTCGAGATCACCCGCGCCAACGCACGCCTGTCGCCCGCGAGCAACCGTTCTACAAGCCCATCCTTGTCGTCCAAGCCGGTCCGATCTTCTATGCCCACTCCGTCTGGAGGTCCGGCGAGTCGGCCAGCGTCTGGAAGACGACGCAGTACTGCTCGGTCTTCTGGCGCAGGTCCTCCAACTGTTGTTCGGTAGCCTCGGGCGCCACGATGTCGAACGTGGTGCGGATGGTCTCGAAGCCGACGGGGACGTCCTCGGAGACGCCGAGCGTGCCGGCGAGATCCATCTCCCCCGTAACCGTTACCTCGATGCTTTCCGCCTCTATCCCCATGGCCTCCGCGACCATCTGGCAGGTTACCTGGGCACAGGCCGCCAACGCTCCCAACAGAAGATCCCCGGAGCAGGCCGCCTCGCCCGTTCCCCCGACTCCGGCGTGGGCTTCGGCTTGGTAGATCGCCTGACCGACATCCACGGAGCAGGAGATCGGGGTGTCCTGCTGGCTCGCTTTGGCTTCGAGCGTTATCCGGGATGACCCCGGCTCATTGCGATACTTTTTCTTGAGCGGCCTCTGCACCGACCGAAGATCCATGTTCATCCTCCTGTGGTAGTCGCCCTTCCACAGCGTATTGTAGCCGCCTGACAGCGAAAGATAATAAACATGCGCAACACATGTGTTACTCTTTTCCGCATGTCGAAGATGATACAGATAAGGAACGTACCCGACGAGTTGCACCGCACGCTGAAGGTCAGGGCGGCGAAGGCCGGCATGACGCTCTCTGACTACCTCCTTTCGGAGATAGAGCAGGTGGCCGAGAAGCCGACCCTCGCCGAGATGATGGAGCGGCTACGCAGCAGGGAACCGGTCGAACTTGACGAGCCGCCGGACGTCACGATACGCCGGTTCAGGGATGCCGGCGATCGTCGCGAGGTCGACTAGCGGACTTTGATAGTCCTCGACGCCTCGGCGATGGTAGCCATACTCGTGGGTTCGGGGCCGGGGGCCGAGCGCATCCGGGAGAAGGTAGAGGCTCCTGGCGAGAGCCTCCACGTCCCCCATGTCATGGAACTGGAGGTGCTGCATGCGCTTCGCAGGCTGGCCTTGCTCGACGCTCTCTCTCGGGAAAGGAGCTCCGAGGCCCTTACCGACTTGGGGAACATATCGTTCGCGCGCTACCCGCACGCGCCCTTGATAGGGAGGATCTGGGAACTCAGGGAAAACCTCACCGCATACGACGCGGCTTACTTAGCCCTCGCCGAGGCGCTAGACGCGCCGCTGATCACGATGGACGCCGGACTTGCGCGGGCCCCTGGCATCCGCGCCGCGGTCGAGGTCTACGGGTAGACGAAGGGGCTCCCGAACGGAAGCCCCTGACCGTGTGCTTAGCCTTCCAGCAGCAGCGACTCGGGGTCTTCGACCAGTTCTTTGATGCGGACCAGGAAGCTTACCGCCTCGGCGCCGTCTATGACGCGGTGGTCGTAGGAGAGCGCGAGGTACATCATGGGACGGACCACGACCTCGCCTTCGATGGCGACGGGGCGCTCCTGGATCTTGTGCATCCCCAGTATCGCGACCTGGGGCAAGGTGAGGATGGGCGTGGAGACTAGCGAGCCGAAGATGCCACCGTTGGTTATGGTGAACGTTCCGCCGCGCAGGTCTTCCAGGGTCAGCTTGCCCTCACGGGCCTTTGTGGCCAGGTCGGCTATGCCCTGTTCGATCTCCGCGAAGTTCTTATGGTCCGCGTCGCGGATGACGGGGACGACGAGCCCCTCGTCCGTGGAGACGGCTACGCCGATGTCGTAGTATTTCTTGAGGAGGAGCTCGCTCCCCTGCAACTCGGCGTTGACCTTGGGGAAAGCCTTTAGCGCCCCGATGGCGGCCTTGGTGAAGAAGCTCATGAAGCCGAGCCGCGCCCCCGTCCGTTCCTGGAAAGACTCCTTGCGGCGCTTCCTCAGCTCCATGACCGCGCTCATGTCGACCTCGTTGAAGGTGGTGAGCATAGCCGTCGTCTGCTGCGACTCGACCAACCTCTGGGCGATGGTCTGGCGCCTGCGGGAGACGCGCACCCGCTCCTCCAACTCCGCCCTGCCATCCGCAGAAGGGGCCGGCTGCGCTTCGCCGTCGTGCTCGGGTTCCTCGGTCCGCTCGGGGGCCGCCGGTCGGGATTGTTCCCGGATCAGACGTTCCACATCGTCGCGGGTGATGCGTCCGCCTGAACCGCTGCCGGTGACCTCGGCGAGGTCGACCTCGTACTCCTGGGCCAACTTTCTAACGGAAGGCGAGGCGCGGCCGGCCCCGTCCTCGACCTCCCTGTGCCCATCCTGCTCTTCGCCACCGGTCTCTTCGGCCTCGGGCTGCTCGGCCTGCGGACGCTCCTCCCGTTCTTCTTCGGCCTGTGGCTCGGGGGCGGCGCCGTCGCCGGCTTCGCCCCCCTCGCCTATGGTGCCTATGACCTCGCCGACGTTGACGGTCTCGCCCTCGTCCTTGGAGATGGACTGGAGGACGCCGTCTTGCTCGGCCTCGACCTCGAAGTTGATCTTATCCGTTTCGAGCTCGACGAGCGGATCGCCCGACTTTACGGCCTCGCCCTCTTGCTTGAGCCAGCGCCCGACCGTCGCGTCGGCGACCGACTCCCCAAGCTCGGGTACGTGTATCTCAGCAGCCACTGCTCACTCTTCCTCTCTGACTCTCACTCGCTCGGGGCGGAGGCGCGGACCTGCGTCTCCTCCACGGCCTGTACTTCATCGAAGTCCTGCCCGACGTTCTCGAAGGCCGACCTCACGATTTCGGCGTGCTCCTGCTTGTGGAAGTTGGCCGAGCCCTGGGCGGGACTTGGGCGCGGGGGCTTTCCGACGTAGAGTACGGGAAGC
>DATMVF010000146.1:0-3069 GCA_035563475.1 Rubrobacter sp.
GCTTGCGCCGGTCGTCTCCTCCCTAACACAGGCACTGATGCCACGTAAAGATTCATGGATGCTCGTTCTCCTCACGGTCGTAGACGGTCTTTCCGCCCACGATGGTCTCGAGCACAGTACCCCGCGCGTCCAATAGCACAAAGTCGGCATCACAACCGGCGGCGATCCTACCTTTGCCCTTGAGGTTCAAGGCCAAAGCGGGAACCTCGGAGGCCATGCGCACAGCTTCAGTAAGGGGGACACCGAGAAATTGAGCGGCGTTTCTTACGGCTTCGTCCATGGTGAGCGCGCTCCCGGCGAGTGTCCCATCGGAAAGCCGCACCGCGCCATCTTCCAGATGAACCCTCCGCCCCCCCAACTCGTAGTCGCCCGGGGCCATACCCGCTGCTTCCATGGCATCCGTTACCAGGATCAGACGTTCAGAGCCCTTTGCCCGATAAGCGAGACGAAGTGCCGCCTCGTGGACGTGCACACCGTCCGGGATGATGCCTACCCTCAGGCGGTCGTCGGTAAGCAAGGCGCCTACGGTGCCGGGTTCCCTGTGAGCCAGCGGTCTCATCGCATTGTATAGGTGGGTACCCTGGCTCAGGCCGACTTCCGCAGCCCGGATAATCTCTTCATATGTGGCCGCGGTGTGACCGGCACTGGCGACGGCGCCTTCCTCCAGGAGAAGTTCGATCGCCTGCAATGAGTTCAGCAGCTCGGGGGCCAGAGTCATAACCTTTACTTTCCCCGAACGGAGAAGTTCCCTCAGGAAACCCAGATCTATAGGTCGCAGATTGGCAAGGTCGTGCGCCCCCTTACGTTCCGGGGCAAGGAATGGTCCCTCGAGGTGTGCTCCTAGTACACGGGCACCGCGCGCTATCGCGCCCTCTTCGAGGGTGTCGAAGAACTCCTCGTAGCGCTCCGGTGGGGAGGAGATCAGCGTGGGAAGGAAAGAAGTTACCCCAGTAGTCGGTAGTTTGGTCACCAGGGTCCTGATCGCGTTCGGGTCCGGTCCTATGTCTGCGCCGAACGCGCCGTTGATCTGCAAGTCTATGAAGCCCGGGCAGAGCAACCCGGCGAATTCCCGGTGCTCTCTGGGAAGGTCTCCGGATCGCGGGTCTCGAAGCAGAGCATCGATCTTGCCATTTCGGACCACGATCGCTGCCCGAGTTGGCCCCGATGCAGTGAAGATTTCCCCGACCAGCGCGTAGGCCTCAGCCATTACATCCCCTACAGCTAAGCACCCAAAGAAACGACGAGTTCCACCGGTGGGCCGTCCGGCAAGGGGTCCCCGATCACCGTTCGGGCGTGGCCGCCGGAGCATACGAAGATTTCGCTCAACAAATGGTCCGCCCCCTTTATGACGGCCGGTTGCCCCTCGAATCCTTTGCTCACCGCAGCGGAGCCGTTCGCCTTCAGGAGGTCAGCCAGTTCGTAGACGTCGCTCACGCGCATATCTCCTCGGCCACTCGGGCTTCCATCGTGTCGAGCAGAATCGAGGAGACGGCCTCGACGCCCGTCCAGATAACCCGCTCATCTATGTCGAAGCAGTGGTGGTGCAAGGGGTAGACGTTCCCCTCCGCCGGTGCGCAACCCAGCTTTATGTACAGGGCCGGCACCGCTTCGAGGTAGTGGGCGAAGTCGTCCGCGGTCATCGGCACGTCAGTCAGAACACGCACCCTGTCGCTACCGAGCGTCTCGAGGAGGATCTCCAGCGCCCGCTCGTAGTGCTCCGGGTCGTTGACAACTGCCGGGAAGGAGTCCGAGACGTTCAGGCGCACGGAGCACCCCGTAGTGCTGGAGGTTCCTCCGGCCACCCGCTGCATACTCTGCAGGAGACGCTCCCGGCGGTCCCCGCCGAGGCTGCGCAGGGTTCCGGAGAGCTCGACGAGATCCGCTACCACGCTTTGTGACGCACCGCCGCGGATCGTCCCGACGTTGATGGTGGCGGGTTCTGCGGGCGGGATCTCACGCCCGAGGAGCGCCTTGAGCTGGACGACCAGCGAGCTGGCCGCGAAGATGGCGTCCTTGCCTTTGTGGGGCTCCCCGGCATGGGACGACTCCCCGCGCACCTCCACGATGAAGGAGTCGGCAGCGGCCATCGTCACCCCTGGCTGCAGGCCAACCGTGTCAGCCGGCAACTCAGGCCAGACGTGGAGACCGAAGATCGCCTCGACCTCCGGGTCCTCCAGTGCCCCGGCTCTTATGACCTCCAGGGCTCCGCTCTTCTCCCCGGCCGGCACCTCCTCGCCTGGCTGGAAGATCACCCTGAGCGTCCCCGGCAGGATGGCCCGGAGTGGCTCCAGGACGCGAAGCACGCCGTAGGCGATCGTCATGTGCGCGTCGTGCCCGCAAGCGTGCATCACTCCTTCTCGCCGGGAAGCGTACGGAGCGCCTTTCGCGTCACGGATCGGCAGCGCGTCCATGTCCGCCCGGAGGGCTACGGTCGGACCGGGTCGCTTGCCGTGCAGGTCCGCCAGCAGGCCCGTCCCCGCAACCCCGGACCGCACGGAGAGCCCCAGGGAGCCTAGAAGTTCCCCGACGGTCTCTGAGGTACGGTGCTCCTCGAAGCGCAGCTCGGGTTCCCTGTGGAAATCGCGCCGGACCTCGATCAGCTCGGGTTCCAGATCATCGCGTGCCTGCGCCAGATTCTCCCGCAATGCATCCCGTAGTTCGCTCATTGCAGTATCGACCTCGGCGGCAGCATTGTCCCGAAGGCTTCTATGGCCTGATCTATGTGCTCCTGCCCTCCCTCCAAGGGGAAGATGCCGTGACCAGGAAGCAGGCTCGCCACACCCAATCCTCCGAGACTGGTTACCGACTCCTGCAGGGCGAGGAGGTCCGAACCGGGGGCCACGATTAGGCTGATCTGCCCTCCGGCGAAAACCGTGTCTCCGGCAAACAAGGCTAATCCCTCCTCGATCCTCACGAGAAAGCAAACGGAGCCGGCGCTGTGACCCGGCGTCGGCGTCACCGCCAGATCCAGATCCCCGCACCTTAGCTTCTCGTTTCCCCCGAGCGGCACGTCCACCTTGCAGGGATCGAGCCGGTAGTCATCGGGACAGAAACCGTTCCGTCGGGCGA
>DATMVF010000147.1:0-4825 GCA_035563475.1 Rubrobacter sp.
TCACGCCCTCGTAGCGCCGCACTGCAACGTACATAGCTTTAGCCTTCCTCCCCTTAAGAGAGGACGGGACCCGTCGACCCCGCCTTGAGTTGATCATCGTGCCCAGTGTGAAAGGTTAGAAGGGCTGGCGCAACTTCCGAGACCGCGTGAAAGCGGAAGTTCACCTTCGGTGAACCGTGTTCTAGACACACTTCGGTCAATAGCTTAAAGTGTTCGAGGGATCTCGAGCCGGCGCGGTTCTGCAGGAAAGTAGCGCGCTCGACGAGTTCGCCTGAGGCTTCGTCGTCTAACCTCTTCTGAGCCACTGTGCACGCCGGCGTACTCTACGGCGGGAGGCAAGCCGAGAACAAGCCGACCTATCTTACGGGCGACAGGAAGTTCGCGAGCGATCCCCATATCAGAAGCTTAGCGGCTGCAGACCACCGAGCTTCTGCCCGGAGCTAAACAAGTCGGATGTTCGCAGGGAAGGTTGATCCATATGATCCACCGTTGCGTACAAATCGGTGTAGGTGTGGAGAGGCTCCCCAACCAAAGGAGGTAGAGAGCCCGATGAGGAGACTGACCCTGCTGGTAGCGCTCGTCCTGGCGATTGTACTGATAGCGGCCGTCCCCGTGGTGGCCGCCCAGCGAGCCACGCTCGAAGCATCCTTGACGGGCGATAAAGAGGTGCCGGGCCCGGGCGACCCCAATGGCCGGGGTGAGGCCGATATCAAGGTCTACAAAGCGAAGGTGTGCTACGAGCTCGAAGTGGAGCGCATAAAGCCGGCCAACGCGGCCCATATCCATCGGGGAGGACCTAGTGTGGCCGGCCCAGTTGTCGTGGAGCTCAAGGCGCCCATGGACGGCTCCTCAGAAGGCTGCAAGGCGATAAGCAACAAGCTGAGCAAGAAGCTAAGGGAGCACCCCTCACGCTATTACGTCAACGTCCACAACGAACCGTACCCCGATGGTGCCGTAAGGGGCCAGCTGCACAGTAACGACTAGGGTCGCACGAGGTTAGACCCACGAGGTAAGAAGGGCCGGGATTGTAGGTCCCGGCCCTTCTCTTCTTGCCCTTATTCACCCAACATTGGGAAAGGGTAATTCTACGGCGTCCATGTGCAGGATGCTGCATAGCTCTGTTCGCAGGCCATCCTCTGGCACTCTGAAAACTCTTCTCTCCTCAGGGCGGACCGCTACATGCTGCCATCCGCATGACTATGCACTCAGATGCGAATGCGACGCACCGTCGAGACTCGAATACCCACACTGGGGTAGGCAGGAGTCCACAGGCAAAGCCAGATTGACGTGTAGGGTAGGGGGGTATAGCATAAGGCCGGCTCGAACGAGCGCGAAGTGAGGGAGTTCGGCATGGAGACGATCAACGAGAAGGGGCAGCTGGTGCGGGTGGAGATCCCTGTGACTGGCATGACGTGCGCGGGTTGCGTGGGGCGGGTCGAGCGGGCTATCGAGAAGGTGCCTGGCGTGCTGGAGGCGAACGTGAACCTCGCCAGCGAGAAGGCTACGGTCCGGTACGTCGCGGGCGAGGTGGAGCGCCGGGAGCTGCAGCGGGCCGTCGAGGGGGCTGGCTACGGTCTGGCCCGGGGGGAGGAGCACCCTGGCGAGAGCGAGTACGAGAAGCTCAAGGATGATTTCCTGCTGGCGGCGGCGCTTACCGCACTGATCTTCGCTGGCAGCCTGCCGATGATGCTCGGCTTGGAGCCGCTGGTACCCATGATGTGGCTGAGCTTCGTGCTCCTCGGGCTTGCGACGCCGGTGCAATTTTGGGCCGGGCGGCGGTTCTATCGGGGGGCTTGGGGCGCGCTCGAGCATGGGCAGGCGAACATGAATACGCTGGTGGTCATGGGTACTAGCGCGGCGTACCTCTACAGCGCTGTGGCGACCCTGGCGCCGGGGCTCTTCGCGGCTGGCAGGGCCGACGTGTACTTCGACACCTCGGCGCTCATTATCTCCCTGATCCTGCTGGGGCGATTGCTCGAGGCGCGGGCCAAGGGACGCACCGACGAGGCGATAAAGAAGCTTGCCGGGCTGCGGGCGAAGACCGCCCGCGTCGTGCGCGGTGGGGAGGAGTTTGACGTGAGCGTCGAAGACGTGCGGGCCGGTGAGATCGTCGTGGTCAGGCCGGGGGAGAAGGTGCCGGTGGACGGACGGGTCGTCGCCGGCGGGTCTGCGGTGGACGAGTCGATGATCACGGGCGAGTCCTTGCCCGTTGCGAAGAGGGAGGGCGACGAGGTGATCGGGGCTACCATGAACACCAGTGGGTCTCTCCGCTTTGAGGCGACGAAGGTCGGTGAGGATACCGCCCTGCATCAGATCATGCGGATGGTCGAAGAGGCTCGAGGGTCGAAGGCCCCTATCCAGCGTCTCGCCGACAGGATCAGCGCCGTGTTCGTGCCCGCGGTGATCGGCGTAGCGGCCGTGACGTTCTCGATCTGGCTCCTGTTCGGGCCCGAGCCGACCCTCACGTTCGCGCTCCTGAACACGGTGGCGGTCTTGATCATCGCCTGCCCGTGCGCGATGGGCCTGGCGACGCCTACCTCGATCATGGTCGGTACCGGCAAGGGAGCAGAATCGGGTATCCTGGTCAGGGGCGGAGAGTCTCTCGAAGGGGCCCACAAGCTCGACACGGTCGTGCTGGACAAGACCGGCACCCTCACCAGGGGCGAGCCCGAGCTGACCGACATAGTGCTCACGAACGGTATCCCGGAAGAGGAACTCATGAGACTCCTGGCTTCGGCGGAGTTGGGTAGCGAGCATCCCTTGGGCGAAGCCATAGTCCGCGGCGCCAGAGACCGCGGTCTCCCGCCGACCGAAGCCGATGCTTTCGAGGCGATCTCGGGCGGCGGGATTCGCGCCCGCGTCGAGGGTAGGGAGGTCCTCGTCGGTAGCCGCCGCTTCCTCTCCGCGTCGGGGCTCTCGGAGGACGGCCTCGCCGCGAGGAGCGAGGAGCTCGCGCGCGAGGGGAAGACCCCGATCTTCATCGCGGTGGACGGCGAGCCGGCAGGCCTCGTAGCGGTCGCGGATGTGATCCGCGACGAGGCCAGGGAAGCGGTCGAGCAGTTGTACGCGTTGGGGCTCGAGGTCACTATGTTGACCGGCGACGACCGTCGCACCGCAGGGGCGATCGCGCGCCAGCTCGGCATAGAGCGCGTCGTTGCGGAAGTGCGGCCCGAGGACAAAGCCGACGAGGTGAAGCGCCTCCAGTCCGAGGGCAAGCGGGTAGGCATGGTCGGCGACGGCATAAACGACGCCCCGGCCCTGGCGCAGGCCGACGTCGGTATAGCCATAGGCACAGGCACCGACGTCGCGATGGAGGCCGCCGACCTGACGCTCATCTCGGGCGACGTGCGCGGGGTGGCGCGGGCGATAGGGCTGTCGAGAGCCACGGTCAGGAACATCAAGCAGAACCTGTTCTGGGCCTTCGCCTACAACGTCGCGCTCATCCCCGTAGCAGCAGGGATTCTCTATCCTCTCTTCTCCGACGGGAGCGTGCCATGGGTCTTGAGTCCGGTTCTCGGGGAGTATGGCTTCCTCAACCCCGTTCTGGCCGCAGCGGCGATGGCGCTCTCTTCGGTGAGTGTACTCTCGAACGCCCTGCGGCTGCGCCGGGCGAAAGTATAGAGAAAGGAGACAGTGGTGGACGCGACACGAAAGAGCGACGCGAACCCGGCGGAGGGGACCGCGCACGGTTACATAAAGGCCAAAGACAAGGAACGGCTCGAAAATCGGCTCAGGCGAATCGAGGGCCAGGTGCGGGGCGTGCAGCGCATGGTGGATGAGGAAGCCTACTGTGTGGACGTCCTCACCCAGATAGCCAGCGTCGTCTCGGCGCTGGAGAAGGTCGGCACCATACTCCTCAAGGACCACGTCGAGCACTGCGTCAGGGAGTCCATAGAAAAGGGCGAAGACGCGGACGAAAAGATCGAGGAGCTCACCACGGCCGTCGAGCGCTTCCTGAGAGTCTAGAAGAGAAGCAGAGAAAGGGAAAAATATGACCGGCAAGACGCTGAGCGTGGAAGGCATGGGCTGTGGCCACTGCAAAGCCGCGGTCAAAGGCGAACTGAACAAGCTCTTCGGGGTGGAGAGCTCCAACGCGAACGTCGAGGAGGGCACCGTCGAAATCAACTACGATGAGGCCAGGGTGACCGCCAAGGACCTCGAGGCCGCCATCGAGGAGGCCGGCTACACCGTAGCGGCTTAGGCGGGTAGCCGGGCGGATTCCCGGCAAGGCAGGGATCCCTGCGGATCGAAGGGAGCCGACTACGTGAACGACGAGCCTCGGAAGATTGTTTCGTGAGCGCCCTGCAACAGTACGCGCTCTCTCGGCACTAAACTGCAAAGTAGCAGAGCAACGCAGGGGAGACGCAACGTTGAGCGACAAATTTCACGAAGGGCACCGAGAAGGGCGCGGCGACGTGGAGGCCGAGCGGTTCTGGGAAGACCATTACCGCCGGCGCGGACGCGTGTGGAGCGGGAGGCCGAATCCCGTTTTGGTCGACGTCGTCGGAAGCCTACCTCCGGGCAGAGCGCTGGACCTCGGCTGCGGCGAAGGGGGAGACGCGATCTGGCTCGCCAGGCAGGGCTGGCGCGTGACGGCCGTCGACGTTTCCGCAACGGCGCTGGATCGGGCGGCCGAGGACGCGGCCAAGGCCGGCGTCGCCGACCGCATCGACTTCCAGAGGCACGATCTCGCCGTCAACTTCCCCTCGGGCGTCTTCGACCTGGTCTCCGCCCAGTACCTGCACTCGCCGGTAGAGTTTCCCCGCGTCCACGTCCTGCAAGAAGCAGCTAGCGCCGTGACGCGCGGTGGCCTCCTGCTTATCGT
>DATMVF010000148.1:0-4960 GCA_035563475.1 Rubrobacter sp.
CAGGGGACCTGGAGCAGGTACTCAGTGGGCTCACGCCCGGATCGGTCGACGACTACGTGAGCGGTATGGAGACCCGCGATGATGCGGGGTTCATACCGTTCGGCGGAGGCCTGCTCCTGCAGACGGCCGATTTCTTCACACCCATAGTTGACGACCCTTACAGGTTCGGCCAGATCGCTGCCGCCAACGCTTTCTCGGACGTCTACGCGATGGGAGGAGAGCCCTTGACGGCGATGAATCTGGTCGCCTTTCCCTGCTCGCTCGACCTCGGGGTTCTGCGTGAGATCCTGGCCGGGGGCCTCGCCAAGATCGAAGAGTCAGGCGCCAGGCTCTGCGGTGGTCACTCGGTCCAAGACGAGGAGCCGAAGTACGGCCTCTCAGTAACGGGCTTCGTCGAGGAAGACCGGGTCGTGCGCAACGCGGGAGCCAGTGCCGGAGACGCCCTGGTTCTGACCAAACCGCTCGGTCTCGGGATCCTGACGACGGCGCTCAAGAGAGACCTCGTCTCGGACGAAGAGATCGAAGACGCCGTACGGTCGGCCACCCTCCTCAACAAGGCCGCCGGCGACGCGATGCGCGAGGTCGGCGTCTCTGCGGCCACAGACGTAACGGGCTACGGCTTCCTCGGCCACCTGACGGAGATGCTGCATGCGAGCGAAGTCGGAGCCGACGTGCGCAGAGACGAGGTTCCTGTCTGGGAGCGGGCCGTGCCTCTCGCGAACGAGGGCGTCTACCCTGGCGGACTCAAGAGCAACAGGGAGTACCTAAAGAACCGTGTTACGGCGGACGGTGCAAGCCAGGATGACCTGTTACCGCTCTACGATCCGCAGACGAGCGGAGGGTTGCTCGTCGCCGTGCCAGGGAATCGCGTCTCCGCGCTGGTCGGCGAGCTCGACAGGCGCGGCGTATCGGGAGCCGTCGTCGGCGAGGTGGTCGAGCAGCCGGGGGTCAGGGTTATCAGGTAGCCCCCAGACCTCACGGCTGCGGTCTGGTAACGTAACCGCTGGCCCGGTGAGGAAGCGCCTGATCGTTCACAGTACCCAAAGGTGTACTAAAGCTGACCGCTGATATCTGATAGCCCGAATGCAATCTATACTCAACTCCGCGCTGCCTTTCTTCGCCCTGATCCTCTGCGGCTACGTCGCGGGACGCCTGAGGCTCCTGGACGAGACGGCAGCGGCAGGGGTGAATACGTTCGTCTTCTACTTCGCCCTGCCGTCCTTCCTGTTCGGCCTGATGTCCTCCTCGCCAATAGGAGAGGTCGTCAACGTACCGTTTATCGGGGCTTACGTGACGGCGAGCGTGGTCCTCTTCGCGCTGACCGCGCTTTTGGGACTCTATCTCTTCGAGATAGGACGCGCCGAGGCGGCGGTGCAGGGGCTCGCGGCGGTCCTGGCGAACACGGGATACATGGGTATACCCCTGGTCTCCGCCGTCTTCGGCAGGGAGGCCGCCGTCCCCGTAGTCGTTGGCCTTACCCTCGACGGGGTGCTGATGATCCCGCTCGGTATCATGATCATCGAGTCCTCCAAAGGCCGCGCAGAAGGCCCCGTCCGCACGGCGCTCTCCACCTTCTCCTCCCTCGCCCGAAACCCCCTGATCCTCTCCATCTTCGCCGGCCTGGCCGTCTCGACCGCAGGACTCGACCCCCCAACGCCCCTGGCCAACTTCCTCGATCTGCTCGGCGGCACGGCAGGCCCCTGTGCCCTCTTCGCGCTCGGCGCGACCCTTGCAGGACGCACCGTTGCCGGCGGAACCGCAGAGATCTCCTATATGACCTTCATGAAGCTCGCGCTACACCCCGCGGCCCTCTTTTTCACGACCACCGTGATCTTCACCGTCGACCCCCTCTGGGCTACCGCAGCCCTGCTCGGCGCGGCACTCCCGATCGCCGCGAACGTCTTTATCGTCGCCCGCCAGTACGACGTCTACGTCGCCCGTACCTCCAGCGCGATCCTGATCTCCACGGCGGTCTCTATGATCTCCGTCTCTGCGTTATTGTTGGTCCTCCAATAGGCGGGAAATCGTACCAAAGTCCAGTAGGACCCCCACCCTTCGTCCGGTGTAATGATGACCCCTCCCTCATACGATGTGGGGGCACATCAAGACTTGATATCCACCTCGTCGGTGGTATTGCTAGTCTAGCCGGCCAAGTAGGGTCGCCAAGATAGGAGAGCAGCATGGCCAGTATCAGGGAGACCATCGAGCGTGAGGTAATGGGGTGGAGACGGGCGCTTGCAGCGTCCTGGGTTGCCGGGGCCCCGGTTTGAGCGCCGATGAAGTAGTGCCAGGGAAGCCCGAGGTCTCCAAACGGCTCCTGATCGGGGTCCTGGTCTCGGCCGTGTTCGTCTCCGTGCTCAACAGCTCGATGGTCAACGTCGTGATCCCCGTAATAGGGGAGGACTACGGTGTCACGGAGGCGCAGGTCGGGTGGGTGATCACCGGCTACCTGCTGACCTACGCCGTGGGCATCCCGCTCTACGGGCGGGCTGCGGACGTGTTCGGCATCCGGCGCACCTTCATAGTAGGGCTCCTCGCTTTCGCCGCTGGGAGCCTCCTGTGCGCGTGGGCTCCGAGTCTCGTCGCGCTCGTCTTTGGGCGGATCGTACAGGGCGTTGGCGGGGCGGCTATACCGGCGCTCTCGAGCGTCTCCGTCACGAAGATACTCCCTGCGGGAGAGCGGGGGGCGGCGCTGGGCCTCATCGTCTCCAGCGTGGGCATCGGGGCCGCCATAGGACCCATTCTCGGCGGCGCGGTGGGAGCGCTGGTGGGCTGGCACTATCTGTTCGTCGGGACCCTCATTCTGACTGCCATCCTGATACCCGCCGCGCTCTACGTCCTACCCGGCGACAGCCCGGAGGAGGCGCGCGGCTTCGACCTGCCCGGCGGTATATTGCTCGGCCTCGCGGCCGGACTGTTCCTGTTCGGGATCACCCGCGGGCAGGTCTCCGGATTCGGTTCGGCGGGCTCCTGGGGCAGCTTTGTCGGCTCTGTTCTGGCCGCCTTCGGTTTCGGCTGGCGAATAAGGAACGCCGCCGAGCCCTTCGTCTCCCCCACGCTCTTCAGGAACAGGGCGTACGTCGCCGCCGTGGTCGTCGGGTACTTTTCGATGCTCGCCAACGTCTCGGCGCTCGTCTTCGTACCGCTGCTCGTCTCCGAGGCCAATAATCTCTCGCCGGGACAGGCCGGGCTCGTGCTCACGCCTGGCGCGGTGGCGCTCGCCATAATCTCGCCGATGGCCGGACGGTGGTCGGACCGGATCGGGGTTCGTCCGCTCATATTCGCCGGGCTGGCGACCATGCTGCTCTCCGTGCTCTCCATCTCCACGTTCGGGGCCGGGGCCGCGCCTCTGGTCGTCTCGCTCGGCATGCTCGGCATTGGCGCCGGGTTCGCCCTCGCCAACTCCCCCAACGTCAACGCGGCCGCCTCTTCCCTAGGACCCGACGAGGTGGGAGCGGGTCTGGGGATCTTCAACGGTGCGTTCTTCCTCGGCGGCGGGACGGGGCCGGCCGTGATCGGGGCGTTCCTCGCGGCCCGCAAGGAGGCTGAAGCCGGCGCGCTAAACCCACTCTACGCACTCGACACCGCAGCATTCTCCGACGCTTTCTTCGCCCTTACCCTGGCCCTCCTCATTTCGCTGGTTGCGGCGCTGGGGTTGAGGAGCACGACCGCAAAGGAGACTCCCTGAGCGACTACGGCAGAGAACTCGAGTTCGGCGTGAGCGTAGCGCCGCTCGCGGACCCACCTGATTTGGCGGCGCGCGTCGCAAAGTCCGCCGATAGTGCCGGACTTGACCTGATGGGTATTCAGGACCACCCTTACCAACGACGCTTTCTGGACACCTGGACGCTCATCTCGACGCTCGTGCCCGTGACCGAACACATTCGCTTCTTCCCCGACGTCGTCAACCTCCCGCTCCGTCCGCCGGTCATGCTGGCGAAAGCGGCCGCCAGCCTCGACGTACTCTCGGGAGGGAGGGTGGAGATGGGACTCGGCGCAGGGGCCTTCTGGGACGCCGTTGCCGGAATGGGCGGACCGCGCAGAAGCCCGGGCGAAGCCGTCCGCTCCGTCGAAGAAGCCATAAAGGTCATGCGACTGGTGTGGAGCGACGAGCGTTCGCTGCGCTTCGACGGCGAATTCTATTCCTTGAAGGGCATGCGGCCTGGTCCGCACCCCGTACACGACATAGGGATCTGGGTCGGGGCCTACGGGCCGAAGATGCTCGACCTTATAGGGAGGCTGGCGGACGGCTGGGTACCCTCCTACGGCTACTCGCCACCCGGGCGAATCCCCGAGATGAACCGAAGAATCGACGAAGGCGCCGAAAGAGCAGGAAGGGAGCCGCGGGAGATCCGGCGGGTGTACAACGTCTCAGGCACCATCAGCGCCGCGGATGAAGGTCCCCTCGAAGGTCCCCCATCGAGGTGGGTCGAGACGCTCACAGAGTTCGCCCTGGAACAGGGTATGGATACTTTCGTCTTCTGGCCATCCGGGAACCACGAGCAGCAGGTCGAGGTCTTCGCAACCGAGGTAGTGCCCGCCGTAAAGGAGGCCGTTGAGTCGGGGCGCTCCTGATAGCGGGATTGGAAAGGGTCCTTCCCAATCCCGCACTGGTTATACCCGTGCGTACGGCTGAAGCTCTGCGCACAGTGCTCTCAGACGCGGTGATAAACTGCCGCCAGGCGGCGTTGGAGGGAGGTATATTGGGGCAGAAAGTGGATCTGAATGCAGCACGGCGGCATGGGGCGCGCAAGGCCGTGGTCGGCCTGCTGAGCATGAGGAGCCCTTACAGCATACTGAGCTTTCTGAGCGCGGGGAGCATCCTCAGCGCGGGCTCCATCCTGAGCATCGGGAGCGCGGGCTCTATTCTCGGCCTGGGCAGCGCCGGATACAGCCCTTTCCGAGAACGAGAAGACCAGGAAGAATAGCATTTCAGCATGTCAGCGCGCTCAGGCTTTTA
>DATMVF010000149.1:0-6812 GCA_035563475.1 Rubrobacter sp.
CGGCGGTCTTATAGAATTCGAGGTCGTCCCGGGCCGCCTCACGACCCCCGCAGTCCTGCGTGAACAGGCCCTCCTCGGCGGCCTGCCTGTAGTAGGGCAGTATCTCCTCTTCCTGCTCGGGTGGGAGGTCGGCGAGAAGCCCGAGGCGCTCGCGCTCCTTCATCACGTACGAGGGGTCCTCTGCTATCGCACGCCATACGGTCAGGGTTTCCTCGAGCAGGATCTGCACCGTCTTCTCGTTCTGCTTGAGCCAATCGGTGTTGCCGAAGAGCACTTCATCGCTCGCTCCGGTCTCCGGCAAGGGCAGGATGTGGAACTGTCCCGGCGCCTCGCTCATCACGTAGTTCTTGTTCGGGATGTCGAGCATGGTGGCCTTAACGTTTCCCCGCAGCAGCGCATTCGCGCGTATCTCCGAGCTTGACACGTAGCTGATCTCGCCGAACTCGATGCCCTCCTCTTGCTCGACGAGCCGGGCCAGCGCCTCGGTGCTCGAGCCCCGCGAGTGCACCGTAAACGGCTCGCCGTCGAGGGCCTGCCAGTCGGGGTAGGCGGCCTTGTCGACCACGGGGAAGTACCGCAGGGTCTGTAGCTGGCAGAAGATCCGGAGGGGAGCCGAAGAGCCTTCGATCAGGCCGTACGGCGCACCGAGCCCCACGTCAGCCTGCCCGCTGACGACGGCCTGGTTTGCAAGGTCCTCGTCGGCCAGCTCGTTGATCTCGACCTCCACGCCGCGCTCACGCACGTGCTCCAGGGCGATGAACAGGTTGAGGGTCTCCACCGACTCGATGTCGCCCAACGCGACCCGGATGACGCTCTGGTCAGCCTGGCCTGAGCCCGTCCCTTGACCACACGCCCCGAGCCAGAGTACGCAGATCAGTAGCGGAACCACAGCCTTCTTCATTGCTTGCTCCTTATCGGATGAGATCCAATCGGATCAGGTTCGCCGCCACAGGTGCTCAACGCGGAGCACGCCGCCCTTGGGTAACGCCTTCAAAGCGTCCACCAGCACCATGCGTCGCCATCAGCTTCCCCCGAATTTCCCCTGCGGCCTCGAACGTGTGCGAGTGCTGCCACTCAACTACCGAAACCGTCCTAATTGTCGTTCGCCAGGCAATTCTTGTAAGAGATGCGATATACCCAATTAGCTGTGTCACTAAACTGCTGGAAATCGCCTCCACGATAAGTGGTCCCGGCCGGCCGAGGTCAACCACGCGACGAAATATCTGTGAAGTTCGTAGGGATGACCTTTCGTCTTACCTCCTCGATCGTAGCCTCAGAGTCGATCGGGAGGTGCCATCCGATAGAAGAATCGGCCCAGCCCTCCCTGGTTGATCGCGAACTCGAGCTTGAGGAAGTTCTCCTGCAACGCGGCGTTCTCCAGAGGCCCTGCGTAGACAGGCTCGTAGCCTGCATCCCGGTTTAGCTGCTCGACAACCTGCCGCGCCTCCTCGTCACCGCACCACAGGTTGCACGGTGTCGAGCGCGCTTCGCCGATCCGATCGTAGAGCGCTGCGAAGTTGGTGTTGAAAGACTTCGCCGTCGGGCCGTTCGTCCTGGACTTCACGTATTCGGCGTTCGAGGAGAAGCCCTCCGGGGGATCCGCACCCACGAGGTTCGTGGCGTCGACAACCGTCTTGCCATCGATGCCCTGCACGCTCTTTAGTGCCTCGGCGATCATGCCGCCAGGGACGGCTACGACCACGACTTCGGCGTCCGAGACGTCGCCGCCCTCACGCCCGATCCTCTTCACCTCGTGGCTGGCTTGCTCCCAAAGGTCGCCGAGCCCGCCACCGACGTTGCCCCTGCCGACGACAGCGATCTTCATTTTGCTCCCTCCTCACCCTTCCCCGCCCCTGTTGTGGAACTCACTTCCCCAAGGAGTTAGCGAGCATCTGCGATGACCAGCCGAGTAATACGCGACGGAGTGTTCCGGCGCTGCAACTCTAGCTGCGCGCCACAAGGACCGGGCAGCGTGCGTGGCGGACGACGCTCTCGGAGACGCTCCCCATGAGCCTGCGCTTGATGGGGCCCAGGCCCCGGCTCCCCATGACAAGCAGGCCGAAGTCACCGTGCTCCTCGCAGGCCCGGAGTATCTCGTCGTCCGGATCGCCCATCCTCAGGTGCGTCCCCGCGACGGCACCCCCGGCTTCCTCTACCTGCTTCACAGCCTCCTCTAGCGTCTTCTCGGCCTTCTCACGGACCTCACCCAAGGAAGGGCTGCGGGGGGAGAAACTCTGCTCCGCACCCGGGGAGACATGGAATTCCTTCGTGTTTCCGACGTGGAGGATATGTAGCTCCGAGCCGCTGACGCTCGCCATGTCGCTGGCTATCCGGGCTGCCTTGACCGCGTCCTTCGAGGCGTCGGTCGCTAGCAGGATCTTCGTCGGGAAGTAGCTCATCTTTGCCGTCCTTTCTTCCACCTCCCTCGGAATCATTCTACCAGTGGTGCTACCAGTGGCGCCATCTCTCGAAAGACTGGTCAGCATTTCTGGTTGCTGGCCTTCGGATCATGCCAGCCCTTGCTGGCGAAACTAGTGCGCACGCGGCGTTTTCTTGGGCACGGCCGACCCCGCGTATCGTGCCGGTCCCAGGACACTATTTAGCCCGCGGCTCTAGGCGCTCCCATTTCGGAACAACCGCAGGCCATTGAGGGTGACGGCTATGGACGTTCCCATGTCGGCGAGCACAGCGAGCCACAGCGCCACCAGCCCGAATGGGGCCAGCAGCACGAACAGTCCCTTGATCGCGATGGAGACGAAGACGTTCTGCCTTATGATCCGCTCGGCCGCCCGCGAGAGCCGCACCGCTTCGGCCAGCTTCGGAAGGTCGTCCTGCATGAGCGCCACGTCGGCCGTCTCCAGCGCGACGTCCGTTCCTGCCGCTCCCATGGCGAACCCGACGGTGGAGGCGGCCATAGCGGGGGCGTCGTTGACGCCGTCGCCGACCATGCCCGCATTGCCATGCCTCGCTACGAGCCGCCGCACGGCCTCGACCTTGTTCTCTGGCAGGAGCCCCGCCCTGTACCCGACGCCCAGGGCTTCCGCCGTCCTCCTCGCAGGCGCCTCTGCGTCGCCAGTGAGCATTACCAACTCACCCACCCCCGACTCGCGCAGCGCCTCGATGGTGGTCCTGGCGTCGGGACGCAGGGTGTCGGCCAACCCGAAGACGGCCATGGGACCTTCCTTGTCGCCAATCACGACCGGCGTCTCGCCTTCCCGCTCGACCTCTCCGAGGGCCGTCTCGGCGCCGCCCAGAGATATACCGGCCTCGGCGAAGAGCCTGGGACTCCCGATAACGTACCGTCTTCCTTCGACCTCGCCCTCGGCGCCCCGTCCTGCGACAGAGCGGAAACCCTCGACCGTCGGGAGTCCGCCCACACCGTAGTCGTCGGCCGCAGCGAGGATCGCGTGGGCCAGGGGATGCTCCGAGCGACGCTCCAGCGCGGCCGCCACCGCCAGAACCTCCGCCTCGCCCTTACCGTTCAGCGGCACAACGCGTGAGACCACGGGACGACCCTCGGTGAGCGTCCCCGTCTTGTCGAAGGCGAGGGCCTCGAGCCTCCCCGCCGCTTCGAGGGCGGCGCCGCCCTTCACCAGTATGCCCCGCCTGGAGGCCGCACCGATCCCGGAGACTACGGTGACGGGCGTGGAGATCACGAGCGCGCAAGGACACGCGATAATGAGGAGCGCCAGCGCCCGGTAGAACCATTCGCCGAAGCCACCGCCGAGCAGGGGCGGCACGACCGCGAGGACGATCGCCGCTGCCACCACCACGGGCGTGTAGACCCGCGAGAAACGGTCCACGAACTGCTCGGCGGGAGCCTTACTGGCCTGGGCCTCCTCCACCAGACGCACTATCCTCTGCAGCGTCGAGTCCCCGGCCCGCCTGGTCGCCTCGACGAGCATCCCGCCCTGGCCGTTCAGGGAGCCGGAGTACACTTCGTCTCCCACCCCCTTCTCCACGGGCACGCTCTCACCCGTCACCGGGGCCTCGTCCACCGCCGAAGTGCCCTCGACGACGGTGCCGTCCACCGCCAGCCTCTCGCCGGGCCTGACGACCACCGTATCGCCGACTCCGACCTCGTCAGCGGGAACCACGACCTCGGAGCCGCCCCTCTTGACGAGCACCTCGTTCGGGGTCAGGCGCACGAGCGCCCGCACGGCCCCCCGCGTGCGGTCTACGGCGTACACCTGCAGGGCGTTGCCGGCGGCGAAGAGGACCACGACCGAGGCGGCCTCCGCCCACTCCCCGATCCCCACCGCGCCCACCGTGGCCGCGCTCATCAAGACGTTCATGTCCAGGTGCCTGGCCCTTAGCCCCGCTACGGCCGCCCGGAAGATCGGCAGCCCGCCGACGGCGATGGCGGCGAGGTAGATTACAACCCGCGCGATCTCTGGTCCTCCGGCCAGGGATAATACGAGTCCCACGCAAAAAAGCAGCGCAGAGGCCGCCGTCAGCAGCATCCGCGGTGTGCGCCAGAAGGGCGTCCTCTCGGCCTCCTCGGTCTCGACCACCCCGTAGCCGGCGGCCCTCACCGCCTCCTCTAGTTCTTCTCGCGAGAGCCCCGGGTCGTGCTCGGCGTCCAGGCGTCCGGCGGCGAAGTTCACGGTCGCCCTCATCACGCCGGGCATCGCCGAGACGCGCTTCTCCACGGTGGCCGCGCAACTCGCACAGTCCATCCCCTCTACGCGCAAGACGGTCCTCTCCCGTACGACGGGCGCATCGCCTCCCTCGCCCGCCCTGGAGTTCTCCTCTCCTGTCTTCGAGGTAGCCGCAGGCGTCTCTACCATCCCGGGGCTCGAGCAGCAGTCGTCGGTGCAGCCGTCGGCCCCGTCGCGTGCCGATTCCTGTCCCCCGACCTCAGGCTCCTGCGACACCTGCCCCAAGACCGGAAGCATCTTCTTAGAGCGGCTCACGCCTTCGCTCCTGCCACACCCACCCTTTCGCCGAGGACGGCGGAGAGTAGCGAGAGACCCTCATCGGTGAGGGAGTACATCACGAGCTTGCCGTCGCGCCGCGAGCGGACGAGCCCGTGCGAACGCAGCGTCCTCAAGTGGTGCGAAACGAGGTTCTGGGAGCGCTCGGAGATCCAGGCCAGGTCGCACACGCATAGCTCCCCACCCTCCCTCAAGGCCGCAGCCAGCCTCAGACGGGTCGGGTCCGAGAGCGCCTTGGCCCTCTCGGCAGCGTCGTACGCCGCTTCCCCGCCAAGTAGCCCCTTCCGAATGTCCTCCGCGCGCGGAGCGTCCAAACAGAGCAGGTCACAGCGGTCGTTAGTCATCCTCACACTCCAATAGCCGTTGATACGTTGGGTTGAGCATAGCAGGTCTGACCGCGATTGGCTATGCTCCATTAAGGTAGCCCACGCTCACCGCGCATATCACGCCCGCGGTCGGTTGGATTGGCGCGGCTTCATTCGGCATTGGATAGATCGGTCTGATATGCTCTTCTCATGTTCGGTATCCTACCGAGCGAGCGCTAAAGAGCCCCTTTTCGGACATTTTCTTCCACGCACTCCGGTGCATAAGCCCGTCCTCTGGAGTTGGGCTATGAAACGGACTGGGGCCTCCGCCCCGGTCCGCGCTGTTACTGAGTCTGCCCCACGTCCTCTCCCGACGGCCTCTCTCGTCTAAGTTGCTGCACACCCTAGTGGCAAGAGCCTTCGCCCGAGTCGGTGAAGGTCTGGCCTTCTATGTGGACAAACCTCCAGCTGTAAGAGCGGGCGCTGAGGTCAAGCTTGATAACTCCCGACGTGCCAGTCTCCACAACCTCCACTCCAGGGGCCTGCTGTACTTCACTGCCTCCCAGCGAGCCGCCGGTCCCGGCCACGAACTGACGGATGCCGTTCTGCGGATCTTTCTTGCCCCCTGGAGTTAGTGGGGCGAAGCGCTCGTAGCGGTGGGCGTGCCCATTGAGGATTACGTCGGCGTGATGGTTGTAGAGGATCTGCCAGAGGGGCTTCACATTAGGGTTGGTGACATTGTTGCCGGTGGAATAGAGTGGGTGATGGAAGTAGGCCAGGGTGCACAGTTTGTTGGTGTTAGCAAGGTTGTTGCGAAGCCATTTGCCCTGGGTAGATGTCTTTTCGCATCCGCCCACCTTGTTGCAGTTGCTGTTTAGGGCCACGATGTGCCAGGATCCCCTATCGTAAGAGTAGTAGCCTTTGCCGGGTGTCAAGCCAGGGTTTGCGGTCGTGTTAGGCACCGGCGCCGGAGGCTGCTTGAAGCCAACGGCCCGGTTCGCGCTGAAGTAGTCGAAGTAGGGCTGCGCTATTTTGGAAGAGTGGTAATCATGGTTGCCCAAAATTGGCATCGTGCGAGCTTTGTACTGACCCCACCAGTGGGTGCGCTTGGCATCGAAGACACTACCATCGGAGATTCTGTAATTATCGTAACAGTTGGCATAGTGCTTTGGGGTGCCGTGGGGGTAGGCGTTGTCTCCTAGAGCGAGGACGGTCCCCGGTATGTTGTTCAGCAGAGCCGCTGTTGCCTTGGCGTTGTTGTCTGGGGAGCACTCGGCGATGTCTCCCGCTCCGACCAGCGTCACCGTCTGCGACTGCCCTATGCTCGGCACTGCCGTCAGCACGGCCACCATGGATGCCAGCAGCATCGCCGAGGCCATCGATCCGACAACAAGAACGGTCTTGCTCATCCCCTTCATCCTTTGTAGAAAGCAACTTTCCCCGACGTTCGATAGATAAGGGGAGAGTAGGAGCCCCGGCTCTCTCACATATCTAGCTTTCGAATTCTGCGTCTCGCTACTTCGCCTTGTATGCGACGACCTCACCGGCCGTGACTTGGGGTGGGTTCGGG
>DATMVF010000150.1:0-3710 GCA_035563475.1 Rubrobacter sp.
TCGGCGCGCCCTACGTGCGTCCCGTCGCCGAGGCGCTGCGGGACCTCGGGGCCGAGAAAGCGCTCGTCGTCCACGGGACGGACGGGATGGATGAGATCACGGTGACCGATAAGACCCTCGTCGCAGACGTCTCCGAAGGAGAGATCGTAGAGTACGAGATCTCACCGGAAGACTTCGGCCTCCCGCGCCACTCCCCGGACGGCCTGCTCGGCGGCGACGCCCACCTCAACGCCCGCGTCCTCCGCGACATACTCACCGGCGAGGAACGTGGGGCTTCGCGCGACATAGTCCTGCTCAACGCGGGAGCGGCGATCCACGTCTCGGGTAGAGCGAGGTCGATAGAAGAAGGCGTGCGTCTGGCGAGGGATGCCATAAGTGACGGCGCCGCCGCGACGGCCCTGCAAGACTTCATAAAGACAACCCGCCGCCTCTCGGGGACCGTGTGAAGCGCGCAACCGTCCTCGACGAGCTCGCCACGGCCGCCATCGAAAGGGCGCAGGATCTACGCAGCAGATCCGACCTCGGCACCCTCTACCAGGAGGCGCTGCTCTTCGAGAAGAGAGACTTCACCGGCGCCCTCTCAGGGCCAGGCCTCGCCGTGATCTCCGAGATAAAACGTGCTTCACCCTCCGCAGGCTTTATCCGCGCCGCCGACCCTGCCGAGTGGGGCGCCCGCTACGAGCTGGAGGGGGCGGGTTGCCTCTCCGTCCTCACCGAGCCCGAACGCTTCCAGGGAAGTCTCGAAGACCTCGACGCCGCGCGGAAAGTTACTACTCTGCCGGTCTTACGCAAGGACTTCACCGTCGACGAGGCGCAGATCCTCGAAACGGGCACCAGGGCCGACGCCGTCCTCTTGATAGCGGCGCTCTTCGAAGCGGCGGCGCTCGCCCGCTACGTCTCCCTTGCCGTAGAGGTCGGCCTGACGCCGCTCGTAGAGATCCACGACGAAGAAGAAGCGAACCTGGCCCTCGAATCAGGCGCCAGGGTCATCGGCGTCAACAACCGGGATCTAAGGGACTTCACCGTAGACCTCGGCACCTTCGAACGCCTCGCGCCGAAACTCGCCGGTGCGACCCTCATCGCCGAGAGCGGCATCAAGACCCCCGAAGATGCCAGAAGGCTACGAGACGCAGGCGCCGACGCGGTCCTGGTAGGCGAAGCGGCGATGCGAGATCCCACCCTCGTCGCACGCCTGGCGTCCCTGCCGTAAGGGCGGTTCGTGTAAATGCGGTTCGCGAACCGCCTCTACTGCGGGTTCCTTGGGACAAACGACCAATGTCATGCACGTCACCCTGGCGCAACGCAGACCGTTGGGACGTTTGATCGGCGCGTTCAAAACCGTGTCAACGCAACGCGTCAACGACATCAGAGATACCCGCGACGCCTCCTTGTGGCAACGTGACTATTACGAACACGTGATTCGCAACGGTGCGTAATTGCGTGCACTACGTCATTACATCATCACCAATCCCTCGCTGCATGGGCCGGCGGGCCCCATTCAATCGTAGAGGCGATCTCTCTCCGCAAGCAGCTCCTGCACCTTCTGCTCGGTCTCGCCGTAGGCGCCTTCGCCGAAGTGCCTGAAGCGGATGAAGCCGTCGGCGTCGACCAGATACCATGCAGGCCAGAATCGTTGACCGTAAGCGTTCCAGATAGCGTAGTGGTTGTCCAGAACAACAGGGTATTGAATGTTCGCCTGCCTTACGGCTTCCCGCACGTTGGAGATGTCCTTCTCGAACCCGAACTCCGGCGTATGGACCCCGACCACGAGCAGGCCGTCATCCTCGTATTCCTCGTACAAGCCGTTGATGTGCGGCTGGGCGTTCTGGCAATTGAAACAGCTATACGTCCAGAACTCGACCAGCACTACCTTCTCGCCAACAGCATCCTTTATTGAGACGCCGTCCGTGTTGATAAAGCCGGTCGAGCCTGTGATCTCCCTGGCCCTCTGAAACTCATCCTCCTTGATGGCGATCCGCTCCTCATCGGAGACGGAACTCTCCGGATTCTCATCTTTGTCACGTTCGGAGGAGTCGGATCTCCCGGCGTTGCCTGAGAGGCCCGGCCTGTCCTCAGCATTCCTGGCGACTTGTGGACCGCTTTTCGGCTGCTTGCCCGCGCTCGCCTGTGTGCCGCCCCTGTCTGCACCTCGTGCGTCGAGCCGGAGCTCGATAGCGACGATCGAGCCGATGACTACCATCAGCGTCAGCGCCAGCAGGATCGGCCGGGGAGAGATCCGTCTCATATCAGTACCTCGTTCAGTAGCGGAAAGTTGGCGAGCACGTTGAGTTGGTTGGTAAACACCAGGACACCCATCCCGATCAGGACGACCCCGAAGGCGATGTGGATGCGTGCCGCGGCCCTCCGATGCAGCTTGAGAAACGAGAGGATCCGCGAAGGGAAAAGCCCGACGAGCAAGAAGGGCGCTCCGAGCCCCACTGCGTAAGCGAGCAGCAATGGAAATGCCGTAGCCGGGCGGGTCGTGGCGAGGGCTAGTGTGCTGCCCAGGATCGGTCCGACGCAAGGCGTCCAGGCGACAGCGAAAGACGCACCGAACAGGAAGGAGGCGAGATTTCCCGGCTTGAGTCCTCCTGGGAGTGCCGAGTACTGGCGGTCCAGTATCGGCAGACGCAGCAGACCAGTCAGGTGTAGACCGAGCACGATAACGATCGTGCCTGCAAGCCTCGAGAGCCACGCTAGCGCCTCCGTCGCAACATCCGCCAGGACCGCGCCGAGCACCACCCCGAGTGTCGCGAAGATGACTGAGAAACCTGCTACGAACATGATCGTGCCCAGAAAGACATCCCTTCTCTCGAGATCAGCGAGATCGAGCGAGGTGCCCGCGAGCTGGGCAAGGAAGGCGGGTATCACGGGCAACATGCACGGCGAGAGAAAGGAAGCAAGGCCCGCGAAGGCAATCAGAACGAGCGTCGGTTCGAACATCTCTACGCTTCCAAGTCCAATGTTCCCTTATACGTGTTTATCGGAAGAAACGCTCCTGCTGGCCCGACCTCGATTCTCACACGGGCACACAGGGTGGACAATCGATCCCAGCCGTATCGTAAGAAACTCTTAAGGGTTCCTCACGCAATCCAGTGGGCCTCCTATGGTTGGAGGCTCGGAACGTGAGACGCGCCGTATTGGGCGGTTCACGAACCGCCCAATACGGCCTACCGAGGTATCAGGCCCGCTTCAGGGTGAAATAGAAACATGATCCGCGACCGGGGTCGCTCTCGACGTCTATGGTGCCGCCGTGCGCTTCGACGAGGCCGCGCGCGATCGCGAGTCCCAGCCCGGCGCCGGGCGCGTTATCCTTCTCGGTACTGGTCAGTGACTGTTCGCCGTGGAACGAGCGTTCGAAGACGTGAGGCAGGTCTTTGGAGGCTATGCCCTCGCCGGTGTCGGCTACCTCGACGCGCACCACTTCCCCTTCGGGCGTTGCGCGCAGTGCCACGGTGCCGTCTGCAGGGGTGTGGCGGAGGGCGTTGGAGACAAGGTTGTGGAGCACGCGTTGGAGCCTGGACGGGTTCGCGAGCACAGGATCTACGTCGCCTACGACCTCTCCAACCAGGTGGACGCCGCGTTGATCGGCCTGCGGCTGGAAGCTGGAGATGGTGTCGGAGATCAGGTCGTGCAGCGAGGCTTCTTCCAGGGTTAGTTGTAGCATCCCTGCGTCTATGCGGGCGAGCTCGAAGAGGTCCTCCACGAGG
>DATMVF010000151.1:0-10175 GCA_035563475.1 Rubrobacter sp.
GTGGGCCGGCTGGTCGTGATACCGGACGGGCCCCACACTCTCGTCCATAACCGGCCCCTGGATCTGGCCCGCGTGGTCCGCGAGTTCCTGAGCGCCGCTCCGCTACAGAGCTTCGACGTTTGAAGCCATCCGGCTACGTGGTTGGCTTCGATTCCTCCGCGGCAATGCTGCGGGTTCGGTCGGGAGCTAACGTGGCGACGTTAGCGATCGTCTAGCCTCGGGTACCAACAGATAGGGCGAGATGAGTGAAGACGCGCAGATGAGTAGGCGCTTAGCAGGATGTTTGGGCGAGCAACACGGCTCATGGCTGCATGCGAGGATGCTACGGAGGCAGGCTCTCAAACCACTCCAACCCGAGACGCGATGATCCGGATGCTGGATCACACGGCTGATGTCGGCTTCGAACTGGAGGCCCCGGCGCTCGAGGCCCTGTTCGAGGAGGCCCGTCGGGCCCTGCTCATGACGCTCTTCGAGCGGCCGCCGGAGGGCGGCGAGGATGAGGGCTCGGTGCGACTCTCGGCCCCCGATCTGGAGACCCTCCTGGTTCGGTGGATAAACGAACTCGCCTTCCTTGTACAGGACGACGGTTTCGTTCCGGTCCACGCGGACGTTCGGATCGAAGAGACCGGTGGAGAGGACTTCTTACTCGATGCGAACCTGGGCGGAATCCCGCTCGACCTCGAAGGCCACGGCTGGCAGGGGGAGATAAAGAGCGCAACATTCCACGGACTCGAAGTGACTAACAGGAGTGGTGACTGGCGGGCCCGGGTGATCCTGGACGTATGACGATCGTCCCACCATAGAAGGAGCAGGGCAGTGAACATCGAGCACGTCTCCGGGTTCAAGTACCGCATCCCCAAGGAGGGAAAGATGCGGGTGGACGCTGTGTTCTACGCCTCCGAGGGCATCCTCGAGGACCTCCAGGACGAAGACTACGCCTCGCTGCGACAGCTCTGCAACGTGGCGACGCTGCCGGGGGTGGTCGAACCGGCCCTGACCATGCCCGACATCCATTGGGGCTACGGTTTCCCCATAGGCGGGGTCGCAGCCTTCGACCCTAACGATGGTGGCGTGGTCAGCCCCGGCGGCGTCGGCTTCGATATCAACTGCGGGGTGCGGCTCCTGGTCTCCAGGCTGGGCCGCAAGGACGTAGATTCTAGCGAGGGCCGCAGGGTCGACGATCCTCGGAAGAATCGCCTGGCAGACGCGCTCTACGAGAGCGTCCCGTCAGGGATGGGAAGGGGCCGCAAAGATACCGGCTTTAGCAGGGAAGACCTCGAGGAAGTCCTGGCCCGGGGGGCCGGCGCCCTCGTCGGGCGCGGCTACGGAGAGCCGGAGGATCTCGAGAACATAGAGTCGAAAGGACGGTTGCCCGCCTCAGATCCGGAAGGGACTTCCGACCGGGCTTACCAGCGCGGCGTCTCCCAACTCGGAACTCTAGGCTCGGGCAACCACTTCCTCGAGGTGCAGTACGTGGACGAGATCTACGACGAGGAGGCGGCCCGCGCCTACGGGCTCGAACTGGGGATGGTTACCGTCCTGATCCACTCCGGATCGAGGGGCCTCGGACACCAGGTCTGCCAGGATTACGTCGAGCGCTGCATGGACGCAGCCAAGATGTACGGTATAGAGTTGGAGGACAGGCAGCTCGCCGCGGCTCCCATAAGAAGTCCCGAAGGAGAAGCTTATCTTGGGGCCATGTCAGCGGCGGCCAACTTCGCCTTCGCCAACCGCCAGCTCATCACCCACTCCACCCGGCAGGCCTTCGCGTCGGCGGGATTCGACTCGGAGCATCAGCACTTGAGGGTGCTCTACGACGTCGCGCACAATAACGCCAAGTTCGAAAAGCATGACGATCGCGAGGTCCTGGTACACCGCAAGGGCGCCACCCGCGCATTCGGCCCCGGCAACTCGGAACTGCCCGAACGCTACCGCTCGGTAGGACAGCCGGTTCTGGTACCGGGAGACATGGGGCGCTACTCCTTCGTGCTGGCCGGCACCGAAGGGGCCATGAGCGAGACCTTCGGCTCCAGCGCCCACGGGGCGGGACGCAAGATGGGCCGCAAAAAGGCGAAGAGGGCGGCGAAGGGCCGCAACATCAGGCGAGAGCTAGAGGACAAAGGGATCCTTATCCGCGCCGCCAACCGGGCCACCGTAGACGAGGAGATGTCCGAAGCATATAAGGACGCAACCGAGGTCGTGGACACCACTGACGGGGCAGGCATAGGGAAGAAGGTGGCACGCCTCAGGCCCCTGATCGTGGTCAAGGGTTGAAGATGGTCTCATGGCAGGGATAGCCATCACGGCTGCTGGCGGAGCATGCGGCCGAGCATCTCGATGCCGCCCTGATCCAGGATTCGGTCTTCTTCGATGATCTCCAGATCTTCCGGGATACCGAGTTCGCGAAGCCGCCTGGCCGTGATGCTGGCGCACACCACACTCTCGACTCCGCCGAGGGTGGCAAGCACTTCTTCGGGCTCCTCGTCTATGTAGACCTGGACGAAGTCCAGATGGTCGAGGCCCGCGCCTTCGATGGAACGCGAGAGATTCTCCATGCACGTGCGGCCCAAGCCCGCGACCCCGACCGGAGTCCCCGACGGAAGCTCCATCAACCTCTGCAGGCTCTCCAGCGTCGCCTCCGCCAGTAGCGCGACCGCCTCTATCCCGTGCGGCTCCACTATGTCCTGCACCTCGTGGATGTGAAAGAACGTCGTTACCGCGAGTCGCCACGGCAGGTCTTCGGCGTCCGAGACCCTGTCTGCGAGGTCCTCGAGTAAGACCCTCTCTACCTCGACAGGGAGCTGTTCCTCTAGCTCGGAGGAGAACTGATCCAGCTCCGCCCGCGTGCACTCCACGAAGAGGATCGGCGTCTTCTCCTGCGGCTTCGCGCCGGCCCGCGCGAGTAACGCGTACGCCAGATCATCGACCGGCACGCCCTGCGCCGCCGCGAGATCCATAACCCTCTCCAAAACCTCCTGACGCCTCAAGTCCTCCGCCTCCACAGGAGGCTCGATCACGTACACGCCACTGCCGCGGCGGCTCTCCACGTATCCCTCCCGCTCCAGGTCGGAGAACACCCGCGCCACCGTGTTCCTGTTCACCCGTAGAAATCCAG
The DNA here is from genome assembly GCA_035563475.1 of Rubrobacter sp. Classification (GTDB taxonomy): domain Bacteria; phylum Actinomycetota; class Rubrobacteria; order Rubrobacterales; family Rubrobacteraceae; genus Rubrobacter_D. The sequence goes on from DATMVF010000151.1 coordinate 3,116, forward strand.
CCATCACCCTGATGCTCGGCAACCGGCTCCCAACCTCGAAGCCGCCCGTCAGGATGAGGTGCTTGATCTGCCCCTCCAATTGTACGTGTACGGGTACGTGACTCTTCGAATTTATCCGCAGATCCATAAATTAACCTATTGTCCTATGACACTTAGCCAGTTATAATTGTCCCACATCAGCGTGACAATTATAGCGCAATCGGCGAGCATGGAGGTGAGTTGTGAACTATCCGTTCGATCTGGAGTTGGCAAGAGGACGGCAGGCAGAGCTATTACGCGAAGCGGAGGAGCGTAGGATCGCGGGTGCTTTGCGTAAGGCTCGTCGAAGCGTCGAGGAGGGCGGTATGACCAGGGAGGGTTTGAAGGTGGGCTGGGGGCGCGCCGAGGAGGAGTCCGCGGTCGCGGATCTTCTGGAACTGAATGGCATACCGCGATGGGTGGCCTTCGAGGAGAGGTTCATCGTCGCGCAGAAGGACGGAAAGGTGCTTGGCGCGGTGCGTTACCGGACGGAGTCCAAGCGGCTAATACTTGGGTTACTCGTTGTGGACCCGTGGGCGGGCGAGGAACGGCTGGCCCTGGCGTTGTACCGGGGATCAAGAGAGCTGGCGCGTGAGATAGGTGCTGGAGAGGTCATCGCATCGGAGTCGCGGGCGGGTTATCCTGGCCGGGCCGGATACCGGCGGTGGGGTCGCGGCTGGCGGCTTGATCTGAGACGCCACTCTGGGGCGGGTGTCAGGCAGCGATTGCTAGGGGTGTTCGGCGCACTCTCCATTCCACACTATCGGGCGTTCCGCAGTTAGGCGTCGTGCCGGAGGAAAACACCTCAGGGAAAGAGGGCCGGATCACGTTCACCCTTGCGGGCGCGCTCGCGGGGGCGAGACGATGCGTGCCCATCGCTATCAGCGGTTGCGGCATCGGCCTCGTGTTCGGGACTCTGGCGGGTCAGGCCGGTCTCGGCGCCGCTGAGGCCGCGCTGATGAGCGCGTTCGTATTCTCGGGGGCGGCACAGTTCGTTGTGCTTGGGCTATGGGCGGCCCCGCTGCCGGTAGCTACCATCGTCCTCGCTACGCTCGTCGTTGGTCTCAGGCACGTGCTGATGGGCGCGGCCCTCGCGCCCGTGTTCTCGAAGTTGCCGCGTCTCAGGGCTTATGGGTCCGTGTTCTTCATGGCTGATGAGAACTGGGCGCTAACCATGGGCGAGTTCGCCAAGGGACGCCGCGACGCCGCGTTCCTGGTCGGCGGCGGGTTGTTGATGTTCCTCGCCTGGACAGGGTCCACATTCGCCGGCGGCGCTCTTGGCGGTGTGGTGGAAGATCCCTCACGCTGGGGGCTCGACTTCGCTTTCACCGCCGTGTTCCTCGCGCTCATCGCGGGGATGTGGAACGGGAAGTCCGACATCCTCCCCTGGACGGTCGCTGCTGCGGTCGCTGTGGCGGCGCACCACTTGCTGCCGGGCCAGTGGTACATCCTGCTCGGCGCTCTCGCAGGGAGCTTCGCGGGGGTGGTGCGGCGTGGCCATTGATCCCGGCACCCTGCTCGCGATCATCTTGATGGCGCTCGCGACGTACGCCACCCGCTCGGGTGGGCTCTGGCTCGCGAGCAGGTTCGACCTCTCCGAGCGAGCAGGGGCGTGGTTAGATCAGATACCGGGTGCGATCCTCGTCTCGCTCGTCGCCCCTGCCATCTTTATGGGCGGACCAATCGAAGTGTTGGCCGCGGTCGTCGTCGTGATCGTCTCTCTCAGAACAGGGAGCCTGCCCGCTGCGATGGTGATAGGGGTAGGAACCGTTCTCGCGCTGCGAGCCCTGCAGACGAACCTGCTATGACCCCCCACGCTCCTCATCTCCACAGTACCGACTCCGATGATACCGATGTCCGATTTCCGCCAGTAATCTCGCCTGTTGGATGCGACAATGTCGTCATGTTGAAGGAGTTCGAACATCGCTATCGCGCCGTACGCGGCCGCGACGTCCGCTTCGACGGATGGTTCTACGTCGCTGTCACCTCCACGGGGATCTACTGCCGGCCCAGTTGTCCCGCCGCGACTCCCAAGCGGTCCAACGTCCGCTTTTATCCGACCGCGGCCGCCGCTCAGTACGCCGGTTTTCGCGCCTGCAAGCGGTGCAGGCCGGACGCCGTGCCTGGCTCACCGGAGTGGGACAACAGGGCCGACATCGTCGCACGCGCGATGCGGCTCATCGCTGACGGCGTCGTCGACAGGGACGGTGTCGCAGGGCTCGCGCGGCGGCTCGGCTACACGGAGCGTCACCTGCACCGTCTGCTCTGTGCCGACGTTGGCGCCGGTCCGCTCGCGCTCGCCCGCGCGCGACGCGCCCACACAGCCAGGCTTCTCTTGGAGACCACAGACCTACCCATCACCGAGGTCGCGTTCGCCGCCGGATTCACGAGCGTACGCCAGTTCAACGACACGATCCGCGAAGTCTTCGCCGTAACCCCGAGAGAGCTGCGACGCGTTCGCGGACAGCACGACGAGACGGTGCGCGGGGAGATCCCACTCCGACTGCCGTTCAGGAAACCGTTCGACGCGGGCGGTATGCTGCAGTTCCTCGGTACGCGCGCGGTAGCCGGCGTAGAGACGTTCGACGGGGAGACGTACCGCCGGACGCTGCGTCTGCCGCACGGCGCCGGAGTCGTGGCCCTCTCCGACGGCGGCGACCACGTCAGGTGCGTGCTCACGCTCGAGAACGTGAGGGACCTTGGTAGCGCGGTGCAACGATGTCGTTCGCTCCTCGACCTCGACGCCGACCCCGTCGCCGTCGCCGACGTGCTCGGGGCGGACCCTTTTATCGGCGCACTCGTTCGTCGTACACCGGGACGGCGCGTACCAGGGAGCGTGGACGGAGCCGAACTCGCCTTCCGGGCGGTTCTTGGCCAGCAGGTCTCCGTGGCCGGCGCCCGGACCCTCGCCGGGCGGCTCGTCGCCCGCTGCGGAGAGCCGCTCCCCGAGACGCTCGCAGTCGGGGACGGCGAACCTACCCATCTCTTCCCAGGGCCGCACGCCGTTGCCGCGGCGACACTCGACGGACTCGGCATCCCCGGTGCGCGTCGCGAAACGTTGCGCACTCTCGCGCGCGCCATTGCAGGAGGTGGGATCCTGCTCGATGCGGGCTCCGAACGCGAGGATGTCGAACGACGGTTGCTGGAGGTGCGAGGAATAGGTCCGTGGACCGCTTCATACGTTGCGATGCGCGCGCTCCGCGACCCCGACGCGTTTCTTCCCTCGGACCTCGGTGTCAGAAAGGCAATCTCCAGGCTCGGCCACGCGGGCGACCGGCAGAGTGTCGTCGCCGAACGGTGGAGACCCTGGCGCGCCTACGCCACGCAGCACCTGTGGGCGAGCCTTGGTGACGAGAAGGATCGGACAGCGAAAGGAGAGGTGGTAGCATGAAAGTTTACATCGATGAGGTAGAGTCCCCTGCAGGCCCGCTCGCGTTCGCGGTAAACGAGGATGGAACTCTCGTGCGGCTGCACTTCGTAGAGAGCGACTACGGGCCTGTAATGGAGGAGGATCTGCAGGACGAAGGTTACGTCGTGGAAGTGGACGAGACCAGAACCGATGGCGTGCGAAAAGAGTTGGCTGAGTATGTAAGCGGGCGTCGCAAGACCTTCGACGTGCCGCTCGCGCTCGCCGGCTCGGAGTGGCAGAAGGCCGTCTGGACGGAGTTGACGCGCATCCCGTTTGGGGAGACCAGGTCGTATGGGGAGATCGCAGACTCCCTCGGACGGCCTGGCGCGGCCAGGGCCGTCGGCAGGGCGAACGCCTCCAACGTCTTGCCCGTGGTCGTACCCTGCCACCGTGTTATCGCCGCTGACGGCACGCTCGGCGGGTTCAACGGTGGCCTACACCTCAAGGAGCGCTTACTTGAGCACGAGCGTAGCGTACTCGCCGCGGCGGGCAGCTAGTTTGTGGAGCGGTCGAGAGGGCAACACAACGTACTTCTCGTCTAGAAGGAGCGTACTGTGAGACCGAGAGATTTCGCTGGTCTCATGCTGCTAGGCGCGCTATGGGGCGGCTCGTTCCTGTTTATCCGCGTCGCCGTGCCCGCGTTGGGTCCCTTCGTGCTCGTAGAGTTGCGCGCCGGTCTCGCTGTCGTGGCCCTGTTTCTCTACGCCCTCGCCGTCCGCAGCATGCCGAAGATCCGGGGCCGGTGGAGGTCGTTCCTCGTCCTCGGGTTCTTCAACGCGGCCTTGCCTTTCTCCCTTATCTCCGCCGCCGAGATACACCTTACGGCGTCTCTCGCCGCTATCCTGAACGCGACCACCGTAATGTTTAGCGCGATCGTTGCCGCGGTGTGGATGGGCGACGTCCTGACGACCAGAAAAGCCGTCGGGATAGCCCTTGGAATCGTCGGGGTCAGTGTGCTTGTTGGCTGGGACCCGCTCCCTTTGAACGGGGCCGTCCTGTTGGCCGTGGCGGCGATGTTGCTTGCTTCGCTCTCTTACGCGCTGGGGGCCACCTACGCCAAGCGATCGTTTGCGGCTATCCCACCGCTAGGGATGGCCATAGGACAGCTTGGCGGGGCCACGGCGCTCTTATTGCCCCTGGCCGTCGTTAGTCTGCCCGAAAGGGCGCCTTCGACCGGCGTAACTCTCTCCATGCTAGGTCTGGCGTTCCTTTCGACCGCGGTGGCTTACCTGATCTACTTCCGACTCATCGAGAACGTCGGGCCCACGAGCACACTCACCGTCACACTACTCGTGCCCGTCTTCGGGCTGTTGTTCGGCGTCCTGTTACTCGAGGAGCCGTTCGGGCTTGGCACGCTGGCCGGGCTCGGGATCATCCTCACGAGCGTCGTCCTTATCACGGGCATCGCTCCCCGGAAAGTGGGGGCCGTTCAGCGCGGATAGAGGATCATCTGCGTGCATCGGAAGAGCGCAATCGGCTTGCCTCCCTCCTCGTCGAAAACGGTCGCGTCCCACACCTGCGTCGTGCGCCCACCGTGGACGAGCTTCGCTTCGCACCCGATCGCACCCCCACGTTTGGTCCCGACGAAGTTGCTCTTCAGCTCGATCGTCGTGAAGCTCTGTGCGCCATCTGGCAGGTTCACGAATGTTCCGTAACCGCACGAGGTATCCGCAAGGGCGACCACCGTCGCCGCGTGCAGGTAGCCGTTCGGGGCCATGAGCTCGTTACGGAGATCGAGGCGGCTCGAGATCTTACCTTCCTCCGCCTCCAGTATCGTCAACCCGATGAGACCGGGCAGGGTTCCCATACCGCGTTCGTTCAGCTCGTCGAGAGTAGGCATCTACGGGCCTCCAGGGTAACTGTCACGGCTCGAGGGATTATCCCAGAGGTGAATCTCGTTGCTTGAGATCCACACTCAGGCGGTAGAATCTACTGGTGAGCGGGGGCACGAAAACGAGATCCCTCAGGGCCCCACGCAGGGTCCGCGCATACCTGGCCGCGAACGCCGGGCGCCCCGCGCTCCTGCTCGCGGCGAGCGAGGAGGCGGCCGAGCGGTACGCCCGAGAGGCCGAGGTCTTCACCGACGGCCCCGTCGTCCATCTGCCCTCCCGCGGCGCCCCTTACGGGGACGTCTTCGACCCCGCCGTGAGCAGGGTCGGACGGCGCCAGAGGGCTTTGCGTTCACTGCGTTCGGCCCGCGTCGTGGTGGCAGGACCGCTGGCCTTTATGGAACGGACGCCGCTCTACGAGCCGATGGAACTGGACGCGGGGGCGGAGATCGAGCTCGATGCGACGCTGGAACGCCTCGTCGTCCTCGGCTACGAGCGGGTCGACAGGATCTCCCGCCCTGGGGAGTTCGCCGTTCGCGGCGGCATCGTAGACGTGTTCCCGAGCACCAGACGTTCGCCCGTGCGTGTGGAGTGGTGGGGCGATGAGATAGAGAGCGTCCGCGCCGTCTCGCTCGCCACCCAGCGTGTCGTACGCGAGCTGGAAGCCGTAACGGTCTACGCCGCCCGCGAAGGCGACCTGGCCGGCCTCGCGGCCACGGACGGGAACTTGCCCGAGGAGGCCCGCCGGGGCGTGCGGGTACCCGGACTCGACCGGCTCCTGCTCGGGCTGAACCCCGTCTCGCCGCGTACGATGCTTCCCGAGGGCGTCGAGATCTGGCGTGAAGAGCCACAGGAAGATGTCTCCGAAGTAGTAGAGGGGCTCGTCCACGAGCTCTACGACAGGGGGATGCCCGATCCCGACGTCGAGTTCTCCCTCGGTGAAGAAGGAGAGACGATTTCGGCTCCACCAGTCGCGGCGTTCGCCGACACGTTGAGGGAGGCGGCCCGCAGGCTCGACGCGCTCGTCGAGGACGGGCTCGCTGTCTTCGTCGCTTGCTCCTCACGCGGTGAGGCGAGGCGGACGGTGTACGCTTTCAGGGAGATCCACCGCACCATGCGCGAAACCGCGCGGGTCGACGCACAGTTGCCGCCCGGTCTCTACGCTCTTCCCGGAGAGGTCGAGGAGGGGTTCACCTACCCCGAAGGCGGGGTCGCGGTCTTCAGGCGGGACTCCCTGCTCGGCCGCAGGCGCGAGGCGAGGCGCCGTACGGGCGGCAGGTCGCTCGCGTCCTTCGCGGATCTGAAGGTCGGGGACCTGGTCGTGCACGCCATGCAGGGCATCGGGCGTTTCGAGGGCCTCGTGGCCAAGGAGGTCCTCGGATCCACCCGCGACTACATGCAGGTGAGCTACCGCGGGGGCGACACGCTCTTCGTGCCATACGAGCAGATGGAGCTGTTGCACAAGTACGTGGGCGGCGACGGTGCGCGCCTCGACAAGCTCGGTGGCGCGACGTGGGCGCAGGTTACGGACAGGGTCCGTAAGCGGGTCAAGGCCCTCGCTGGCGAGCTCCTGCGGCTGCACGCGGCGAGGGCCTCGGCCCCCGGCTTCGCTTTCCCCGAGGACGGGGAGTGGGAGAGGGAGCTCGAGGAGAGCTTCCCTTACCAGGAGACCCCGGATCAGGAATCCGCCATCACCGCCGTCAAGTCGGACATGCAGAGGCCTCACCCCATGGACCGTCTGGTCTGTGGAGACGTCGGCTTCGGCAAGACGGAGGTCTCCGTTCGGGCCGCCTTCAAGGCGGCG
>DATMVF010000152.1:0-8202 GCA_035563475.1 Rubrobacter sp.
ACCGGGCACGGCGTCGCCTCTCCCTGTGACGGAGGCGTCCTGATCAACACCTCGCGCATGAAGGGCGTTAGGGTCGACCCCGAGGCGCAGACCGCCCGGGTGGAGCCGGGTGCGCTGTGGGCTGACGTGATCTCCGAAGCACAACTCTTCGGGCTTGCGGGGCTGGTGGGCTCTTCCTCCGGGGTGGGCGTCGTCGGCTACACCATGGGCGGGGGCTTCGGGTGGCTCGGACGCAAGTTCGGCTTCAACGCCGACAGCGTGCGCGAGGCCGACGTGGTGGCAGCAGACGGCAAGCTGCTCAGGGTGAGCGCCTACGAGCACCCTGACCTCTTCTGGGGCCTCAAGGGCGGCGGAGGCAACTTCGGGATCGTCACTTCAATGGAGTTCGCCCTCTACCCCCTTAGGGCGGTCTTCGGCGGGAACCTCTTCTACGCGTTGGAGAGGACTCCAGAGGTACTTGACCTCTATAGCCGGTGGGTAGAAACACTCCCCGACGAGATGACCACGGCGATCGCGTTCATAAACTTCCCTCCCCTGCCCGAGCTCCCTGAGCCCCTTCGCGGCGGATCTTTCGTCTCGGTGCGGGGTTGCTACTGCGGAGAGCCGCTCGAAGCGGGCGAGGAGTTGCTCAGGCCCTGGCGCGAGTTTGGTGAACCTCAGGTAGACACATTCGGGGTGATGCCCTACCAGCAGATGGACATGATCAGCATGGACCCGCCCGATCCCCTAGCGTTCTACACTCACGTCGAGTTGCTTGGCGAGCTCTCCCCGGAGGCCATCGACAAGCTTGTGGCGTTAGCTGGCGTAGAGTCGGAGTCGCCCCTGGTCATGCTCGAACTTCGCCAGCTCGGCGGAGCGTTAGCACGACCGCCCGCAGACCTGAGCCCCATCGGCCGGCGCGACTCTCAGTTCATCATGTTCGGGCTCGGGATGAGCCCGACACCAGAGGCGACACCCGAGCTGGCGCAGCGTCTTCAAGGGCACCTTGCCCGCGTAGCCGAAGAGATGCGCCCGTACGAAACCGGCGCCACCTACGTTAACTTCCTCGATCTGGGCGACTGGACTCCGGAGCGCACACGCGCCTCCTACTCGCCGGAGGACTGGGAGCGCCTGGTGGAACTCAAGGACCGCTACGACCCGACCAACCTCTTCTGCTTCAACCGCAACATCCCGCCCTCTTCGGCGCGGCAGTAAGGAGCTTGAAGGAAAGGACCCTACTCTCGCTACGGCGGGAGCTTCCCAGATGGGCCTTATTCACCGGAGTGCGTAGAAGATGAGTTCTGCGAACTTCGCCTCTACGGAGATCTGAGAAGTTCGCGCTAGGCAAGAGTGGGTGGCATGATGCTTGCAGCGCGAATGGTTAGACTGCGCGCTCTCTTGGCCGATCGGAAAGGAGACACTGACAATGGTCAGCCCCGAAGCCCTCAAGCTCAACGAGATCCTGCGCAACGCCCCGAAGGCCGTGGACATGGACCTACCCCACCAACGAGAGGCCGGCGAGCACGCCGAAGATATGACCTCAGAGCCCGAGGGTGTGGTCTTTGAAGAGGCCCACGCCGTACATGGCCTGTGGGCCACCCCGCGATCTTGGGACGGCGAGTCGGCGATCATGTACCTCTACGGCGGCGGATACGTGATCTCCTCTCCCCACTCCCGCCGAAAGCTCGCCGGGCACCTTGCCAACGCCTCCGGGGCCCGCTCGCTCGTCCCCCGCTACCACCTAGCGCCCGAGCGCCCCTTCCCTTCGGCGGTCGAGGACGCCACGGCCGACTACAGGTGGCTGCTCGGAGAGGGAGGACGACCCGAGCGGACGGTAGTCGCGGGCGACTCAAGCGCCGGGGGCTTGACGGTCGCTGCCATGCTCAAGCTGCGCGAGGATCGCACTCCGCTGCCCTCCGGTGGCGTTCCCATCTCGCCATGGGTGGACCTCGCCTGCACCGGGGAGACGCTCGAGACGAACGCCGCGGTGGACCTCACGGCCACCAAGGCCAGCCTGCAGCGGATGGCTGGCCAGTACCTCCACGGGGCGGACCCGCGCACCCCGCTCGCGTCCCCGCTGTACGCCGACCTCTCGGGCTTGCCGCCCTTGTTGATCGTCGTGGGGGGCGACGAGGCGCTACTGGACGACTCGGTACGTCTCGCACGCGCCGCTGGCATGGCGGGTGTTGACGTGACGCTCTACATAGGGGCGGGCATGCAACACATCTTCCCGATCTACTGTGGCATGATCCCCGAAGCAGACGCGGCGGTCGCTATGATCGGGGCGTGGATACGCTCCCGTGCGTCTTAGAGATCGCGAAGCAGGTTCTCTGGCTCTCTTCTTCGTGTCCTTATCCACTCAAGTGCCCAGAAACTCGGAATTCTAGGAACTGGGTACGTGGGGGTTCCAAGGAGCTCGGTTCACCCCAGCCCGTTGCCGTCGCCTGGTAGGATGCTACCGTAGTCGTCGTAACGCCGAGGAGGAGGATCTATTGAAGATCGCGCTCATGCTGCCGGTCGTCGCCGGGGCGGCCATCGCCGTGCAGACGGTCCTGAACTCGCTGGGGATGAGGTCCCTGGGCCTCGGGGGGCTCATTGGCTTCTCGGGGCTCGTCACGAGCCTAGTGGGCTTCGTCTCTGCGGCGGCGTTCCTCTCGAGGCCGGAGCCGAGCGGCCGGGCGCTCCTGTGCGCCCTGGGCTCCGGGTTGATCGGCGCCTTCGTGCTGGGGGCGATCGTGCTCTCGGCAAGGGCGGCGGGGCTCGGCCAGACGCTCTCTGTGCTGATCGCCTCCCAGCTGTTGGTGGGGCTGTTGGTGGACCGGGCGGGGCTGTTCGGAACCTCCGTGCAGGACCTCTCGGCGGCGAAGGTGCTGGGCGCGGCGCTGATCGTGGTGGGTGGCGTGTTGGTGGTGCGCTTCTAAGCCCGTCGTTCGGCGACTCGATCGTTACTCAACGACCTTCGGGTAAGCCTAAGAAAGCGAACTTCGCGTGTACGCAGTTCTAAGAGGTTCGCTCTAGGATGTATCTACTCTTGGATCATCGATTCCGGCGGACGGGCCGCGGTCACCGTGTCCGCGTGACGGTGCACAATCTTCCAGGTGTCGTCCTCGGGACGGAAGATCATCGTGACCCTAAGGGGGAACGATACGATCTCGTCCCTCTGGCCGATCTTGCCCCTGGTGCGTTCTATCCACACGACGTAGGCGAGCTCCGGGGTGTCGCGCCTGGCTACGGACTCGAAGGCATCGATTTCGCCCTCCCTGAGGTTCGAGGCGGCGCGCTCCATCGTCTGAGCGACCTCATCCCACCCGCGGGCGGGAGGAGCGATGGGGTTGGCGAGGGTCACGTCCTCCCGGTGGGAGAACATGGTTTGCATGGGTTTGGGATTTCCCTTGACGAACTCGCGCAGCGCTTGCTGGCATCGTTCGATCACCCCGTCGAGGTCGTCTACGGTAGCCATCTCGGGATCACCTCCATCGCTCCGGCGCCCTTTCCCTGAGGACGCTCCCAGCGATCATCCTACGCTATTCACCCGAGTGCGTGGAAGTGGGATTCTCCGAAGTTCACACATAGCTTGGGAAGTGGCATCATGATCCTTGGTGGAAAGGGCTGACCCGCTGAGCAAGCGGCCAAAGGAGGTATCGATGTCTATCGAGGACAACACCCGTATTGTCCAGAATGTCCATCCTTTATTTAATGAGCGTGCCTTCGATCGCATCCTCTCGGAGATGATCGCCGAGGACGTCGAATGGACCAACGTACCAACCGCTCAGATCTTCCACGGCCTTGAGGGGATGAGGGAGTTCATGCAAGGTTGGGTTGATGCCTTCCCAGATGCTAGAACCGAGGACACCACAGCCTACGCTGGGGAAGAGTTTGGGGTAACGGAGTTTATAGGCAGGGGTACTCATGAGGGTCCTCTGGTTAGTCCCGCTGGAGAGATCCCGCCGACGGGACGTTCGGTGGAGTTTAGGTTGTGCGAGGTCTACCAGTTTAGGGATGGCAAGGTAGTCAGCGGCCACACCCACTTTGACTCACTAGGACTGATGACACAGTTAGGGGTAGTTCCTCCACCAGGGCAGGGTGGGAGCTAGCTGATTCTCGGGCCAGGGTCTAACAGCCTCAGAGCTTCTTAGTGTCCTTAATCACCCGAGTTTGAGGTCCCCTGCTCGCGTCAACGCTAGTTCCGCTTCGGCTACCATCCTCTCCACTATCTCTCTGGCCGGCAGGATGTCGTGAACCAAACCTGCTGTCTGCCCGCTGAAGGGCAACAACTCGTGGGTGGTGCGCCCCCGGATCGCCGAAAGCACCTCATCCCGCAGCCGCTCCGCTTCCCTGCTCGCCTCTCGGGTGCGTCCCGACCACTCCTTGACGAAAGGTGTACGTAGCACGCGCGGCACCGTCGCGTAGGCGCCACCTCCCGCGGGCGGGAAGATCCCCTCCCAGGCATCGAATCTCACTACGTCCTCGGACTCGGTCTGGAGTATCGTCCGCTTCCACACCTCCTCGGCTGAGGCTTCATCTGAGGCAAGGAAGCGCGTGCCCACATTGGCTCCTTGGGCGCCTAGCACCAACGCCGCGGCGAGCCCACGTCCATCGGCCACCCCACCTGCTGCCAACACCGGGATGGGATCCACCGCGTCGGCAACCTGGGGTATGAGCGCCATAACTCCCACGCCGAGCGCCATTCCTTGCCCGCCGGCTTCTGAGCCCTGGGCGATGATCACGTCCACGCCTAGCTCGGCTGCCCGGCGGGCCTGGCCTACGGTGTGGATCTGGTGGATCACCCTCGCTCCCGCACCGTGTGCTCGCTCGACGAGTTCTCCTGGGTCACCGAGGGCGAAAGAGACCACCTCGGGTTCCGCCTCGAGGGTGGCTTGGAAAGCTGCTTCGTCGAGCAGCGGTACCACATGGTTGACCGCGAAGGGCCGAGGGGTGATCTCTCGCACGCGGGCAATCTGTCTCTGGACGCTCTCGGCCGATTCGAAGACCGCGCCGATGCTTCCTAGGCCGCCAGCCTCACTGACCGCCGCGACCAGCTTTGGATCTGTCGCGGGCCAGATCGCCGCCTGCATGATGGGAACCTCCATACCCAACAAATCGCATACTGGCGTTCGCAACATGGCTCTCCTTCCCGCACGTCCGGGCGCCGTCGAGGCGTCCCTTTCCATCGGTAGCATAATGCCACCGACTGCTCCCCGGTGCATCGGCATACGGCCAACGCATCCGAGTATATAGAAGGGGAGTTCCGCGAATATTGACGGTAGGGGTCCTCCGCGGTACGCGCGTTGAGCTACCCTGTCTCTTTAGCCACTTGCCAGTGACCGAGAGGAGACAACCCGTGGAGCTAGGAGGCGAGAACCGGCGAGAACCCGGATCGTACAATGCCCCCATCGACTACGATCGCGTGGCCGATATCTACGACCTCTATGTCGCCTCCGATCTCGACATCGGCTTCTATGTAGAGGAAGCAGCCAAGGTGCAAGGCAAGGTCCTGGAGCTGATGTGCGGGACCGGACGGGTCTCCATCCCGTTGCTTGAGGCCGGGGTGGACCTCACCTGCGTGGACCTCTCCGCGGGGATGCTTGCTCGCTTGGAGGAGAGGCTGCGCGCGCGGAAGCTCGAGGCCAGGGTGGTGCGGGCGGACGTGCGCCACCTCGACCTTGGCGAAGAGGAGCAGTTCGATATGGTGATTGTCCCATTCCATTCGTTCTCCGAACTTGTCTCCCCACGCGACCGGGAGCTTGCGTTGAGGGCTGTGTTCGGTTACCTGAGAGAAGGCGGCCGGCTCGTCTGCCCGCTTCACAACCCGCCTATCCGAGCCAGATCTGCAGACGGCGCCCTCAGGTTCAACGGTAGCTTCCCTACCGCCGACGGCGGACTCCTCCTCGTCTCCGGCTTCGAAACTCTGGACGAAAGCTCGGGCGTGGTCGACAGGCTACAGTGCTACGAGTTCTATGACGCTTCGAACGAACTCGTTGCCAAGCGTGTACTGCCCATGCGCTTCGCCCTGATCGACAGAAGTGAGTTCGTCGAATTAGCCGATTCCGCGGGCTTCGTTCCAGTGGCGCTGTACGGAGACTACGGGCGGAAGCAATACTCAGAGGAGAGTAGCCCCTTCATGGTATGGATTATGGAAAAGGCGAAGAATCCTTAACTGGGCACTGGCCCTTTATGCACCCGAGTGCGTAGCAGGACAATTCTGCGAAGTTCGGAACGGCTAGCAACACTCTAGCAACAGCAAAGATGCGCCATTTGGGGGATGCACGGCTCTCTGGGTTTGTGTGATGATGGTCACTAGTGACGAGTCAGCGGAGCGACTTTTTACCCAGTGAGGAACGGTACTCGTCAGATCAACTTACCAAAGGAAGGGATATGCACAAACACGGCGGAGAGCAGCGCGACCGGGGTATTCCACGTCTCGGGTGGCTCATCTTCACGGCCCTCGCACTCACGATAAGTGTCCTCGTGGGGCAGGGGGTCTCTGCCCAATCTACGAATACCTGCCACGGCAGTGCGGCGACGATCGTCGGCACTGATGGTCCGGACGACCTAACCGGCACGTCCGGGCAAGACGTCGTGGCGCTTCTCGACGGCGCCGATTCATTCGACGGCCTCGGCGGCGACGATGTGATCTGCGGCGTAATTGGGAAGGATCTGCTCGTCGGCGCCCCGATAACGACACGCTCGACGGTGGCCGGGGCAATGACGAACTGCGTGGCGACCTGAGGACCGTGGGCACAGACGCGATCGGCGCAGGAGGTGAGGACACGATTATCGGCGGTCCCGGTGACGATGACCGGACTAGCGGCGACAACATCTCCCTCGGCGGCGAGGCCTCGGGCGATGGCGGCGATGACGTGATCAGCGAGGTGGAGCGCGTCACAGGCGACAACTTTGCTCTCCAAGGCGAGGCCTCTGGCGACGGTGGGGACGACGATATCACGGGCGCCGATAACGCAGTTGGGGATAACAACGGCACGCCAGGAACCGGCACCGGAGGAAACGATACGATCGTGGCCTCTGCCCAGCCGAATGGAGTACTGATAGGCGACAACTCTGACGGGGACAGCAGCGGTGGAGACGACCACATCTTCGGCCTTAGTGGACCCGACTTCCTGGACGGCGGTCCCGGAACGAACGAGTGCGACGGCGGCCCAGGAAAGGACCTGGCGGTCAACTGCGAGACGCTCGTGGCGATCCCCTGAGCTCAAGCTGCCCCTAGCTTGAGGTTCCGGGACGTTGCCGTAGCAGCAGACTAGTCACCCAACCTCGTAGAAAATGGATTCTACGAGGTTCAGCTCACTCGTGAGGCTTGCTCCTCTAGCGTGCCACTTCGCGACAACAGCGCCAAGCCCACCAGCCCCCACACGATGGCGAATACGATGCCCTCGCCCCCCTTATGAGGGCGTTCGAGAAATCGCCTAGGGGGAAGCCAACGATTATCAGCACGCCGCACCACCACGGCAATACCCGAGCGCGTATGGTCATGACTCCAAGTACTATCGAGCCGAGGAGTATCGCCGCAGCCCCTACGAGACGGACACTCAGCAGGACGTCGGCGCCCGCCAGAAGGATCGCTGTCGCGACCACGACTATGATCACGTAGCCGACGAAGGCCATCAAGGCGCCCACGGTCCCCCACCGCCCGTAGCGCCTGCTCTGGAGAGCGTGCAGGCCGGCTATGGCGACCGCTATCAACGCGAATGCCACGGTGACCAACAGTTGGTAGAGGTAGTCGCTAAAGGAGTCGAATACTCCTCTCTGGTAGGGCGAGATCAGGTTGACGATGGCCGCTACCAAGAACACCACCGCGGCTGCTATTCCGGCTAAGCCGCCCCACCTAACCAACTGCGACGACATACCCGTGCACTTCCCTGTCCGACGCCCTTGAGTGGCAGGGTCATGATGCCAGCCGACCAAGCCCGGCGCACCAAACCCTTATGCACACGAGTGCGTGGAAGGGGTTCTGCGAACTTCGGCTTTACGCAGTTCTAAGAAGTTTACGCCGCTTTAGCGGCGCTAGCGCCGGCTTGCGCCTGGAGTTACGGTTTCCTCGTGGGCGACCAGAGCCATGGGTGTATCACCCTCGCCAAAGCGCCTCACTCTCCCCACGAACCAGCGCCTCTGGGTAGGCGAGTGGCAAGGATATTCCATGGCGAAGCACTCTTCTCGGCTAGAGAGTACCGAACGAAGCCCCTCACCAAAGGATCGGGCATACTG
>DATMVF010000153.1:0-3701 GCA_035563475.1 Rubrobacter sp.
AGCCTTCCTCTCCAGGCGCGTGGGCCGTGCGGCGCAGGCCGGCCCGCAAAGTCTGTAGCGTCGAACCCTGGATCATCGTCTCCATAGTCCTCTCCCTTCCCAAGGTTGCGGGCCGGTAGTTTCTCCCGGCCGGGCCACACAGCGGAAGCAGCCTAACCTGCAATAGTAGATGATGCATCCCCAGATAAGCTATTCTGGAAGGTGGCCTACATCCAGCCGCGGCGTTTGAAGATGAGGTAGAGCATGAGGGAGATGAAGGCCATGAGCAATAGGGCGAAGGGGTAGCCGAGAGGCCAGCCCAACTCGGGCATGTAGTCGAAGTTCATACCGTAGATCGTCCCTATTAGCGTGGGCGCGAACAGTATGGCGGCCCAGGCGGAGATCTTCTTTACCTGTTCGTTCTGGGCCAGGCTCGCCAGGGTCAGGTTCACGCTGAGGATGCTCTGCAGCAGCTCCCGGAAGCCGGCGAGCCGTTCGGTAACCTGCAGGACATGGTCCCGGACGTCGCGTAGATGCCTCCGTACCTCCGGGTCGACGTTTATGGCCTCGTCCCGCATCATATCCCCCAGCACACCACCGAGCGGTTCTGTGGCCCTCTGAAACTCGATCACCTCGCGCGAGAGCTCGTAGATCCTGCGCGACACGCTGGGATTACCGCCGAAGACCTCGGCCTCTATCTCCTCGATGTCGTTCTCGAGGCCGTCGACTACGGGTCCGTAGTCGTCTACGACACGGTCCATGATGGCGTGCAGGATCGCCTCTGGTCCACGGCGCAGTAGCTCGGGGGCGGCCTCCAGCCGCTCGCGAACCTCGCCCAGATCCGGCGCCTCGCCGTGGCGCACGGTCACCACAAAGTCTTCTCCGACAAAGAGGTGGACTTCTCCGAACTCGACCCTCTCCTCCTCATCCAGATAACGGGCCGGCTTGAGTACTAAGAAGAGCGTCTCCCCGTAGCGCTCCAGCTTGGGCCGCTGGTGGGCGTCCATCGCGTCCTCGACCGCCAGCCCGTGCAGGCCGAACTCCCCGGCGACGGACGAGAACTCCTCTTCCGTCGGCTTGTAGAGTCCGATCCATGCCACCCCGCGCCGATTTCGGACGGCCTCATAGGTCTCCGCGAGGGTGATCAGCTCGGCGGTACGGTGGCCGTCCACGTAGATGGCGTTGTCCACGATCACGGCCGCATTATACGCCTGCGCTTGTTGCTGCTGGTACGCTTCAGCGCGCGGCGACGCACCCGTACAACTGCGCGCTTCTACTCGTCGGTCTCGCCCTCGAAGACGGCGAACGCGGCGCCCTGGGGATCGCCGAGGACGGCGATCTTGCCGGAGGGGAGATCCAACGGCCCCGCAAATACGGTACCGCCAAGCTCGCGCGCCTTCTCCATTGTGGCGTCGCGCGAGGAGACCGTAAAGTAAGGGAGCCAGAAGGAGGGCGCATCGCCGTGCTGCTCCGTCATCGGCATGAAACCGCCGTTCTGGTTGCCAGCGTTCTTGATGGTCGTGTAGACGACCCTTCCATCGTCCTCGATCGGTTCGGCCTCCCAACCGAAGAGCTCGCCGTAGAAATCGCCTGCCGCCTCGGAATCACGGGTCTGGAGCTCGTTCCAGCCCATACAGCCAACGTCGTTGACCCTTCCCGCTCCGATGTGCGACCGCGGCTCCCAGACGCAGAGCATCGCGCCGGCGGGGTCGACTAGCACGGCCAGGCGGCCGAACCCACCCACGTCGAAAGGCTCCTCGAGGATCCTGGCGCCCAGCCGCTCCGCCCTTGCGGCGGTCTCTTCGGCGCTCGTGACGGAGACGTAGTTGTTCCAGTGCGGTGGGTGCTCGTCCTGCTGGCCGATCGCACCAATCGCGTCGCCGTGGGCCGAGTAGATGCCGCCGGGGATCTCGTCGTCCCTGAACTCCCAGCCAAACAGATCACCGTAGAAGGTCTTCGCGCCATCGGCGTCAGAGGTCGCAAGATCCACCCAGCAGAACGTCCCCGGCTCGTAAGCCTCTCTCTTGCCCATCGGTCTATCTCCCTTTTTCGCCACTTCGGACCGGCCGAAAGGCCGTATCGGGAGTCTACGAGAACACCCCCCATTCCCAACCGGCAAACGTCTGAGATGGAGCCTGGCTCTCCGAGATTCGATACGACGCCAGGGGTCTTGATGGGATGTGCCTTCTAGTGAAGCGTGTTCCTGGGCTATCTTTCGGTCGACGCCACCGTGCGATCTTCTCGAAGGTCATCGGGGTATGCTGCTCTGTTCGTGACGGGGAAGGTCGTCGCGAACGTGAAACCAGGGAATCCGCTGGGAAACCCAATCGTGTGCCTCGGGTTCGAACGCTGCCGGATCTTCGAAGATTCCAACGGGAACGTACACCTTCCCCGGTAGCCTCTCGTCTTCGTAGGAGAGGGGCGTCCCGCAAGCGGGACAGAATGACCTTACCACCGTCGCGGAAGACCGGTAGCCTTTAGGCTCGCCCCGTGACCACTCCACTTGCTCGGCGCGGTAGCCGGCAAACAAGGATATGGGTGCGCCATTAGAGGCTCGGCAGTCGCGGCAGTGACAGTACACTACCACCTGGGGTACGCCGGCCGTTCGCAGCCCTACTGCGCCACACATGCACCCTCCCGTACGACCAGGCGCCATGCTCCTCTCGTTCATGCGGTTGTACCTCCTCATCAATCCGTAGGTGCTTCTGCTCGACCTTCTCGCTTGTCTCCGCTTTCGTTCGGATTCCACGGGAGCGCTCGTTATAGTAGCGGCCCGAAGGCGGTGACGACGCCCAAGGCTCCCGTAAGGACGACGGTACCGAAGACGACGGCGCGGAACACCCCGCGGGGAGCCCGCCTGAACAACGCGGTCCCCATCGCCTTGCCTCCGAGGGCGACGCCCACGAGCACGACGCCCACGAGCAATAACGCCAGGGGCGCGAGAGACGGATCCAAGAATCCCCAGAGCCCCAGTACGACCAATAGCGCGAGGTCCAACCCGAAGAAGTACAGAGAGATCGAGGCGCGGAACGCCGCCTTGGGGAGGCCGCGCGAGGCGAGTAGCACCGCCGCCGGGGGGCCGGAGAGGCCCGTGGAGCTGGCGAGGGCGCCGCTCACTAGCCCTGTGAGCGCGGCACCCAGCCGCGTCCCGGCGCCCGGCAGACGTACGTCTTCGCGCAGCAGAAAGACCGCCGCGACCACCACGAGCGTACCCATCGCCAGCTCTACGTAGGCGGGGTCCACGACCCGCAAGACCTCCGCGCCCACCGCGAGTCCAGGCAAGGCCGGAACGAGAAGGACTAGTGCCACACGTCGGTCGGCCTCCTGCCAGGAGTCGCGCACCACCGCCGCGGCCACGGACAGGGAGAGCACCGCCACCAGCGCAACGACCGCCTTGGGTTCGTAGACCACCAGGAGCAACGGCACGACGACCGCCGCCAGACCGAAGCCGGTGAACCCGCTCAAGATCCCGGCCGAAAACGCCGCTACCATCGCCCAGAGGGTGGTGGCGCCTAGCATGGTCTCACCTTCGCTCTGCGTCCTCGGCGAAGAAGGCGCAGAGAATCCTCGAGACCTCCACAGGGGCGTCCTCCATCACGAAGTGGCCGGCCCCCACTATCAGCTCGAGCTCTGAACCCGGGATCTGCTCTTGCAGCCTCGGAGCTTGCGAGGGATCTAGCCACCCGTCCTTCTCGCCCCACACCACGAGAACGGGGATCTCG
>DATMVF010000154.1:0-3800 GCA_035563475.1 Rubrobacter sp.
GGCGCCGCTGGCCGTGGCGGAGGGCTTCGTGCGGCACGTCGTGGCTTGTGGTGGCGAGCTCAAGAACACCTTCTGCGTAGCGAAGGAGTGCCACGTCTTCCTCAGCCACCACATCGGTGATTTGGAGAACTACGAGACCCTGACATCCTTCCGGGAGGGGGTCGAGCATTTCTGCCGGCTCTTCGATGTACAGCCGGAACTGGTGGTCTACGATCTCCACCCCGAGTATCTCTCCACCAAATACGCCCGCGAGCTGGAGGAAGCGGGATTACCAGCCGTGGGCGTACAGCACCACCACGCGCACGTCGCTAGTTGTCTGGCCGACAACGAGCGGCCCTGCGAGGAGCGCGTCATCGGGGTAGCCCTGGACGGAACCGGCTACGGGACAGACGGAGCTGTCTGGGGAGGGGAGTTCTTCGAGGGGAGCATAGAAGAGGGGTACGTACGGCAAGGGCACCTGGAATACGCCCCTATGCCCGGTGGATCGGCGGCCATCCGGCAGCCGTGGCGGATGGCGCTAGCGCAACTCATCGCGCTCTACGGCGAAGATGAGACCCTGAAGCTTCCGCTCGCAACCGTCCACCGGGCTGGCGAGCGGAACGCGCGGCTCGTCGCCCGGCTCGTGGAGCACAGTCTCAACACCCCGCCGACCTCCAGCGCAGGACGGCTCTTCGACGCCGTCGCGGCGATGATCGGAGTGCCCGGAACGGAGCGGACCACCTACGAGGGACAGGCTGCGGTGGAGCTGGAACTCGCCGCGCACGGTACGGCGAGTCGGGGTTATCCCTTCCGACTGCGGCCCGAGGGCCAAGGATGGATCGTGGAGACCCAGAGGATCCTCTGCGGGGTCGTGGAGGATCTCCTGGCGGGTAGAGCGACGGGAGAGATATCTTCCAGGTTCCACCGTACGATGGCCGAAGTCGTCGTCGCCGGCTGCGAGCGCATCCGGGAAGCCGGAGGAACGACCGCCGTCGCGCTCTCCGGCGGTACATTCCAGAATATGCTCCTTCTGAATCAGGTGGTACGATTCCTGGAGGAGAAAGGGTTCGAAATCTACCGGCACCGCCGCGTGCCGCCAAACGACGGAGGTCTGGCACTAGGTCAGGCAATCCTGGCAAATAAGGCTTCAGGCCACAGGCATCAGGAAGAGAAGACCTGATACCTGAGCGACCGAAGGGAGCGAACACATGTGTCTGGGGATACCGGGACGGATCGTGGAGATCATAGACGAGGACCTGACGCTCGCCAAAGCAGAAGTCAGCGGCGTCCGGCGCAACATAAACATCGGCCTGGTCCACTACGATGAGGAGCGAGTAGAGATCGGGGACTGGGTCTTGATCCACGTGGGCTTCGCCATGTCCAAGATCGACGAGAAAGAAGCCTACGCCACCCTGCGCGCCCTCGAAGACATAGGCGAAGACTACGAGCAAGAGCTTGAGGAGCTCAAGACCTCAAAGATCGAGTGACATGAAAGACGACCTGACGCTGCTCGGAAACTGCACCCTGGACCACGACGGATGCGTCGTCTGCTCCGACGCCGGCATCCCCGTCCGCGTCATCTCCATAGAAGGCGACGACGCCCTCTGCGAAGACTCCGCAGGCAACCAGACCGAAATAGCCATAGAACTCGTCGCCCCCGTGCAAATCGGAGAGGTCCTGCTAACGCACGGAGGCGTCGCCATCGGCAAAGTAGAGACCAAAGAGCTGACGGCTGAAAGCTGACGGCTGATAGCTGTGACGACCGTAGGGAGGAACCAATGAAATACGTCGACGAGTTTCGGAACGCGGATCTCGCGCGGGCGGTGTCGGCCGAGATCGCCTCGCTCGTAGACCCGAAGCGTCACTACAAGATCATGGAGGTCTGCGGCGGGCACACCCACACCATCTACCGCCACGGGATCAAAGACCTACTGCCGGATCAGGTAGAGCTGGTGCACGGCCCCGGCTGCCCGGTCTGCGTGCTCCCGATGGGCCGGGTGGACGAGGGGATAGCCATTGCCGAGAGGCCGGAGGTCATCTTCACCTGCTTCGGGGATATGATGCGCGTCCCCGGCTCGAAAGGAAACCTGCTCGAAGTGAAAGCCGAAGGCGCCGACATCCGCATGGTCTACTCGCCGCTGGACGCCCTGCGAATAGCCCGTGAGAACCCTGACCGGGAAGTCGTCTTCTACGCCATCGGGTTCGAGACCACGGCCCCCTCCACGGCACTCACGTTGCAGCGGGCGAAGAAGGAGGGCATCGAGAACTTCTCCGTGTTCTGCAATCACGTCACCATCGTGCCGCCGGTGCGCGCGCTCCTGGACTCGCCGGACCTGCGCCTCGACGCCTTTATCGGGCCTGGGCACGTCTCGACGGTGATCGGCTGCAGGCCCTACGAATTCATGCCCGCCGACTACGGCAAGCCGTGCGTCGTAGCGGGGTTCGAGCCGCTGGATCTCATGCAGTCCGTACTGATGCTCATACGCCAGCTCGACGAAGGTCGCTGCGAGGTCGAGAACCAGTACGGCCGGGCCGTCCTCTGGGAAGGGAACCTCAAGGCGCTCGAGGCCATGTCCGAGGCCTTCGAACTGCGCCCGTACTTCGAGTGGAGGGGGCTCGGCTTCATCGCCCAGTCCGCCTTGAAGCTCTCCCCTGCATACGCGGACCTGGACGCGGAGTTGCGCTACTCCACGCCAGGCGTGCGAGTCGCGGACCCGAAAGCCTGCCAGTGCGGCGAGGTCCTCAAGGGCGTGCTCAAGCCGCCTGAGTGCAAAGTCTTCGGCACGGCCTGTACACCGGAGCGTCCACTCGGCGCACTAATGGTCTCCTCCGAAGGCGCCTGCGCCGCCTACTACAACTTCGGGCGCAAGTCGTTCGAGAAGGTCGAGATCGGCGCCCGATGAGCGAGGGCAGGGAAAAGGTAGGGGCGGGTTTCGGACCCGTCCCTACGGACGCGCTGCAGCAGAACCGCCGCAGGTCGCCGAGGTTCACAGCCCCACGCATAGACATGAGCCACGGCGCCGGGGGTAAGGCTACCCACAAGCTTATCGAGGGTCTCCTGCTCCCGGCCTTCGACAACCCGGCGCTCGCCCCGCTCGCCGATGCCGCCATGCTCCCCTTCGGCGACACCAGTCTCGCCATCTCCACCGACTCCTACGTCGTGCGCCCCCTCGTGTTCCCCGGCGGGTCCATAGGGGAGCTCGCGGTCAACGGGACGGTCAACGACCTGGCCGTCTCCGGCGCCACCCCGCTCGCGCTCTCCGCCGCCCTCATCGTCGAGGAGGGGTTGGAGACCGATGCGCTGGCACATGAAATAGAGGCGATGGCCGCCGCCGCCAGGAACGCCGGGGTCTCCATAGCCACCGGGGACACCAAGGTGGTCGAGCGCGGCAAGGCAGACGGGCTCTACATCAC
This sequence comes from Rubrobacter sp., assembly GCA_035563475.1. Taxonomy (GTDB): domain Bacteria; phylum Actinomycetota; class Rubrobacteria; order Rubrobacterales; family Rubrobacteraceae; genus Rubrobacter_D. The sequence goes on from DATMVF010000154.1 coordinate 3,394, forward strand.
CACCACCGGCGTCGGAATGGTGGACGAAGGGCTCGACCTCTCCGCCTCATCCGTGCGTCCGGGAGACAAGGTTCTGTGCTCCGGTACACTGGGGGATCACGGCGCGGCCATACTCATCGCGCGCGGTGACTTGGAGTTGGAAGCCGAAGTCCTCTCCGACACCAGGCCCCTCACCCCACTGGTCGAGGCCCTCAAGAGCGTTGCAGGACAGGGACTGCGCTTCATGCGCGACCCCACACGAGGCGGAGTCGGAACCGTCCTCAACGAGCTCGCCCGCGATTCCGGCTACGGGGTGGCTCTGTGGGAGGAGAGAATCCCGGTTCGGGAGGTGGTGAACGGAGCTTGTGAGATCCTGGGCATAGACCCGCTCTACGTCGCAAACGAGGGCAAACTCCTCGCCGTAATGG
>DATMVF010000155.1:0-7109 GCA_035563475.1 Rubrobacter sp.
GAGGCTGGGATGCCCGAGCGCGCCCATCCGGGGGATGCGGGCTACGATCTGCGTTCGGTCGAGAGGGTGGATCTCGCGCCGGGAGCCCGGGCGCTGGTGCGGACGGGGATCTCTGTAGCTATACCTGAGGGTTACGCTGGACTCGTGCTCCCGCGCAGCGGCCTGGCCATCAGGCATGGGATCTCCCTCGTAAACACGCCTGGTCTAATCGACTCTGGCTACCGCGGTGAGATCCAGGTCCCCCTGATAAACCACGACCGTGAGGAAACGTTCCTGATCGAGGAGGGAACCAGGATCGCGCAACTGGTCCTCGTTCGGGCCGCCGCAGCGTTCTTCGCCGAGGTACAGTTCCTGGAGCCGGCAACCGACGGGCGGGGGGAGAGCGGCTTCGGCTCCTCCGGATCCTAGGGTGAGGTTCCTCTGCGACGCGATGCTTGGCGGGCTGGCGAAGTGGCTGCGCGCCGCCGGGTACGACGCCTACTACGCCAGGGAGGGGACGGACGTCTCGGACGGGACCCTCACCGCGAAAGCTCTCGCGGAGAGGCGCGTGCTCCTGACCAGCGACGGGGGCTTCCTGGAACGCAAGCCCGTACGTGACGGGAGCGTGGGCTTCCTCAGGGTGCCGCACCTCCCGCTCGAAGACCAGCTCAGGCTCGTGGTCGAACACTTCGGGCTCGTCAGGCGCCAGAGCCGCTGCATGGTATGTAGTGGGAGCTTGGACATCGTACCCCGCGAAGTCGTTGCGGGCCGGGTTCCGTCCGGCGTACAGAGGGATCACGAACGCTTCTTTCTCTGCCAGGACTGCGGACGCATCTTCTGGCACGGCTCGCACTGGCAGCGTATAAGCGACCGCCTCGACAGAGTTTTCGCTTGAGTGAGAAGCCCGGCAAGTACGAGGAGCACCGGCATGTTCTCGATTGACGAGCCGTCGCCGCAGCGGATCGCCCGTTTCCGTCGAGTTGCTAAACTGCTTCCGGATTGAACGCGACCACCCACGCCGTCTTCGGGATTGCGGCCCTGGCCGGCGCCGCGCTCGTCACGGGGGCCGATCCGCCCGTCTACGTCTACCCTGCCGCCGTCGCCGCCGCCTGGCTGCCCGACATCGACAACCCGCGCAGCACCCTGGGCAACGGCCTGAACCGGCTGAAAAATCCCACACTCAACGTACTGAGCCGGCCCTTGAGCTGGGCCCTGAGGACGATGTCCTTCGTGCTGGTCAGGACCGTTGGCCATCGCACCATGACCCATTCGGTGTTCGGTGTTCTACTCTTTTCGCTTTTGGTCCTGCTGTTCTTGGGACGTTTCCCGAACCTCGCCCTGGCCCTCGTCGCCGGCTACGCCTCGCACGTTTTCGCCGACGCGCTCAATACGCGCGGCGTGCCGCTTCTCTGGCCCATAGGTAAGCCGTTCAGGCTCTTGCCCGGGGGTGTGAGATCCGGCGGGGCCGTGGAGGTTGCCGTGGCCCTCGTGGCCCTCGCCTTCACGCTCTACGCCCTGCTACTTCTCTATCCTGGATTGCGCGGTGCGATCGGCCTCCAGCCAATCTAGCATCGCCAGGCTGGCAGGATGCGTGGCCTTCCCCCGCTCTTCGTTGTGGGCTATGGCGCGCCGCAACGACTCCTCGGCTGCCCGGTTTAGGTCCTCCCTGGCCAGAGTACGCAGGCGTCCCACGCTCGGGTAGTCGCGGGCCGGTTCGATCTTGTCCGCAACGTAAAGAACGAGCGCGAGCGGCTCCATCCCCGGCCTCCCTGTCGTGTGGGCCCTGACGGCCTCCAGAACCTCCTCGTCATCGACGCCAAGCTCGCGTCTCGCCAGCTCGGCGGCCACCGGCCCGTGCAGCAGCTTGGGGCTCTGCCGTTCCGCATCTCCCACCTGAAGGTGCCATTCTTGGGCCAACTCGAGGAACTCCTCGCGCCCTATCTCGCGTGCTGCGTCGTGAAGCAGGGCGGCCAGGCGCAATCTATCGGCCTCGAGATCGTGGGCCAGTGCCAGATCCTCGGCCGTGTCGGCCACCCTCAGGGTGTGTTCGTAACGCTCCTTCGAGAGCCTGGAACGGGCGAAGGCTTCGGCTCTTTCGAGGAGAGTGTGAATTTTGGCGTGGTCCCCCATCCGACGGATTGTAGAATACCTGCGTGCGCGATGGGCAAACTATACAGAGCGCCGAGATCGTAACCGTGGGTACCGAGATGCTCCTCGGGGACCTCGTGGATACGAACTCGGCCTGGATCAGCCAGCGCCTCGCCGGACTCGGGGTGGGTATCTACCGCCACACCACCGTCGGGGACAATCCGGAGAGGCTCGTCGCAGCCCTGCGCGAGGCCGCCTCCAGATCCGACCTGGTGGTCACCACAGGCGGCCTCGGCCCTACATCGGATGACCTGACCAACGCCTGCATATCGACCCTGACAGGCCGCGAGATGGTCGAGTACCCCGAGGCCAGGGAGCACGTGGACAGGATGTTCCAGAAGTTCGGCCGCAAGCCGACCGCCAACAACTACAAGCAGGCCCTCTTTCCCCAGGGAACCGAGCTCATCCCTAACCCTGTGGGAACGGCGATGGGGGCTCTGGTGGAGTGGGAAGGGACGCTGTTCGCCACGCTACCTGGGGTGCCCCCAGAGATGAAGAGCATGTTCGAAGCGACGCTCGAGCCCATGATCCGGGCCCGCAGTGAAGGCTCCATCGTCTCCAAAACCCTCCACTTCGCCGGCATCGGGGAGTCCGCGCTCGCCGAGAAGGTCCAGGAGTTCCTCGACGCCACCGACCCCACGGTCGCCCCACTGGCTGGCCAGGGCAGGGTGCGTCTGCGAATTACCACCAGGGCCGCCACCGAGAAGGAGGCGCAGGAGAAGATAGCGCCGATAGAAAGAGAGATGATCGCACGCCTCAGCGAATACTACTTCGGCGAGGACGACGAGACTCTCGAAGGCGCGGTCGGCCGCCTGCTCCAGGAGCGGGGCGCCAAACTGGCCCTCGCGGAGAGCTGCACAGGCGGCCTCCTCGCCAAGCGCCTGACGGACATGCCGGGCTCTTCGGCGTATTTTCAGGAGGGACTCGTCACCTACTCAAACGAGTCCAAAGAGCGTCTGCTCGGGGTGCCGCACGACCTGATCGTGGAACATGGCGCCGTCTCGGAGCCAGTGGCGTGCGAGATGGCCGAGGGGGCGCGCAGGGTCTCGGGCGCCGACTACGGGCTCTCGGTCACCGGAGTAGCCGGCCCCGACGGCGGAACTGAGGAGAAGCCCGTCGGGCTCGTCTTCGTCGGAATCTCCGACTCAAATAACACGTTTGCGGAAAAGCTCGACCTCACCGCCTGGGCCCGCTCCAGGGAATCGATCCGCGAGCGGAGCGCGAACCGGGCCTTCGACCTCCTCAGGCTCTACCTGGAAGATGAACAATCTTGACGATCACCCTTGCTGGATACAATGCGCGGTAGTAAACTTCGCGGAGTTGAAGGCACGCGAAAGGAGGTGATCCAGATAGACGCATCGAGTAGTAGTCGCGGGTATCTTCTGGGAGAGGTGGCTCTGACCTAGGCCCACCAAAACACCCGGCGGGATCCTGGGTTACTTCATCCGCCTCCCATGTAGTGTAGGCGGACGTGCTGAAAGACGGGATACCTGCGTAACGCTCAGAAGGGTACGGCCCCCGGACTTCTCCGGGGGTCGTTTTTCGTATCTCCCCACACTACCGCTCTCGGAGCGGCACCCAACTTCCATCCCTGCCCCCAACGTACACGGACTGCGGCCTGATCAGGCGGTCTATCGCCCGCTGCTCGAAGCAATGCGCCGTCCACCCGGCCACCCTCCCCGCCGCGAAGGTCGGGGTGAAGAGCTGCGCGGGCAACCCGAGCCCGTGAAGAAGTAGCGCCGTGTAGAACTCGACGTTGGTCTGCAGGTTCCTGCCGGGCTTGTGCTCGGCGAGCAGCGTGAGCGCTGTCTGCTCCACATCGAGCGCCAGGTCGTAGAGTTCTTGGTCTCCGTCGGTGGTGTAAAGGCGCTCGGCGGCGGCAGCGAGTACGTCTGCCCTCGGGTCGCGTACGCGGTAGATCCTGTGCCCGAAACCCATGAGCCGCTCGCCGCGCCCGAGCTTCTCCCGCAGGTACGCCTCGGCCCTGCTCGCGTCCCCGATCTCGAACACCACATCGAGCGCAGGCCCTGGTGCGCCACCGTGCAAAGGCCCCTTTAGCGCTCCGATCGCCCCGACCACAGCGGAGACGAAGTCCGACCGCGTGGCAACGATGACCCTCGCCGCGAAGGTGGAGGCGTTCATCCCGTGATCCGACACAGTAGTGAGGTACGTATCCAGGGCCCGCACAAACTCTGCGCCAGGCACTTCACCCGTGAGCATGTACAGATAGTTGGCCGCATGGCCCAGCTTGGGATCAGGCACCACAGGCTCCTCGCCCTCGAGCATGCGCGAGTACGCCGCCACGATAGTAGGCAGACGCGCCACCAGCGCCAGCGCTTCCTCTTCGTCCGTGCCAGGGTTCACGGTCCCTGCCGCCATGCGCAGCGCATCCATCGCCGGTATCTTCTCTACGGCTACAGTTCGCAGCAGATCCAGCGTAGCCGGCCCCAGCTCCCGCCACCCCGCAAGCTCCTCCCGAAAATCCGCGAGTCGCCCGGAATCAGGTAAGACGTCGTGCCGGAGCAGGTACACGGTCTCCTCGAAGGAAGCCCGCCCCGCCAGCTCCTCGACCGGAAAGCCACCAATGATCAACTCCCCAGCCTCACCGTCGACACCGCTCAGGCGGGTCTCGGCCGCCACCACATCCTCCAGCCCAGCAACGAAACCTGTCCCAGAACTCTCGCCCATGCCAATCCTTTCATGCCTGACCCGGATTCCCGAGTCGCCGTCATGGTCATCAATCGTAACTCTCCATGAAATATGTATCAACGTTGATTATCGAATCAATACGTAGTAGGGTTGCGGTCGTGTGGCGGTACACCCGGGTGAGGAGGCTTTCGGATGAGAGAGGAGCGGTATCTCGGCTCTGGGCAAGCGGCGGAGGAGTTGGGGATCAGTCTTGCGACTTTGTATGCGTACGTGAGCAGGGGGATGGTACGTTCCGAGGCGGTAGAAGGGAAGGGGCGCGCCAGGCGTTACAGGGCTGAGGACGTAAGGAGGCTCAAGGAGCGCAAGGAGCGCAGGCGGGACCCTGATGGTGTGGTAGAAGGTGCCCTGCACTGGGGCACGCCAGTGCTCGAGTCGGGGATCACCATGATCGACGGTGGCGTACTGTACTACAGGGGACGCGACGTCCTGGATCTCGCCGAGGAGAATACGATCGAGGAGGTTGCGGCCTTGATCTGGACGGGCGATGAGGCGATGGCCCCGGCGCTCTTCCCACCCGAGATGTCCGGACCCTCCCAGCGTATCCAGAGCGTTGTGGGCAGCGTGGCCGGACTAACGCCCGGCGAGGTCTTCCAGGTCCTGCTCCCTGTGGCGGCCGCCGAGGACCCGGCCGCCTACGATTTGCGACCTGGCGCCGTCGCGCGCACCGGCGCCAGGATACTCCGCCTGATGACGGACGTGGCCTCGGGAGAGTCTGCTCCTGGCCTGGCGGGGACGCTTCAGCGTGGCTGGAGAACGGACGATCCAGGGGCCGAGTCGCTTCTCGGCTCCGCGCTCGTGTTTTGCGTGGACCATGAGTTACCCGTCTCGACCTTCGCTGCCAGGTGCGTCGCCTCGTCCGAGGCCACGCCGTATGCGGTCGTTCTGGCCGGGCTTGCGGCGCTCGGGGGCGTCAAGCACGGGGGGGAGATCGAACTCGCCCTGGCCTTTTTGCGGGAGGTGGAAGGTGCTGGGGATGCACGGGCGGTTATCTCCGGCCGTCTCAGGCGGGGGGAGAGAATCCCTGGGTTCGGGCACTCACTCTATCCTGAAGGAGATCCCCGCGGTGCCGGTCTGCTACGCTTGACGGCCGGGGCCTATCCCGAGAGCATCGCCGTCGCGCTCTCCGAAAGTGTTGCCGGTGAGATGCTGCGTTTGATGGACGAGCGTCCCACCGTAGATTTCGCGCTGGCGACGGTGGCGCGGACGCTAGGGTTGCCGGCTGGCGGGGCTGTCGCGCTCTTCGCCCTCGGCAGGACAGTAGGCTGGATCGGCCACGCGATAGAGCAGTATCGGAGCGGCTCCCTCATACGTCCCAGGGCCCGCTACGTCGGAGAACAGCCGAGCCGACAGCCCGATAAGCGCTAAAGGGGTTTGCTTGTAGGGACGGTTCGCGAACCGCCCTAGATCTGAATATTCAGAACGTCAAGCCCGCTCAGGATGATCAGCACGGCGGCGACGGAGTTGAACGTCGCGTGGGCGACGAACGAGGGAAGGAGGCTTCCCGTCCGCTGGAAGAGTGCGCACAGGGTTATCGCAAGGATCAAGAGGACGGGCAGAAGGACCGGTTCCAGGTGCAGCAGGGCGAACAGGACGGAAGACGCGAGCGCGGAAGAGATAAAGATCATCCTGCCAGGACGCCTCCTGGAATGCTCCGCCCCAACGGACCTGGCGTAGATAAGGGCCCCCAGCCGGTAGAGACCGTTGAAGACGACACCCCTGAATACCAGTTCCTCGACGGCCGGACCGAAGAGTACGACGATCAGGATTATCGCCGGTATGGCCACGCCAGGGCTTTCTTGCACCCATCCGACGAGTCCTTGCATAAATGGCTGTTGGACGGTCGATTCCGTAGAGTAGCCGAGCCGTTCCAGGACGAAGATGCTGATCGGGTTCACGATCATGCCGAGGAGTACGGCACCTACGCCGACGGCCATCCCCGCGCAGATCCCCGCCAGAAGTCCTCCCCTGGGCCGTGAGAATCCAAGGGGCGCCAGCGAGTATCCTACCTTCTTGCCCAGGCTCCGCATCCAAAATACGGCCAGCCAGAATCCCCCCACCACGGCCCCTGCTACCCCCGCGCCCATCACAACGAACGAGAGTAACGCGTCCTGAGAGTCAACCATCTGTGCTTCCTACGTAGACTCTATCCGGGTCCCATCCGTCGCCGGCGTCCCTCAGTAACCTTTCCTTTATGGAGCCTGGCAGAAGCTCGATTTCCTGCAGCTCCTCGACGCTCACCCAGCGTACCTCTCTGAGGGTCGGCTCGGTACCAG
>DATMVF010000156.1:0-10912 GCA_035563475.1 Rubrobacter sp.
CTGCTCCCAAAGCAGGTGCGCTACCAGACTGCGCCACGCCCCGCCGAGACCGGGCATGAGTATAGCAAACAGCCGGTCAGCACGGCGCTTCGCGCCTTGTCAGCACGCTCAGGCTTTTAGCCTTCGCTTGTCAGCATTTCAGCACGTCGTCTCGGGGCGCAGCCATCGGCGTAGAACCAGACCGCCACTCAAAGCGGTGCCTCGTGCGCTACCGGGCGAGCCCAGAGGACAGAAGCTGACCGCTGAGAGCGAGGCCCGAAGGGCCGAAGCGTGCTGACAAGCGACCGAAGGGAGCGTGCTGACTTGCTCTAGATTACGGTCGCCGGGACTACCGCCTCTATCTCCCGGTCCAGGAAGCGGCTTCCGAGGGCGGCAAACTCTTCAGGGTCTGCGCTGCACACGAAGGTGGCTTTACCTTCGTCGTCTATGTGGCGCGGGCGGCGCAAGCGGTCGCGGCGGGAGAGGACGCGACCGACCTCCAGGGCGGTCTGGCCCGCGGAGGAGATCAGACGCACCTCAGGACCCAGGATGCGGTTGATAGGCGCCGAGATGAGCGGGTAGTGGGTGCACCCCAGCACGACGGCGTCGACGGCACGCTCCATGATGGGCTGGAGATAGTCCCGCGCGACCGTTTCGAGCTCTGGGCCATCGACGACGCCGCATTCGATCATGGGCACGAACTCGGGGCAGGCCTGCTGGTGGACCTCGACCCCCGCGTCCAGGGAGTGGACGGCACGCCTGTAGGCGCCGCTCGCCGCGGTCAGCGGCGTCGCAAGCACGCCGACGCGCCTGTTGCGCGTCTCCTCCACCGCGGCCCGCGCCCCCGGCTCTATGACGCCTATGATCGGTACTTCGAAGGACCGCTGCGTCGCCCTCAGGGCCGAAGCGGTCGCGGTATTGCACGCGATCACGATCAGCTTCACGTCCATGCCTATGAGGTAGTTGACGATCTCGAAAGTGAACCAGCGGACTTCGGCGAGGTCCCTTACCCCGTATGGAACCCTCGCCGTATCCCCGAAATAGATGGTGTGTTCGTAAGGGAGACGGTCCCTGATCTCCGCGAGCACCGTCAGCCCGCCGACACCCGAATCAAAGACTCCAATGGGCCGTTGATCGCTCACGGGAGTGCATTATATCCGGTTAGCACGCTGCCTTCGGCAGCTTGTCAGCACGCTCAGGCTTTTAGCCTTCGCTTGTCAGCATTTCAGCGAGTCGTTCCGTGGCCCCCACGAGCGTGAAACCCGGACGCTTCGGGTAGCGGTCCGTTGTGCACGGCAAGGTGAAGCCCGAAGCGCCGTGCTGGCTAGCGCGCTTCGCGGGTTCCCCGCGAAGCGCTAGAGTGGAGGCGGCGGGATTCGAACCCGCGTCCGCGAGCGCGCCGTCCGTGAGATTCTACGAGCGTAGCTCCCAGTCTAGCTTCGCCTGCCGCGACGGACCGGGGCGCCGCCGCGAGGCTAGCCCTTTGAGTGTCCCCTCAGCGCTCCGGGCCAGAACCCCGGGGGTAAGCCCACTAAACGACACCGGGAACCGGGCCGTGGGCCGCCCGGACCGATGGGCATCGCTATTTAAGCGGCTGCCAGCTCAACATTATCGTTGGCGTGTATCTTTCGCTGCCGGCGTTTTACGAGTCTCCAGCAAACTCGGCTCGTCTCACAGGACGCTGACCACTCCCGTCGAAGCCTATGCGCCCCCTTATACGGCAGATATTCTACCATTCTGGGGAGAATGTTAAAGCTGGTCAGCACGCATCGGGCCTTTCGGCCCTCGCTTGTCAGCATGTCAGATTTTCCCTTTCTGGATCTTGCCCTGGCGCGCACGACGAACCGCTTCCAGTGGCGGTCGGGGCTTACCCACTTGGAAAGATCATGGGACGACCTGGCTGAAATGCTGACGAGCCGCCGAGCGGAGCGAGGCGGCGGGCTGACAAGCGAAGGCGTAAGCCTGAGCGTGCTGACTAGCGCGATTTGCTTCGCAAATCGCTTTAGCGGAGGCGTTCTTTCATGGCGCGTTCGATCTCGCGGTCCGCCGTCTTCTTGGCGATCTCACGCCGCTTGTCGTACTGGCGCTTGCGGCTCGCGACGGCGATCTGGAGCTTGACTATGCCGTTTTTGGAGTAGAGCTTTAGGGGGATGAGGGTCTTCCCTTCCTCCTGGCTCTTGCCGATGAGGCGGTCGATCTCCTTTCTGTGCAGCAGCAGCTTGCGGTCGCGGGTGGGGAGTTGCCGTTCCTGCCTGGCGTTCGCGTAAGGCGAGATGTGCGCCCCGATCAGGAATACTTCGCCGTCCCTCACCCTGGCATAGCTCTCCTTGAGGTTGGCCCTGCCCTCCCTGACGGACTTTACTTCGGGCCCCGTCAGCTGGATGCCGGCCTCGTAGGTCTCCTCGATGGCAAAGTCGTGGAGGGCCTTCTTGTTTCGCGCGAAGTCTGTCACAACCTTTTCACCACTCTCAGTTCGGCCCGCTGCATCAGCGGGAGAACGTCAAGCAACTCTACTAAGACCCTGTCCCCCACCCTGTAGGAAGCGCCTATGGCGTCGTTGGAGAGGACGACGCCGCTCGGCTCGAGCTCCCACCATCCGGGGAGTTTGCTCACGTGGACGAGGCCTGTGGCACCCGTCTCGAGCTCGACGAAGAGGCCGAAGGCTGCGGTGCTTACGATGGTCCCTTCTAGCACCTCCCCAACACGGTCTCGCATCAGCCACATGAGCGTGTACTCGTCCGCGGTGCGTTCGCAGATCATGGATCTGTACTCCCGCTCGGAGATGTGGTTCGCGATACCGGTGAGGTCTTCGGGCGGCTCGTCTCCCAGCAGGGCGCGGTGGACGAGGACGTCGGCGTAGCGCCGGATCGGGGAGGTGAAGTGCGTGTAGTGCTCCAGCGCAAGTCCGTAGTGTCCGAGGTCCTCGGGAGAATACAGGGCGCGAGGAATGGAGCGTAGGATCAGGTAGTTTACCGCGTCCGACTTGGCCATCTGGGAGATCGTCCCGAGGTTCTCGGGCGTCGGCTCGGCCTGCATACCGACGGCGGCGAGCCTATGGCCAAGGAGCTCCAGAGAATCCTGGTCGGGCCTCTCGTGCACCCTGAAGATGCCGCCCTTCTTTGCGCGCAACATTCTCGCGACCGACTCGTTGGCGAGGACCATGAGCTCCTCGATCAACTCCCTGGCCGGCGTGGAACGGCGAACTCCGGCGCCCGTGGGTACCCCATCCTCGCCGATCGTGTACTCTGGCTCCCGCCCTCCCAGCTCCAGCTTCCCACGCCTCGCTGCCCGCATCCTGAGCCTGCGCGAGAGTTCGTACGCGGTCCTTACCAGATCCGTCTCACCTATTGTCTCTTCACCGCGCAGAAACGCGTCGACGGCCTCATAGGTGAGCCTGGCATCGCTGACGATCATGCTCCGGAAAGCCTTGGAGCTCTTCGACTCGCCTTCCCCGGAGACCTCCATCTCTACCGTTACGGCGGCCCGCTCCGAGTGCGGGCGCAGGGAGCAGACGTCGTTGGAGAGACGCCCGGGAAGCATCGGCGCGACGGTCCCTGGGAGGTACACGGAGTTGCCCCTGTAGGCGGCCTGCCGGTCGAGGACCGAGCCAGGCTCGACGTAATGGGTTACGTCGGCTATGTGGACCCATACCCTGTAGCCGTCTGCGGAACGCTCGACCGAGATCGCATCGTCGAAGTCCTTCGCGTCGGCGCCGTCTATGGTCACCGTGGGGAGGTGACGCAGGTCCCTGCGCTCCCCCATCTCCCTGTGCGCGACGGCCTCGGCCCCCTCATCGACCTTTCTCGGAAACTCGCGTGAGGTTCCGATCGAGGCGAAGAGCGCCTCATAGACGTTGCGCGGGTCCTCAGAAGGCCCGATAACGCGGGTTACTTCTCCCCTGAGCGAGCGGTTCTTCTCGCGGGCGTTCACGAGAACTATGTCGCCGGCCTCAGCACCCCTGCGAAGCTTGCGTGCGACCAGCACAGGACGCCGCTCTTCGACGAAGAGCGGGTCTGCTACAGAGTACTTCCCCCGACGGACCAGCATAGCCGGAAGTATCAAGAGGGCGCTCCGATCAGAGGTGTCTGGCAAAGCACACCGTGAGTCTACCATGCGGCTCCGCCGCGCAATCAGCTGTCAGCTTTCAGCGGTCAGCTTTTTGTTCTTGCTGATGGCTGATGGCTAATGGCTGAAAGCTGAAGATATAGCGCCCTAGGGCGCTATATCTTCCTCAAGAATCTTGTTACGGAGAGGAAGCTGCCGATTACGCCGATGGCCACTCCTACGGCTATGAGGACGAGCAGGGTCGAGAAGGCGTTTAGTGCGTCGCTGGAGATCGGTACGTAGGGGAGGGCATTGTGCGACCAGTCGACGAAGAGAAGGTTGATCCAGATCACGGCGAACGCCGCGAGTGTCGCTCCGGCGAAGGCCTGGAGGAGTCCTTCGAAGACGAATGGGGTGCGCACGAAGCCGTCGGAGGCGCCGACTAGTTTCATCACCTCAATCTCCTTGCGCCTGGCGAAGATGGAGAGTCTGATGGCGTTGGAGATAAGGAGTACGCTGGCGACAAGGAACAGGAGCGTGGCCCCGTAGAGGCCCCAGATCACGTACGAAGTTATCGAGTTGAGACGGTCGATGGTCTGCTGGGGGTAGCTCAGGTTTCTCTCTGTGAACCCTTGGTTCTTCAGCCTCGCGGCAACGGCGCCGGCGCTATCCGGGTCCTCAAGCTGAATCTGGACGGAAGGAGGGAAGACGCCCGTTTGCAGGTCCTGGTACAGATCGGGCTGGTCCTCGAACTTATCCTTGAACTTGGCGAACGCCTGCTCCTCGGAGACGCGGGTCGCATTGGCGACCTCGGGCCACTCTTCGACTTGTTTCACGAGGGCGACTACGTCCTTGCGCGTGGAGTTCGGCATGAATGCCTCGACGCTGACGTCCTCGCGCACAGAGTCGATTATGCCCTGGATGTGGGCGCTGACGAGGAGGCCGAGCCCGAAGACGAGGATGCAGATGAACGTGGTGGTGACGGCGGTGATGCTCATGAGCGGATTCAGGCGGAGGTTCTTGAGGGCCTCGGCCAGAAAGAACCCCGGTCTAACCCTCATCGGCGTAAGCCCCCTTGACCTTGTCGCGTACGACCCGCCCCGCCTCCAGGGCGACCACCCGCTTGCGCATTACGTCCACCATCTCCCTATCGTGGGTCGCGACCAGGACGGTGGTGCCCAGGCGGTTGATCCTGTGCAGGAGCTGCATGATACTGACGCTGGTTGTGGGGTCCAGGTTGCCCGTCGGCTCGTCGGCGACGAGGATGGGCGGCCGCGACACGAAGGCCCTGGCTATGGAGACGCGCTGTTGCTCGCCACCCGAGAGCATTTCGGGAAACTTGTCCATCTTCGCCGAGAGGCCCACGAGGTCGAGTATCTGGGGCACCTTCGTGCGGATGGTACGCCGCCTCTGGCCCGTCACTTCCATCGCGTAGGCGACGTTCTCGGCCGCGGTCTTGGTCGGGAGCAGTTTGAAATCCTGAAAGACGCATCCTATTCCCCGGCGCAGACGAGGGATCCTGCGCCGCGGCACCGAGGAGAGCCTGGTGCCGTTCACGTAGATGGCCCCCGCCGAGGGCTCCATCTCCTTGATGATCAGGCGCACTATGGTCGACTTGCCAGACCCGCTGGCTCCCACCAGGAACACGAACTCGCCCGAATCTATCCCGAGGTTCACCCGCTCCAGGGCGACGGTATCTTTGCCATACACTTTGGTGACATTATCTAGTCGGATCATTACTTCTCCACGCGCGATTCGGAGTCCCCCTCCAGGGCCCGGCCATCGGAGACGATAACAACAACCCAGGGCGTTATCAACCGCCGGGGTAAGCGCCGAGCGGCACGCTCGGCACTCTGCCGCTGAGAATGATCCGCCCTTCCTGGGCCTCCACGCTGGTGATGGTGGTCTGGTAAGGCAGACGGTCCAGGGGGTACTCGAAGGACGTGCCGGCGAGCAACCGGTCTGCGAGCTCATCGGGCACCCGAACTCCCGCCGCCGTGAGGCCCTGCGGCTCGAAGATCAGCTCTCCGTCGCGCAGGGCGGGCTTCCCTTCTATGGAGGCCGGGAACCGCCTGCCGAGCACCGAGACCTCCGACCTGGCGATCACCCCGCCCTCCTGCACGTCCAGTCCCTCTATGGGTACCTCGGAACCCGCCTTCGCCAGGCGCGAGACTTCGCTCTCGGGCACGGCGACCCGTATACCTCCCGACAGGGGCTCCCTGGCCACCACGCGACCCTCTCTCATGGTGGCCCAGACGTCGATGTCGAAGGGGTCGAGGTCGATACGCGCCCTCGTTGCCGTGACGTTGCCCAGATCGGTATTCTTCATGACGACGCGTCCTCCCGAGAACTCGCCAGCCAGCATGCGCAGCGGGGGCTCGCTCTTCAGCTCTACATCGGGCTGCTTTTCGATCCCGAGCCGGGCCTTGACGTCCCTGGCGACCGCGTACTCCAGCAGCGTGGGCAAGAACGTGTACGGTCCGATCAGGAAGACGAGGAGTACGGGGGCGAGCACGGCCGCAACGACGCTCCGCATGGCGCTAGGCCACGGTCCTGTTCTTCAAGTAAGCATAGACGAAGGCATCGAGGTCACCGTCGAGCACGCGGTCCACGTTCGCCGTCTCCTCGCCGGTGCGATGGTCCTTCACGAGCTTGTAAGGGTGGAGTACGTAGGACCGGATCTGCGAACCCCACTCGATATCCGCCTTCTCCCCGCTTTGTGCGGCGATCTCCTGCTCCCGCTTCTCCCGCTCGAGTTCGAAGAGCCGCGCCCTGAGGACCCGCATGGCCACCTCGCGGTTCTGGTGCTGGCTGCGCTCGTTCTGGCACTGCGCCACGATGCCCGTCGGGAGGTGCGTGATCCTGACGGCCGAATCGGTCTTGTTGACGTGCTGGCCGCCGGCCCCCGAGGCCCTGTAGGTATCCACCTTGAGATCTTTCTCCTCGATCTCGACCTCGACGGCCTCACCTACGACGGGTGCCACGGCGACGGAGGCGAAGCTGGTGTGCCTCCTCGCGCCGGCGTCGAAAGGGCTGATCCTGACGAGACGATGCACCCCGCGCTCGGCGGATAAGAGCCCGAAGGCGTACTCCCCGGAGACGGTGAAGGTGGCGCTTTTTATGCCCGCCTCCTCGCCTACGGTGTACTCGATCACCTCGAGCCCGAAGCCCCGCCGCTCAGCCCAGCGCTGGTACATTCGCGCGAGCATCTCGGCCCAGTCCTGCGAATCCACCCCGCCCGCGCCCGGGTTTATGGTGAGTATGGCGTCGCCCTCGTCGTACTCGCCGGCGAAGAGCCTGGCAACCTCTTGCTCCTCGAGCACCCGCTCTACCCGCCTGAGCTCCTCCCTGACCTCGGGGAGCAACTCTCCGTCCTCTTCGGCGAGCTCGAGTAGTTCCCCCGAGTCCGAGAGGCTCGCTTTGAGCCCGTCGAGCAGCTCGACCCTGCCCTGCACCCGCGAGAAGCGTGCCGACACCGCCCTGGCCTCTTCGGGATCATCCCAGAAACCGGGTCGGCTCATTTCCTCGCCGAGCTCTTCGGCCTCCGCACGCAACCCTTCCACGTCGAAGAACGCCTCGAGCTCGGCGAGGCGTCCTTCCAGCTCGGACGTTTTGTACTTGAGCTCGGCCACTAACCTGCCTGGGCTTCGGACGCGAGCGGCGGCGCGCCCGGCTGTCCGTGACACTTCTTGTACTTCTTCCCGCTGCCGCACGGACAGGGCTCGTTGCGCCCGATCTTGGCCGCTGCCTTGCGCGGGCCCTTCTGGCGCTGGTTCGGCTCTTCGCCGCCGCTGTAGGAGAGCTGCTGCATCTCCTCCTCGCGCACCTTGATGTTCTCCACACGGTAGATGTAGGTGACGTAGTCCGCCTTCAGGCCCCGCTCCATCTCCTGGAAGATGTCGAAGCCCTCTCGCTTGTACTCGACCAGCGGATCGCGCTGGGAGAGCCCGCGCCAGCCGATCCCCTCGCGCAGGTAGTCCATCTCGTAGAGGTGCTCCCTCCAGCGGGAATCGACCACAGAGAGCAGCGTCCTACGCTCGGCCTCCTCGAAAGTGGCCACCCCGTCGCCGCGGGCTAGCCCGCGCTTCTCGAGCTCGGCGGTCCGCTCGTCCCACTCGGCCTTGCGCTCCTCGAGGCGCTCGTCGGCGTCCTGCAGGACCATCGCGAGGACCTCGGCGGCCGTAAGGGTCTCGACGTCGATGGCTTTGAAATCGATCCTGCTGGGATAGAAGCGGTTTACCTCGGTCGTGAGGGCTTCGAGGTCCCAGTCTTCGGGGTAGACGTTCTCGGAGACGTATTCGGAGACGACTTCCGTAAGCACGTCCTCCACGTAGGACTGCGTGTCGACGTCCTCCCCCATCAGGATGTCACGTCTTATCGCGTAGATCACCTCGCGCTGCTTGTTCAAGACGTCGTCGTACTCGAGTATGCGCTTGCGCATCTGGAAGTTGCGGCTCTCGACCTGCTCCTGGGCGCGCCTCACGGAGTTGGAGATCATACCGGCCTCGATCGGCACGTCTTCTTCGAGCCCTATGCGCTCGATGATCCCCTGCATCCGCTGTCCGCCGAAGAGCCTGAGGAGCTCGTCCTCGAAGGACAGGTAGAACCTGGACTCGCCGGGATCCCCCTGCCTCCCCGAGCGGCCCCTGAGCTGGTTGTCTATGCGGCGCGCCTCGTGACGCTCGGTGCCGAGGACGTAGAGGCCTCCAAGCTCGGACACTCCCTCGCCGAGCTTGATGTCCGTACCACGGCCCGCCATGTTCGTCGCTATGGTCACGGCGCCCCGCTCGCCCGCCCCGGCGATGATCTCCGCCTCCCGCTCGTGCTGCTTGGCGTTGAGTACGTTGTGCGCGATCCCACGCCGGTTCAACAGCGACGAGAGGCGCTCGGAGACGTCCACGGAGACCGTGCCGACGAGGATGGGTTGGCCCATCTCGTTCCGCTCCGAGATGTCCTCGACCACGGCTTTGTGCTTTGACTTCTCGGTCTTGTAGACGAGGTCGTCTTTGTCGTCCCTGATCATCTCCTCGTGCGTCGGGATGGAGACGACTTCCATCTTGTAGGTGTGCATGAACTCGTCGGCCTCGGTCGCCGCCGTGCCCGTCATGCCGGAGAGCTTGTCGTACATCCTGAAGAAGTTCTGGATGGTGATGGTGGCTACGGTCTGGTTCTCTTCCCTGATCTCGACGCCCTCTTTGGCCTCGATGGCCTGGTGGAGCCCCTCGGAGTAACGCCTGCCCTCGAGGACTCGCCCCGTGAACTCGTCGACTATGTAGACCTGCCCGTCGGTGACGATGTACTCGTCGTCCTTGTGGAAGAGAGTCTGCGCCCTGAGCGCCTGGTTCAGGTGGTTGACGAGGTTGGTGTTGACGTCGTCGTAGAGATTCTCTATGCCCAGGGCCTTCTCGACCTTCTCTACGCCGCTCTCGGTCGGGGCTACCTGCTGCTTTTTCTCATCCACCTCGTAGTCTTCGCCGCTCTTGAGGCGCGGGACTATGGCGGCGAAGCGGTAGTAGACGTCTGCGGCGGTCTCAGGCATACCCGAGATGATGAGCGGAGTGCGGGCCTCGTCGACCAGGATGGAGTCGACCTCGTCCACTATCCCGAAGTTGAGCTCCCGCTGCACGAGCTGGTCCGTGGAGGTCGCTATGTTGTCCCTGAGGTAATCGAAGCCGAACTGCGCGTTCGTGCCGTATGTGACATGCGAGTCGTAGGCGACCTTCCGCTCGTCGAAGCTCATGCTCTCCTGGATAAGGCCGACCTCTAGCCCCAGGAAAGTGTAGATCTCACCCATCCAGGCCGCGTCGCGGCGGGCCAGATAGTCGTTGACGGTGACGACGTGGACGCCTTTGTCTTCCAGCGCGTTGAGGTAGACGGGCATGGTCGCCGCGAGCGTCTTGCCCTCGCCCGTCTTCATCTCGGCGATCTTCCCTTCGTGCAAGACTATGCCGCCCATTACCTGCTCATCGAAGGGACGCATCCCCAGGGTCCGCCTGGAGACCTCCCGCACGACTGCGAAGGCCTCGGGCAGCAACTCGTCGATGGTCTCCCCCCCGGCGAGCCTCTCGCGAAACTCGTCCGTCTTCTCCCGCAGTTGCGAATCGGAGAGCTTCTCCATCTCGGGCTCCAACGCCGAGACCGCCTCCACGCGCCGCTGGAGGACCTTGACCTTACGGCCCTCGCCCATCCTCAAAATCTTCGTCAACAAGTTCGCCAAAACAAGCTACCTCGTAGTAGTAGTCGTACCGGGCTAACGGGCAGGCTCTATGAGCCCGTAGTCTCCGTCACGACGCCGGTATACCACATTTATATCACCGGTATCGGCGCTCGTGAACACGTAGAAGTCGTGGTCGAGGAGCTCCAGTTGGAGGACGGCCTCCTCGGCGCCCATCGGCTTCATCTGGAACTGCTTGGTCCTCACTATACGGGGTTCGATCTCCTCTTCTTCCTCGACGATGAAGGGTTGGGCGCCTGTGGGGGCCACGTCCGGCGTGTTCTTCAGCTGGCCCTGCCAGCGGTCGATCTGGCGCCCCCTGAAGCGCTTGACCTGCCGCTCGAGTTTGTCCGACATCCCATCTATGGAGGCGTACATGTCTTCTGAGGACTCACTGGCCTTCAGCACGGACCCGTTGATAAACAACGTGGCCTCGGCCACCTCTGGCTCGGAGACGGCGCGGTTGCGCTCGTGGATGAGCTCCACCTCGGCCCGCGAGGCTGTGCGCTCATCATCGAAGAACCTGGTGACCCGCTCCACCTTCTCCCAGGCGTAGCGCTCCAGAGCCTCCGTCACAGGGATGTTGCGGCCTTTGATGAGGATGTCCATGTCGCTCCTCCCTTCGGTCGGCATTAGCCGTCAGCTATCAGCGGTCAGCTTTCAGCTTTGCCGCTC
>DATMVF010000157.1:0-28846 GCA_035563475.1 Rubrobacter sp.
GGAGTTGAGGGCCATGTTCTGGGCCTTGAACGGCGCGACGCTCGCACCCTCGCGAGCGAGCCAGCGGCAGATGCCGGCCACGACGACGCTCTTCCCTGCGTCGGAGTGGGTTCCTGCGACGAGGAGGGCTCCGTTCAAGCCGTCACGCCCTTCCTCCTGGCGCGCTCGCACAGCACCCCGAAGAGGAGTCCGAGTCCGGCCCAGAAGGCCAGCTGGGTGCCGAACGATGAGAGCCTGAAAGCCCAGAGCGTCCCCGACGGGAACCCACCGGTGGAGGGAGCAGCGGGCAAGAACAAGAACAGCACGCCAACGACGACGACCAGACCCGCGCCGACCACAAGACGACGTCGCAAGGCGTCGACACCGCGTGCTTCGAGCGTCCTTGCGGCGAGCCAGGCAAGGAAGATGGCGAGGAGCGAGAGGGCGACGAGCGAGAAGTAGGCCGCGGTGCGCTCCCTTATGGTGGAAGGGTCGCCGACGGATGGCGGGTTGGCCGGGTACTTGAGGAAGGGGATCAAGAACGCCCCCGCGAAGATGGCGCCGGCCAGGGAGATGCTGCGCTTGAGATCGCTGCCTGCGGCCAGACGTCCGCGGAAGAATGCGTAACCGATGCCGAACACCCCACCTACGGTCACCCCGAAGAGTCCCGTGGCGAAAAACAAGCCGACCTTCTGGGTCGTGCGGCCGAAGATCTCCTCACCTCCTCCGCCGTGCACGTGACCTCCGCCCTCGTGGGCATGGGCCGATTCCTCCAGCGCTATCGCGCGGTCGAGGACGGGCTCTCCGACGAAGAAGGCGAAGAAGCCGGCGAAGAGGCCGGCGAGCAGCCCGGCGGCCATGCCGCGGCGCAGGTATGCCGAGACCACGGGTTGCCCTAGTGGCAGGGAACGCCGAGCAGATGTCGCCCGTCGTGGGCGAACTCGTGCAGGTAGTCGAAGGTGCCCGCGGCCTGCCCCAGGAGCGGTGCTAGCAAAGCCCCGCTGGCCGAAAGGAGCACGAACAGCGCCAGGAGTAGCAGAGCCAGGGCGAGCAAGCTCCACAGCGGCAGGGTCGGGTGTCTGCGCCCGAAGGTCTTCTCCACAGATGCCTCCTTCTCGGGGTCCTCGCCCCGGTTTGGGATCACGGGCGAAGGCCAGTCTCCTGACTCCCGGCTCTTCGCTAACCCGGCCTTCCCGCTGCTGCGGTGGCCGCTTCGGGTTCGCTCCCCGGTTACAGTGGCGGGACCGTGCCGGACTCGCACCGGCTTCCTGGGCCCCTTCGCCCCCTGTTATGTCCTCGAGCAGCATAGCCGGGCTTCCACCACGCGTCAACCGGCGCCGTGCATGAGGCCTCATGCACGACGAGCCCTCAGCTTTCAGCTTCTTGTTCTTGCTGACCGCTGATAGCTGCCAGCGCGGGATGGGGAAGGGTCCTGCCCTTCCCCATCCCGCGTGATATAACCCATCGGGCGCATGGAAAGCCTTCTGGACTTCATCAGATCCATCCCAGATTCACCCAGTGCTGTGCTGGGTTTCGTGACGAACCTGCTCGTGACCCACGGCTACCTGGTAATACTCTTCGGGGCCGCACTGGACAATTTCGGCCTTCCCGCTTCGGGAGACATCGTTCTTTTCGCGGGAGGATTGTTCGCCAACGGTGGACAACTCGCGCTCCCGCTGGTGATGCTCAGCGGCTTCGCCGGTGCCTTCATCTCGGACAACTCCGTGTACTGGATCGGGCGCATCGGCGGTAGGCCCATGATCTACCGTATCCTGAAGATGCGTTTCATCCATTTCCTGGTTAGCGAGAGGAGCCTCGCCAGGGTGGAACGCTACTTCGAGGCGCACGGGGGGAAGACGGTCTTCGTCGGACGCTTCGGACCAGGTCTGCGCAGCATGACCCCACTCTTCGCCGGGGTAACCAGGATGAGGTACTACCGGTTTCTCCCCTACAACCTGGCCGCCGCGGTCGTGTGGGCCGTGGCCTACTCGCTGGTCGGCTACGTCTTCGGCCAGTATTGGGAAGAGCTACTCGCGACCGCGAAATCCCTCGGTTACGGCCTCATAGGAATCGTCGCCTTGTTGGTCCTCGCCTACGTTCTCAGGCGACGCCGGTTCAGGAACAACCTGGACAACTAACCTCCCGTCGGCTCCGCGCCGAGCGCATCTATCGCCCGCCACAGCGTCCCGGGGCGTCATGTATACAGAGCTATGAACTTCTTCGCGTAGTACCTGGCCCAGTTGGCACCAGGGGCGACGAGTGGTTGCTCGTTGGCGACCAGTACGAGCATGTGGACGAGCTCGCTCTTGGTGAAGCTGGCGTCGAGGAGTTCTCCCAGCCTCTCCCGTAGATAGTCTGCGTACCACAACGGCCATTCTGGGTCGGCGCCGTCCGTCTCGATGTAGGCCTGATGGTGGGCTGCGCCGACCTCGTGAAAGAGACCTTCGAGCTGGCCGGCAAGATCCGTCTCCATCATCTCAACCTCCCCAGGACTACGTGATCTGTGTAACACACGTCATTATGTTCCTCTTTCGAGAACCTCACAACTGCACTGTTGATTTCCGCAAGAGACCCCATAACGAACCCCACGGCCCACAGCGGTAGCTGGCCCGGCAGAAATCTGCTCGAATTTGCTATCTCTTGGAGGACACCCCGGTTATGGCAGCGTCACGAATTGGCCGAGGAACTCCCGAGCCGAGGGCGTGTCGAGGCGGTAGGTGACGTTCCTGGATCGGCACGGGACGTCCCCGGTTATCGTGATGGACGCGATGACGCGTGAGTCGCCAAGGAAGTTCGGCCCCCCGAGTCGCCGTAGCAGGTGCCGGCGTCGCCGGTGGACGGGTTCTGCGAGAGGCGCAGGAAGTTCTTGTTGAGCGCGCTAAAGGTCGAGACTGCGTACATCCTCGTACCGTCCTCGCCGAAGACCGGGGCGCCGCTGCCGGGCTCGTGGGTGCGTTCTGTGGCCCCGTAGCCTACCGCGGTGAAGCTTTGGCCTTTGAGAGCGCCGTCCTCCGCCAGCCGATCGAGCAAGCCCGCGCCGGGCAGCAAGGCGGGCTGGATGCCGCTGACCTCCTCGTCTAGGACGACCGCGGCGATGTCCTTGGCATCGGAACTCGGCCCGGGGAAGTCGGGGTGGGCGTGCGGCGTTCCCGGATACACCACGGAAGTGTCGGGGTCGAAGACGCTGTCGAACGTAACACCTCGGAACTCTAAGCCGAACTGGTCGATAGCGGCCATGCAGTGCGCGGCGGTCAGAAAGACGTCCGGGGCTATCAAGGTGCCCGAGCAGAACAAGAACTCGCCTTGCTCATCAGCTACCACCATGGCGCCAACGTAAGGGTGCCTGTCGCCATCGGGCTGCCCGTAGGTGATGGCCCAAGCCGCCCCGGCCGCCAGCAAGATGGCTAAGGCCATCGTCGCCAGCAAGAGTATCGCTTTCCTCATCAGTTCCCTCATTTGAGGGGCGGAGCTCGTCAGCCCCGCCTTGTCGTACAACGCTACCACAGTAGCATGTATTGGGTACCAGGCGCCCCTGCCACATGGCGTATTTTGTAGGTTGGGTAGCTACTTCTGGGGACGAACTGCGTAGAAAGGCCCTTTCTACGCAGTTAGGGTCGTAGACCCATCGCGGTTCCCTGGCGCCGCCGAACACGACGCAACGGAGCATTCGGCGGTCGAGGTCGCGTATCTCTTCCCGCCAGCGGTCGGGCCTCTCGTGCCATAGGTGGTAGGTCCCCTCGGAGTCCTCCTACGGCAGGTAGAAGTCTCGCGCCACGTCCGGCCCGTGGGCGAGGCGCTCTCCCTCCGTGGGCAGGATCCCCAGGCCTGACCCGTCCGGCGGAAGAGCCCAGACTCTATGGGAGGTCTGGGGCGTAGAAGGTAAGGGTGACAGAAAACCGCTCGGGGTCTGTGGCTGGCTAACTACCGGAGTTGTGGGAGCTGAACTACTGGGGACAGCAGTTGTAGCTCTTGGAATACAGTTTGGAGCCGCACCGCCACATACAAGAGTCGGATCCACTCCTGTATGAGCTATGGAGGATTGACCGCCGAAGGACGAAGAGAAATCGCCATACTTATGTCATTTTTCCCGCCTTTGAGATTGGGATTTATCGTTGCTGATCGTAATCCGGTAGCTCCGGCTTCTGCAATTCGCTCATATGCTACCGCGTGAGCATCATCATTCCCGATGACAAAATTACTGACGCGGGTCATGCCTGCAGGAGCCTTGATGTCGGGCTGTGGATCATCATGCGCAAAACCGCAGACCAGCATTCCCCCGTTTGGCGCATTCACACTTGGGCAGTTAATTTTAGCCGGATCCGCTGTTTCAGGATTGACAGCCTTTGCAAATACGGGGCTTGCTTGATCTACTCCCCTGAAAGTCAGGATGGTGCCCCCGGCAAGCGGATCATGATTTAGTGTAGTATTCACTACGTTCCACGTATATGACCGTGGCTCTGTAGCTGCGGCAATCCTATAATATGCGTGAAGTGATAGATCCCTACCCTCCAAATGCTCATCAATCAATTTCCAGCCTGAAGGAGGAGTTCCACCCACATTACCATAATCCGCCTGAAGTAGAGCAAGCATAAAATCACCCTGCTCTGTGCCTGGAGGTACCGGAACGGTAACCTTACCTTGTGGAGTTGTGTCTGTATCACCTGTTGCTGAGCCGATATAGGTCAAGCTACCGCCACCACCGCTGGGGGGGAAGGTCACGTAATCCAAGAACGGCTTGCGCCCCGAGCCCGTGTTGGCAGCCTTTACGCTTATCTGCACGTCGTTCCCCGAAGGAGCGTTCACGTCGAAGGTGTAGGCTCGGGGAGCGCCGCTGTTGGTTATGGCCTGTGCCGGTGCGGTAAAGGTGCCGTTGACGCTCACCCTGAGCTTGGGCGAGCCACCACTCTGTGTGGCACGGGCCATCAGCACCACGTCACCCGAAGAGTTGAAGGTCAGCGGCTCCTTAGCGATTGCGGTGTTATTGGAGAACCTGAGCGCCTTGCCGTTAGAGTACATAGTGCCGGTTACGACGCTGGTGCCGGTGGGCTTGACGTCGAAGTTCTCGCCCTCGACGGCTACATCAGCAGCATGAACTACCTTGAGTGGACCGAACACACCTAGCACCACCACCGCCGCCAACACTGCGAGCAAGCAGAAGATCGGATGGCTCAGTAGCAGCCGTGAGGCCGCCCGCATTGTCTCTGACTTTCGCATCCCCCACACCTTTCCCAGCCGTGGGTGGACTCGCCCTTTACCCACTGCTCTTGCATTAACCGCGGGTAGTATAGCAGTGGTACAAGGGGCTATTTATATGCCAGGTAGCAATTTCTCTGGTAGGGACCTCCTTTGAAATGCCGCGGCTGGGAAAGCCGGAACGGCCAGCATGATCCGAGTCCCACGCTGATAAACTCCTCTATTGGTGAAGAAACTGGAGAGACGAGCTTGTCTGGGCTGAACACCCGGGAAAGGGAGGATCTGGAGCGCCGCAACCACGAGCTCTCGGTGCTCAACGAGATCGCGCGCGAACTCAACCGCTCCGTCGAGCTTGGCGAGGCCCTCGGGTTCACTTTGTCGCAGGTGGCCGAGCTGCTGGGATTGCGCACGGCCTGGATCTGGCTCATAGACGATTCCTCTCCCGAGCCCTACCTGGCCGCGGCCCGCAACCTCCCTCCTGCCCTCGCGGACGACCCGCGCCGCATGGACGGATCGGGCTACTGTTATTGCCTGGACACCTACAAGAAGGGTGACCTGGAAGGAGCCGCCAACGTCAACGTCCTGACTTGCAGCCGCCTGGACGGCCTCGTAGACGGCACTGGTGGCCTGCGCTACCACGCCAGCATCCCCCTCTACGCCGGGGAGAAGAAGCTCGGCGTAATGAACGTCGCGAGCCCCCAGTGGCGGGGCCTCTCGCCGGAAGACCTGCAGCTCCTCTCCACAATAGGAGACTTATTGGCTATCGCCGTCGAGCGGGCCAGCCTCTTCGACCGCAGCGCCAGGCTCGGCGCCGTCGAGGAGCGCAATCGCCTGGCGCGAGAGATCCACGACACACTCGCCCAGGGACTTACAGCCACGGGACTCCAGCTCGAGTCGGCCGAAGCCTTACTGGACGATGAGTTCGGAGCGCAGCGCGCCCGCGAACCGCTGCGCCGCGCCCTCTCACTCACCCGTTCCAACCTCGATGAGGCGCGCCGTTCGGTCCTCGACCTCCGCGCCGCCCCACTCGAAGGCCGCTCCCTCCCCGAGGCGCTAAAGACCCTCGTCGACCGCTGGGAAGCAGAGACTGATGTGGCCACGAGATTCAGGGCGGTGAACGGCAGTCGCCCTCTCCCGCCGCGGGTCGAGGTAGCCCTCTACCGAGTCTGCCAGGAAGCCCTCACCAACATCGCCAGTCACGCGCGCGCAAGCCGCGTAACGGTCAGGCTCGTGGCCACACCGCAGGCGGTGCGACTCACCGTCAAGGACGACGGACACGGTTTCGACCCTTCCAGCGTCGCCGATGCCCGCCATGGCATCGTCGGTATGAGGGAGAGGGTCGAGATACTCGGCGGCTCTCTGGTGATAGAGAGTGTCCCTGGCGAAGGTACGCGCCTCGACGTTACCGTTCCGCTCGAAGGAATACGGGGTGGATAAGGTAAGGCTCCTCGTCGCCGACGATCACCCGATGCTGCGCGAGGGTCTCGTAGCGGTGCTGGCCACCCAGCCCGACTTCGAGGTGGTGGGCGAAGCCGCAGACGGGGATGAAGTCGTGAGGCTCGCAGAAAGCCTGGACCCCGATGTGATACTCCTGGATCTGGAGATGCCTGGGACCGATGGCGTCGAGGCCCTCGAAAAGCTCCGCGACGCCGGCTCTAGCGCACGCACTCTCGTCTTCACGGCCTACGACACGGACGCCCGAATACTCGGCTCTCTACGCGCGGGCGCCCGTGGATACCTGCTCAAGGGCGCTTCCCGACAGGAGATCTTCGGCGCCATCCGTACCGTTCAGGCCGGAGGCTCCCTCCTCGAACCGGCCGTCACAGATAGGCTCCTGGAGCGCATAGAGGGCGAGGAGAACGTCCCGCAGAACCGCCGCCTGACATCCAGGGAACTCGAGGTCCTCGCGCTCCTCGCCCGCGGCCTGAAGAACGCCGAGATCGCTGAACGACTCTTCATCTCCGAACGGACGGTCAAGTTCCACGTGGGCTCCATCCTAGCCAAGCTCGAAGCCCAAAACCGCACCGAGGCGGCCAGAATCGCCGTCCGCCGCGGCCTCGTCGAGGCCCCCTAAGCCGCTAAACCATTTCGCCTCAACGCCCCTGATGCTTGAAGCCTTGCTGTACCAAAGTACAGGCCGAAAACCGTCCCTCCTGACGTTTCCCGGCGCCGGTCACAGCGATACATTGTATTCAAAACAAGAACTGGAGGCATACGAAATGACCGGAGAATCTTCGGATCGCACGGCGATCATCACAGGTGCTTCCCGCGGCCTCGGTCTGGCGCTCGCCCGCACCCTGGCCGGGGAGGGCTGGACCTTGATCATCGACGCCCGAGGCAAAGAAGCGCTGGAGAGCGCCCGCGCCGAGCTATCCAGAGACGCGCGCGTAATCGCCATACCGGGGGACGTTGCCGACCCGGAACATCGAGAGGATCTCGCCGAGGCGGCACGGGAGGCCGGCGGCGTTGACGCGCTGGTCAACAATGCGAGCGTCCTCGGCCCGAGCCCCCAGCCGGAGTTGCTCGACTACCCGCTCGACGTGTTCGAGCAGGTCTACCGAAACAATGTGGTCGCACCGCTCGCGCTTATTCAGACGCTCCACGGCGAGCTGAAACCACAGGCGCGCATTATCAACGTCACGAGCGACGCCGCCGTCGAACCGTACGAAGGCTGGGGCGGATACGGGTCGAGCAAGGCCGCACTGGAGCAACTCTCCAACATCCTGGCGGCCGAGAATCCCGGACTGCGCGTCTACCGCGTGGATCCCGGCGACATGCGAACCCAGATGCACCAGGAAGCCTTCCCCGACGAGGACATCAGCGACAGGCCGCTCCCGGAAGAGAGCGTTCCTGGACTCCTCGAACTCTTGACGGGCGACCTGCCGAGCGGGCGCTACGAGGCCAGCGTACTGGCCGCGAGGGTGGGAACGACCACCGCGGCCTCATAGAAGGAGAGGACCAGATTGTCACACACGCTCACAGAAGCTTTGGAAAGCCTAGACACATTTCCCGACTATCCCGAGGCGAGATCCCCGCTCCGCTTCGAGTTGCCTCGGGAGTTGGAGGCCGGCGAGCCGCCCGAGGCGCGAGGACTGCGCCGCGACGAAGTCCGCCTGATGGTCTCCTACCTCGATGACGACCGCATCGTCCACTCCAGGTTCGGCGATCTCCCGGAGTTCCTGCGTGCCGGCGATACCCTCGTCGTCAACACCAGCGGCACCATGAACGCCGCCCTTCCCGCCGAGCGCAGTGACGGCACACCCCTCACCGTGCACCTCTCGACCCACCTGCCGGCCGACCTGTGGGTCGTCGAGCTGAGATCCTCCTCCGGCCATGAACCTGTGCTCGACGGTAAGTCTGGTGAGGTCCTTTCACTCCCGGCGGGTGCCAGCATGGTCCTGCACACCCCTTATTTGTCGGAGAGGCGGCAGCGCGACGATGAGTCCAACCGGCTCTGGATCTCCACCCTGAAGCTGCCCGTGAATCTCAATGATTATCTGGACCTCAACGGATCACCCATCAGGTACGGCTACGTCAGGGAGAGCTGGCCTGCGAGCTATTACCAGACGGTCTACGCCACCGAGGTAGGTAGCGCCGAGATGCCCTCGGCGGGAAGGGCTTTTACGCCGGAGCTGATCACCCGCCTGGTCGCAAACGGGGTGAGCGTCGTGCCGCTGATATTGCACACGGGCGTAGCAAGCCTGGAAGACGACGAGCCGCCATACGAGGAGTTCTACCGTGTCCCTCCCGAGACCGCTGCCGCGATCAACTCGGCCCGCGCGGCCGGACGCAGGGTGGTCGCGGTAGGGACCACGGTCGTGCGCGCCCTCGAGACCGTCACCGACAGGGACGGCTCGATCCACCCGGGCGAGGGCTGGACCGACGTCTTCATAACCCCGGAGCGCGGTATACGTTCCGTCGACGCGATGCTGACAGGTCTACACGAACCGCGCTCCACCCACCTGTCTATGCTGGAGGCGCTCGTCGGAAGCGTGTCGGAACACCCAATCTCCACCTCCGGCGCGGAGCATCTCGAAGTCGCCTACTCCGAGGCCTTGAAGAGAGGCTACCTCTGGCACGAGTTCGGGGACTTGCATTTGATCCTGCCTGGTCACTAGAAGGTTTCAGGTATCAGGCTACAGGCTTCAGGTGGTGTTGGACGGGCTCCAAGGCAACTGCGGAGCCCCGCACCACTTCCAAGGCCAAGCACCCCCTCATGAAGTCTCCTCACTGAAACCCTACCTGAGGCCTCATGTACATGCGACGACGGCTTTGCCCGGCTTCCAACCTGGCGGGTCGGTACACAGCCAGCCGGCGGCCTCGCGGGCCGTGCGCTCATCATCGGCCTTCATATCCATGCGCCAGGCGAAGATGCGGGACAGGCTCGCCTGATCCCTGCTGTTGAAAGCATTGACGAAGGAGATCACAAGCCCTGCCACCTGCCGTGGGCGGCAACCGTCAGGGAGCGAGTCGTCGTCACTGGTGACGATCACCCGCGTAGGTTCCTGGTGAATTACAGAAACAGGCTGTCTATTCGCGTCCCCAGACCGCGACTTCCCGGTCTCCCCAGCTTCCTCGCACCCAACAAAGAGGATGAAGGGTATCAGAATGGATAGAATCGCCGCTTTCAAGGGAGAATCCGAGATCGCCCCGCCTTCCACCACCCCGCATGGCCGACTCCATTCTAAAACGGGGGTAGCAGAGAGGCGTTGCCGCTGGATCGTTCACGGCGCGCCACACAGGCAACGACCTACCGCGAATCAGAAAGAATCCGGTGGTTGCTTCCGGTCGGAAGGGCGGAGCTTCTTGCGCGTCGTGGATTCCCGCTTTCGCGGGAATGACGGGTGGGACCGTGAGAATCCTGATACCTGATGCCTGTAACCTGAAGCCTAAAACGTTGAAATGCTACCTCAAAGAGATATAAGCCCGTGCCGCGCGCCCTGGCTGACCGCCTCGGCGCGGTTGCTGACGCCGAGCTTGGAGTAGACCGAGGAGATGTGGAACTTGACGGTATGTTCGCTGATGTGGAGCTCGCGCGCGATCATCTTGTTTGACAGCCCATGCCCGAGCAGGTCGAGCACCTCGCTCTCACGCGCGGTCAGCGGCTCGGAGAGCTTTTCCACCGCCGCCGCAGGCTCGTCGAGCAACCGCTCGGCCAGGTTCCTCGGGAGCACGGTCAGGCCCTGGGCCACGGCTGCGACGGCGGCACCCAGCTCCTCGGATGGGGCATCGGGCGGCACGACGCCCCATCCCCTCAGAGACAGGGTGCGCAGCCTGGACGCCGTGTCCTCATCCTCCGAGAGCAGCAGTAGCGACAGCGTCCCGTCTTCCGAGACGGAGAGTGCGGTCTCCTCGAGCAACTCCTCGTCGGCGACGAGCACTACATCGGCTCCAGAGAGCGGGGGGACGGGTCCCACGGACAGACCGGTCTCGCCGACTACCAGCAAGTCGGCGGCCTCGACGGACGCGAGCATCGAACGCAGCCCCGCCCGCATGGTCGGCGTCGGGGCCACGACGAATACCCGCGTGGGCGTCATGCGGCGCGTCCCGACTCTTCCAGGCGCACTTCCATGACCATGATTTTACCGCTGCGCATGACCCGCAAGGAGACGACATCACCGGCGTGCGCCACGGCGTCCAACAGCGTCTGTGTCTCCCCGAGCGGTTTCCCGGCCGCAGCGAGCAAGACGTCGCCGACCAGCAGGCCGGCCCTGTAGGCGGCGCCTCCGGTCTCGACGCCGGCGATCACGAGCCCCGCAGTGCCGGCTTCCCGCTGCTGGGATACTGGCACCTCGACGGGCAAGACCCCGACACCCAGCCTCGGACGGCGTTCTTCGGCGATCCAGGCCTCCGCCGCGTTGCTTGGAATGGAGAGCGCCATACGGCCGAATATCATGGCGTTGATGGCGACGACCTCACCCCTGGCGTTCAGGAGCGGTCCGCCCGAGTTTCCGGGCGCGAGGGCGACGTCGGATCTTACGTAGCGCGCGGAGGAACTCCGTCCCTGTCCGCGAAGCTCGCCCACACCGCCGACGATGCCGGCGCTCACCGCCCCCACACTGCCCCAAGGATGCCCGATTGCGTAGACCAGTTCGCCGACGCGCAGGGCGTCCGAGTCCCCGACGGTTGCCGCCGGCAGGTCTGCCTGGCCGCCCTCCAGCCCGAGCAGCGCGAGGTCCAGGCTCCGGTCGCTCTTTAGTACTTCAGCGTCGATCGTCCGGCCGTCGTGGAGTGCCACCCTGACCGTACGTCTACTGCGTCTTCCCGAGACCACGTGATGGTTCGTCAGGACGAGGCCGTCGCCGGGCCAGATCACACCCGCCCCGATGCCCCGCCCCCTACTGCGCACCTGTACGACGCTCCTCTGCGCGGCCTCGATCATCCGCACGCCCGCAAGGGCGGCGGAGTCTCCGGATAATTCAGCCATCTCGCGATCTCCTAACCGCGCTCGCCTACGGTGATCTCGACCTCAGCGAGCTCGCCGCCACGCACGAGCTTGACTGGTACGGAACTACCTACCCTGTCTCCGGCCAGCAGTACGAGAAGGTCGTCGGTGTCCTCGACGGGCTGGCCATCAAGCGTCGCAAGGATGTCGCCGACTATGAGGCCGCCACGTCCCGCGGGACTGCCGTCCTCCACGCCAACCACCAGGAGCCCACCCCTCTGTGTAAGGCCAAGACCCTGTCCGTCGGGGAGGCGAACCGGCTGGCTCAGGATACCGAGGTATCCCCGCTTGACGGAGCCCCGCTCCGAGAGCGATCCTGCCGTACGCCAGGCCAAGTCTGCAGGTATGGCGAAAGCCGCGCCGCGTCCCCAGCCTGAGACCAGGATGCCGAGTACGTTCCCCCGCACGTCGATGAGCGGTCCTCCCGAGAAACCGGGGTACGGCGTCGCGTCGGTCTGGATGTAACGTTCCAGCCTCGGTCCCCGCCGGGTGCGGACCGGGCCTCCCACGGCGCTAACCACCCCCAGAGTCGCCCTCGGCCCTTCGCCGCGAGAGCGACTGCCAACGGCCAGTGAGATCTGGCCGACCCGGGCTTCGCTCTCTGCGGGCGTGGCTGGTTCTACATCGAGGCCCTCCACGTCCAGCACCGCCAGGTCCGTGGAGTGATCCCTCCCCGCGAACCGCGCCGTTAGGGTCCTTCCGTCGGCGGTCTCTACCGAGAGGTCTTCCTCGCGCTCGAGTACGTGGCTCGCCGTCAGCACCTTGTTCTGCGCAAAGACCACGCCGCTCCCAGAACGACGCCTCCGTCCGTTGACCTTCACCACCGATGCGGCGATGTTTTCGACAGCGTCAGCCATACCTTCCGACAGCGCGGCCAGGGTATCCGTGTGCTCCATGATCGTCTCCTGATCTTGTTGGTTTACACGGACACTCTATCCCCGGACCCGAGACCGGGCATCACCCGTACGGCTAGTTTTGGCCCGGAAGAACGGCTAGTATCAGCATTTCAGCACGCTCAGGCCTTGCGGCCCTCGCTCGTCAGCATTTCAGCTGGTCAGCTTCTTGTTTCCACTCGCCGCAGGTAGAATGAAGAGTCTCGGTAGATCGTGTAGCGCCTTCGCGCGCAGTCGAGCTGTGGAAGGGAGGGCATGAACCGGAAGAGGAGGGCCGAAGAGTTGCGAAGCCACCGCTGGTACGGGGTGCGCGACCTGCGCTCGTTCGGCCACCGTTCGCGGACCAAACAGATGGGCTACGCTGCGGAGGACTACAGCGGGAAGCCGGTCGTCGGGATCATCAACACCTGGAGCGACATAAACCCCTGCCACACCCACTTCAAGGAGAGGGTCGAGGAGGTCAAACGTGGCGTCTGGCAGGCGGGTGGGTTTCCGGTCGAGCTGCCCGCGATGTCTCTCTCCGAGCCGTTCCAGAAACCCTCGACGATGCTCTACAGGAACTTCCTCGCCATGGAGACCGAGGAGCTCTTGCGCTCCCATCCCATAGACGGCGCTGTGTTGATGGGCGGTTGCGACAAGACAACACCGGCCCTGCTTATGGGTACGATCACCATGGACCTGCCGGCCATCTTCGTCCCCGCAGGACCGATGCTGCGCGGCAACTGGCGCGGAAATACTCTGGGGAGTGGTAGTGATGT
The DNA here is from genome assembly GCA_035563475.1 of Rubrobacter sp. Lineage (GTDB taxonomy): Bacteria > Actinomycetota > Rubrobacteria > Rubrobacterales > Rubrobacteraceae > Rubrobacter_D. The sequence continues at coordinate 13,269 of DATMVF010000157.1, forward strand.
ATGGAAGTACTGGGACGAGAAACGCGCGGGCACCATCGGAGATCGTGAGTGGGAAGAGATCGAAGACGGCATCGCCCGCTCGCCGGGCCACTGCATGACCATGGGAACGGCTTCGACCATGACCGCCGTCGCCGAAGTCCTCGGCATGACCCTCCCGGGAGCCTCCTCCATCCCCGCCGCCGACTCGGGACACCCCAGGATGGCCTCCATAAGCGGGAGGAGGATCGTCGAGATGGTCTGGGAAGATCTCAAGCCCTCGGACATCCTGGACGACCGTTCCTACGAAGACGCCGTAACGGCCGTGATGGCCCTCGGCGGCTCTACCAACGCCGTCATCCACCTCATCGCCCTGGCCCGCCGCAGCGGCGTACCCCTGGACCTCGCCCGCTTCGATGAGCTCTCACGCCGCGTACCCGTGCTCGCCAACATACGTCCCAGCGGCGAGTACCTGATGGAAGACTTCTACTACGCGGGTGGTCTACGCGCCTTGCTCTCCCGCCTCGAAGAGGTGCTCCACCTCGACCGCGCCACCGCTGGCGGTCGGACTATCGGTGAGACCCTCTCCAGTGTCTACAAGGATGATGTCATCAGACCGTTCGACGATCCCCTGCAGGAAGAGGGTGGGCTCGCCGTGTTGCGCGGCAATCTGGCTCCCGACGGCTGCGTCATAAAGCACTCCGCCGCAGACCCGAAGCTTCTCAAGCACACGGGTCCGGCCGTGGCCTTCGAAGGCTACGACGACCTCGCCAGACGCATAGACGACCCGGACTTGAAGGTGGACGAAGACTCCGTTCTCGTTCTCAGGGGTGCCGGCCCCATCGGTGCTCCCGGCATGCCTGAGTGGGGTTTGCTCCCCATCCCCAAGAAGCTGCTCGAACGGGGAGTAAGAGACATGGTGCGCATCTCCGACGCCCGCATGAGCGGCACCGCCTACGGTACCTGCGTATTGCACGTCGCCCCCGAGTCATACGTCGGAGGCCCGCTCGCCCTGATAGAGGACGGAGACGAAGTCGAGCTCGATGTCCCGAATCGGCGGTTGGAACTCAGAGTGGACGATAGAGAACTATCCCGTCGCCGCGCCGCTTGGAGACAGCCCCAACCACACTACGGCCGCGGCTACGGGGCCATCTTCGCCAGGCACGCGACCCAGGCCAACGAAGGCTGCGACTTCGACTTCCTTGCCCGGGGACCACTCGTCCCCGAACCGAAGATCCACTAGCCCCCGACGCGTCGCGAGGGTGATCTCTCTATCCAGCGATTACCAGGGAACAGGGCGGCGGTCCTGGAAGAAGCCGCCGGTGGGGCCGCTGTTTGGTAGCGTCGCGGCCCAGACGAGGGCTTCCGCGCCTTCCTCGACGGAGCGAGTGGCGCCGGAGCCGCCCATATCGGTCTGTACCCACCCCGGATTGACAGCGTTGACGAGGATGCCGCTCCCACGCAGCTCGGAGGCCAGGATGCGCGTCAGGGCGTTGAGGGCGGTCTTCGAGACCCGGTAGCCCGGGGAGCCTCCACCCATGTCCTCCAGGGCGGCGAGCCCCGTCGAGACGTTGACGATGCGCCCGTAGCCGTTGCGTCGCATGAGAGGAATGGCCATCCTGCAGAGGCGCCAGGCCCCGAACAGGTTCGCCTCCATGCTCTCCTTCACCCGGTCGAGGTCGGCGTCCGCGCCGCTCTGGCCCTCGTCGTTGGAGATACCTGCGTTGTTAACCAGGATGTCGAGCCGCCCGAACTCCTCCTCGATGGAGCGCGAGAGCCGTTCTACGCTCTCGGGGTCTGCGACGTCGAGTTGCCGGACGACCACGCCACCAGAGAGTCCCGCCGCGGCATCCCTGCCTTGCTCACCGTCGCGCGAACCCATGATCACCGTTATCCCCCGCTCCGGAAGCTGCCTGCAGACCTCTAGCCCGATCCCCCGGTTTCCTCCGCTTACGAGCGCGATCCGACTGTTCTCCATTGTTTGTCCTCCCTATCTTCCGATAAGCTCGAACGCCGCCTCTACAGCCGCGAGCGGCGACGGCGCCAAGGTCACATGCTCTCCGAGATCCCAGCCTTCCAGGACCACCACGGGCCGCCCGACCTTTCTGGCGAGCCCTATCTCCGAGAGCGTACCGTACTCGCCGCCGACGGCGATGACAACGTCTCCCGAGCACACCACAGCAAGGTTCCTCGCCTGTCCCGTGCCCGTGGCCACAGAGTGCGTAAGGTATTCGTTCTCCCTCCTCCTGTCCTCGTCGGGCAGGATGCCTACTGCCGTACCACCGGCCTCTGTGGCCCCGCGGGCCGCAGCCTCCATCACGCCCGAGAGTCCGCCACAGACGACGGTACCTCCCCTCCGGACGATGAGCCTGCCGACCTCCCGCGCCTTCTCGTAGTGTTCGTCCGTGGCTAAGCCTGATCCAACAACGGCGACGTACACTCTGCCGGTCATACGTAATCCGGTAGAAGGCTCGTGGGTTGATTTGAGGAGCACCGGCCGCAGTGGATTCCCGCTTGCGCGGGAATTACGGTCATGCCGGGAGCAAGGGCGTATGGGTTGCACTCATGTTCTATAGTACGGAACTGATCGTGCCGGTTACTCGTCACAGGGTCGGGTAGCGGCTCGTCTGTCCGAGTATGTACCTGATGAGACTAACGGCCCCATCCTTGCTCAGGGGCTCGTTCCAGTTGCCGCACTTGGGGGACTGGATGCACGCGGGGCATCCCCTCTCGCAGGGACAGCGGGTGATGACGCCTAGAGTGTCGCGGGCTAGCGACTCGAAGGCGTCGAAGCCTCGCCTGGAGATGCCGACTCCTCCGGGATAGCCGTCGTAGACGAAGACCGTGGGGAGACGGCTCTGGCGGTGGACGGGCGTGGAGAGTCCGCCGATGTCGGCGCGATCGCACATAGCGAAGAGCGGGAGGAGCCCGATCAGGCCGTGCTCCCCGGCGTGCAGTGCGCCACCGAAGCTCTCGAAGCTAGGCCTCGCTTCTCTGGGGAGCGGAGGCAGCGTGACCCAGAGCGCTTGCGTCTCCAGAACTACGTCGGGGAGATCCAGGGGGTAGACCCCGACCTCCTTGTCGTCAGCAACCCTAACCTTCTTGAAGAAGGTAACAGAATCCGTCGTCCTCACCCTGCCCCAGTGGAGCACCGCTCCATTCGCGAGGTCCCGCTCTTCGACCTCCTCCAGGATCTCCACGTCGGTCTCGACGCGCGGCCTGGTGTAGTATCGATTGGGGACGCGGCGGGCGACGGCGCGGTGGGATTGGAGATCCAGGCTCTCCACCTCATACGCGGTCCCGCGGTGGAGGTAGGTCGCGCCAGGATGCAGCTCGCTCGGGGCGCGGGTAGCATCGGCGGTCCCGATCAACTCTCCTTCACCGTCGGCTATTAGCACCGTCTCGGACGATGCCGAGCGCAGTGAGATGTTACGCGCGGGGTTGTCCCCGCCGACGTAGACCAGCCGGCTTCCGCTCGAAGCCAGCGCCCTGGCCTCCATCAACTCTTTGGCCACGCTCCTGTAGGCAGGACCGAAGTATTCCTCGTCGTCCGCGTCGAGCGGGGCCTCGTGGGCTGCGGCGAGCAGGTGCGGGCCGAGGATGTAGGGGTTCTCCATCGTGACCCTGGCGGCCTCGACTCTCCTGCCAAGAACCCTAGGCGGGTTCTCGAAGAGGAACTGGTCCAGAGCGTCGCGGCCGGGGATGTACACGGCGAGGGCGGGGTCCTTGCCGCGTCCGGCGCGGCCCCACTGCTGCCAGATGGAGGCGACGCTTCCCGGGTATCCGCAGCAGATCACGGCGTCCAAGGCGCCTACGTCCACCCCGAGCTCCAGCGCGTTCGTGGAGACGACGCCGAGAAGGTCGCCCCGAAAGAGACGGCCTTCGATCTCTCTCCTCTCCCTCGGGGTGTAGCCCGCACGATAAGGGGAGATCCTGCGCGCCCCGTCGACACCCAACCTGTCTGCGGCGTAACGGTAGATGAGCTCGGCGGCCTTCCTCGTCCTGGCGAAAGCTATGGTCCTGACCCCTTGCGATACGAGATTCGTGAAGACCAGAGCGCCCTCTGTCAGAAGACTCCGCCTCTCCCCCTTCTCCTTGTCGAGCAAGGGAGGGTTGCGGAAGATGACCCGCCGCTCGCCCGTGGAAGCGCCGTCGTTGTCCACGAGGGCGAAAGGCATGCCCGTGAGGCTCTCGGCTAGTTCCTGCGGGTTGGCTATCGTGGCGCTCGTGAGGACGAAGCGGGGATCTCCACCGTGCAACATCGCCACCCGCCTCAGCCGCCTTAGTACGGCCGCCACGTGCGAGCCGAAGACGCCGCGCAACACGTGCGCCTCGTCGACGGCCACGATCTCCAGGTTGCGCAAAAAGTCGCCCCAGGCCTCATGATTGGGCAGAATACCGACGTTCAGCATATCGGGGTTCGTAAGCAGGATGTTCGCCCTGCGCCTGATGTCCGCGCGGAGGGCGTGCGGCGTGTCGCCGTCATAGGTCGCAGGATGCACCCCGCGCAAATCGAAAGCCTTGATCTTCCCCAGCTGGTCCTGGGCCAGTGCCTTCGTCGGATAGAGAAAGACCGCCCGGCTCTTCGCCCGGCCAAGCGCATTCTGAAACGCCGGGATCTTGTAGCACAACGACTTCCCACTGGCCGTCGCCGTCGCCACCACCACGTTCTCACCGGCCAGCACCCGCTCGTAAGCCTCCAGCTGGTGCGAGTACAACCTCGAAGCGCCCATCTTACGCAGCGCCTCGGAAAGCTCCGGCCGGAGGTCGGGAAACTTTACAAGCGTAGCGTCCCGCGGCGACAAACTCGCCACGGTGTCACCCAGCGACTCCACCGTCCGACGGCTCATCCCAGCCAGAGGACTCTGAACCTGCATGTTAGTCATGGAGCTTCTGCAAAGCTATCGGCACAAACCCAAAAACCTGAAGCCTGAAACCTTGGTTTGCTTCGCAAACCGCTACAGCTCACGTCTTCCGGTGAAGGCCCGTCCCAGGGTCACCTCGTCGGCGTACTCCAGGTCCCCGCCGACGGGGAGGCCGCTCGCGAGGGCCGTCACCCTGACAGGCAGGTCCTTGACCTCCTGCGCGATAAACAGCGCGGTCGCCTCGCCCGTAGTGTTCGGGTTGGTCGCGATGACGAGCTCGGTGGTGCCTTCTTCACGGACGCGCTCCAGGAGCTCGGCTATCCGGAGGTCTTCGGGCTCGACGCCGTCGAGTGGAGAGAGGGCACCGCCGAGGACGTGGTAGAGTCCTCGGTACTCGTTGGTCCGTTCTATAGGCCCGATATCGTAGGGGTCTTCCACGACGCAGATCACGGACGCGTCGCGACGGGCGTCGCGGCAGATATCACACTCTTCGGCCTCGGTCAGGTTGAAGCACCGCCTGCACGGTTTGATCTTCTCCTTGACCTCCTGCAGCGCCTCGGCGAGCCCGATAGCGTCTTCTTTCCTACCCCTGATGACGTGGAAGGCGATGCGCTGGGCGCTCCTCGGTCCGATGGAGGGCAGCTTGGAGAGCTCTGTTATAAGTCTCTCTACCGGCCTTGCGTAGGTCGCCAAAAAACCCTTACAGACCCGGTATGTTCAGGCCGAGGTCCCCGAGGCCGCCGGTGATCCCGCCAAGCTTCTTGTTGGCCAGCTCCTGGGAGCTCGTCATCGCCTCATTAACGGCCGCAAGTACCATGTCCTGCAGCATCTCGATGTCCTCGGGATCCACGACCTCGGGATCTATCTCGATGGAGACGAGCTCCATACTGCCGGTCATCGTCGCTCTGACGGCCCCACCGCCAGCGCTCGCGGTAACCGTCTCGTTCGCGAGCTCCTCCTGGGCCTGCTGCATCTGCTGCTGCATCTGCTGAACCTGCTGCATCATCTTGTTTACGTTTCTGCGATTCCCCAACGAATTCTCCCTGGCTATGGGTCTATGGACTATATGAGTATAAGCCATCTGAGCAGGCGGGCCACCACCTTTGGCCCCCGCACCTTCCGCGCAAAGATGCCCCTGTACGACGTAAACCTGCCTCGATCTCGCTGATGTCGAGCTTTAGCTGTGGTATGCCACTTCTTCGGTCGACATTCAGCCCCGTGCAGACTCCAGTGATACGAGTCAGGAATCGAGAAGTGCTAGCTTGATCTCCACTGTTTCCAGAACCTCACTTCACAGATCCTAACTCTTAGCGCTTCTGTTCTCGTCGAAGAGACCGACCTCGCGGGCGATCTCGAAGACCTCGCGCTGGTCCTGGATCACATCGTCGCGCCCCACCGTTCCCTGCCCGGGACCGCTATTCTCAGCGACCGTACCGTCCGTTCCGTTCTGACTTACGGTCTTCGGAGGGCTCTCTTCGGAAGTCGGTGCGGGTTGCTCTATAGGGGCGGCCGTCGGGGGTTGTTCTTCTGCGGCGATCGTGGCCGATGCTTCTCCTCCTGCGGCCCTGATCTCGAGGTGCGGCTCGGAACCCAGGCGCTCCCCGAGCACCGCGCCCAGCTTCTTCAGGTGTCCCGAATCCCTGGCCATCCCGACGTGGAAGCTCTGCTCCTCGGGATAGACGAGCCGCAGCACACTACCGTCGAAGCTCTCTACCCGCGCCTCGCCGTAGACGGCAGCCGTGAGCGCCTGCCGGCGGCGCTTGAGCTCGCCTATGATCCCGTGCCAATCGGAGGCGAGGTCGATACCGGACTCCCGCAGGTCATCGTGGTCTTCGAGAATCGAAGCATCGTCGGCCGGCGCGTCCGGCTCTGCGGTTTCCTGCGCGGACTCTACCTCCGCAGGTGACTCCTCACGTACGATATCAGCGGCGGCCCGCGGGGGGGGCGTGGCGACGCTTCCGTTCTCTACCGCTCTTTCGAGGGTCTCCAGTCGGTCCAGGATGGTTGTCAAATCGGGTTCCGTGTAATCGCGGGTGAGCTTGAGGAAGACGAGCTCCAGCTCCAGCTTGGGATCTCCGCCGCGTCGCATAAGGCTCAATGCGTCGCCCAGTGCTTCGATGAGTCGCATGATCCCGGCCGTGGGGATGGCATTCGCCTGCTCTTCGAGCTGGGGGCGTTCCTCGGCCCCGACCCCGGCGAGCGCGACCTCGGGGGCGTAAGGGAGGAGCATCAGGTTTCTCAGGTGCGCGAGGAGTTCGCCAACGAATTGGCCTAGATCCTTCCCCCCGCCCGAGAGTCGGTCCACTATGCGCAGGGCGTCCGCGGCCCTGCGTTCGTGCAGGGCGTAGGCCGTCTCGATCAACGACTCGGGGCCGACGCCGCCCAGCAACTCGCGCACCATGGAGGCCGTGATCCTACCCTCCGCGAACGACGAGAGCTGGTCCAGAAGCCCCTCCGCATCCCTGAATGACCCCCTCCCCTCGCGCGCGATGACGGTCAGGGCCTCCGGCTCGACCTCGATGTTCTCTGCGTCTGCTATCTCATCGAGCTTCCCTACGAGCGTCTCGATGCTGGGACGACGGAAGTCGAAGCTCTGGCAGCGGCTGATGATCGTCGGCAAGACCTTGTGCTTCTCGGTCGTGGCGAGCACGAAGACCACGTGCTCGGGTGGCTCTTCGAGCATCTTGAGGAGGGCGTTGAAAGCCTCGGCCGTGAGCATGTGGACCTCGTCTATGATGTAGACCTTCATCCTGCCGGCCACCGGTGCGAGGTTCACCTTGTCCCTGAGATCCCGTATCTCGTCTATCCCCCGGTTGGAGGCCGCGTCCATCTCCAGAACGTCCATCGAGGAGTTGCCCACGATGGCCCGGCAGCTCTCGCAAGTCCCGTCGGGCTCCGGCGTGGGCCCCTTCTCGCAGTTGAGACCCATCGCGAGCACCTTAGCCGTCGAGGTCTTGCCCGTGCCGCGCGGCCCGCTAAACAGATAAGCGTGCGAGACGCGGTCCGTCTCTATGGCACGCCGCAACGTCCTTACGACAGGCTCCTGCCCAACGACGTCCCCAAAGCGCCGCGGCCGCCACCTGCGGTAGAGCGTGGTGTGGTTCATGAGGAGAGACGTCTGTTGGATTGGCTCACGCTTCTAGTATACCGGACCGTTCGACTCGAACCATCGGGGTTCCAAGCACTTCAGCAAGTCAGCACGCTCCAGCCTCCGGCTGTCGCTTGTCAGCATTTCAGCATTCGCCTGTGCACGCCCATGCTGACATGCTGAAAGCGAAGCCCGGCGAAGCCGGGCGTAGCGTGCTGACAAGGCGCGAAGCGCCGTGCTGACAAGCGAAGCCCGTAGGGCGTAGCGTGCTGAAATGCTGAAATGCCGCGCACCCCGCCTTCGACGTAACCGCATAAGGCGAACTTCCGGCCGCCGACTCCGGTCTGGCTACCCCGGAGCACATGAGGTTACCCGCTTAGTGCTGCTACCTTCCGGTCCTGACACGGTTCACGGGGCCCCATTGCCCGGGACCAGGCCATCAACGCCTGCCGCACCGGTTTCAACCGAACCCGGTTCGCGCCTCGGGCGGGGATCTAGGCCCTGCTAGGCGATCGCAGGTACAGGGCATCGCCAGCTCCCCGCTTAGCGCGGCCTGCCGATTCTACCAGAACGCCACACGGTGTCATGCCAGGTCCAAAGGGATGCCAACGGCACGACGACACCAGCCATCGCCCACGGTTCCACTGCCGCAAGCGGTGGATTCCCGCTTGCGCGGGAATGATGTGTGGGAGGGTCTGGACACACCCACAGCCCGAACGCGGAGTCCCCTCCACACGTACTTGGCACAACAAGCTGAAATGCTGACTAGGCCTGCGGCCTATTCCATGAGTACATCCAGTAGCAGCGCTGCGGACCAGGAGAATAGGATCGAGCCGAGCCCCCTCCCCGTAAGGGGGTCGAAGTATTCGTGGAAGCCCTCGTTCTTGCACAGCTCGATGATGGTCTTTCGCAGACGCTGGGCGTGATCCTGGTAACCATAGGCCTCCAACCCGTGCATCAAGAACCAGTCTATGTTGATCCAGACAGGACCGCGCCAGTATCTCTCTTCGGAGAACCCGAAGCCGTGCACATCGTAGCTGGGAATTGGTGTGATGGCCTCGTCCGCCAGGCCGAATCCTTCGTTCTCGAGTGTGTCGATTACGCGCTTTGCCCGAGCTGGCTCCGCGATACCGGCGTACAGCGGGCCAGCGAGGTTCGGACCGAAGTATGCGGGTACAGGCATGCCACAGACGAGGTCGTAGTCCAGGTATGTCCCGCGATCTTCATCCCACAGTCTCTCCTCGACGGCGCTCTTGGTCTTCTTCGCCAGTTCCTCGTGGGGCGTAGGGTCTTCACCCACGATACGCGCGATCTCCGCGAGATCCCTACCGGCTTTGGACAAGAGCGAGTTGAAGAGCACGTCCTGCACCAGGAAGGGACAATCCTGCCTTATCTTCGCCTCGTCGTAATCGCGGTCGGCGAAGTACTTCACCAGGTAGGCGAAACGGTCGTACGAATCGCTGGTAGGACGGTCCGAGGCGGAGACGGTGTGTATATCGGCGCGGTGGTAGCGGGGTATCTGATCCGACCTGAGGTGCATCCGCTGCAGGATCGGGTCCCACATCGGGGAGTTGTCCATGCCACTCTCCCAGGGGTGGCGGATGTACACGAGCCCCTCGCCATCGGGGTCCCTCTCCCGGTAGAGATAATCGTGCCAGGCCCCCAATCTGGGGAAGATGTACTCGAGGAAGTCCTTAGCCTTCGCCTCATCCTGGGCGTGCCGGTAGATGTATAGAACGGCCATGGCGTGAATGGGAGGCAGGACCACGCCTGAGGTCTCGTGGTGCTCGGGTGCGTCAGGGCTCTCTTTGGCGTGCCAGAAGTTCGGTCCGGGAAAATAGTTCGTGAAGCGGGAGTTGAAAACGAGTTGGGGCAAGAGACCGTTCTTCCACTGGGCTTCGAAGAGGTGCCTGAGCTCTCTCGTGGCGCGGTCCTGATCGTAGCGGCTGTAGCCGATGGCGGCGAACGCCGAGTCCCAGCTCCACTGGTGCGGGTAGAGCCTGGGACCCGGCATCGTGTACTCACCGGTCCAGTTGTAGTCGAGCACCGCCTTTGCTTGATGAACAAGCATGTCCTCTTCCGTCCGTCGGGCCATGCTCTCGTCCTCCCTCGATCCGGCGTTGGCTGTCCCCTCGCGGCTGGCGGTCGCCTACCAGTATAATGCCACCATGGCTTCCAACGAGAATAGCGCGGATATCCTGATCCTTTCGAGCGCCATAGGAAGCGGCCACATGAGGGCCAGCGCGGCCGTGGTGCGCGGCGTGGATCTCCTCGATCCCGAGAAGCGTTGCTCGATTGTGGATTTCCCCCACAAAGTCTCGCCCGGCGTCGAGCGCCTGCTCAGGGACGCGTATCTGCAGGCCCTCAAGCTGTGGCCCACGGCGTACGGGCGGCTATATGAGTCTTCGGGCACGGGCCAACAGGGAACCCTCGTACAACAGGTGCAGACGGCCGGACTCAGGACCCTGGAGCGCCTGGTGTCGAGCACCGGCGCGCAGGCTCTCGTAGCCCCGCATTTCTACGGCGCCGGGGTTCTCGGGGTATACAAGAAGCAGAACCCCCAGATGTTCAGCGCCGTCGTGCTGACGGACTACGTGCCGCACCCCATCGGGGTGCCTCTGAACCTGGATCTCTACGTCGTCGCCGACGATGCGGCGGCCGAAGACGTGGCAAAGCTCGGTGTGCCCGAGGAGCGGATCCATGCGACGGGTATCCCCATAGATCCCATCTTCGAGGAACCGGCCGACCCGAGCCCGGCACGCAAAGAGGTCCTGAACCTGGACGATGATGACCTCCCTGTAGTACTCGTTATGGGCGGAGGCCTCGGCGGGGGCGATCTGGAAGAGTCTGTAATGTTGCTACTTCAGGCCAGCGAGGCCATGCACCTCGTCGTGCTCTGCGGCTCGAATGAACGCATCCGCGCACGACTCGAGCGTCTCGCAGATAGAAGAGGATACGAGGCCACGTTCCTCGCTTTCACGGACCGGGTAAGGGAGCTCATGGCCGGAGGGACCGTGCTGGTCACCAAACCGGGCGGCATGAGCTGCACCGAGGCCCTGGCTTCGAGGCTGCCCCAGGTTCTCTATCATCCCATCCCCGGTCAGGAGGAGGACAACGCGGCGGCGATGGTCCGCTACGGCGCCGGGGTCATGGTCCGTGAGACCTCGCAGATCCTGGGCCAGACGCTCAAGATCCTGACCAGCCCGGATCACAGGCACAAGATGGTCGAGGCGGCGAAGACCGCCCACAAGCCCCACTCGGCACGTTCGGCCGCCTCCCTCATACTGGCTGGCCTACCATGAGACACCCACGCAACCACGTCTGGAAAGCCGCGGCCGCTACCGCCGCCGGCGGCACCGCCCTGGCCGCTCTCCGAACCGCGAGAGGCCACCCCGTTCGTTCGGCATCGACCCTGGTCTCGGCCGGGGCAGGGATGGCGGCCGGTGGCCTTATGGCTTACGAGTGGCTCACGCCCCGTTCCTGGCTCTACGGGCCGGTCTTCTGGCACGCTCGTACGGGTGAGCGGGTGGTCGCCCTGACCTTCGACGACGGTCCCTGCCATCCCTATACGGGACAATTGCTCGAGATCCTCGACCGCGAAGGCATCAGGGCCACCTTCTTCCAGGTAGGCAACAACGTCATACGCGAGCCAAACCTCGCCGCCGAGGTCGCTTCCCGGCACGAGGTAGGCAACCACACGTTCACCCACCCGCACCTCACGTGGAGCCGGCCAGGCACGGTCAGGGAAGAGATGCTCCGTGGCCAGGAGGCCATCCACGAGGCCACGGGCACCCTGCCGCGGCTCTTCCGCGTGCCCCACGGTTGGTATGGCCCGCAGGTGATCTCGGTTGCCGGGGAACTCGGGATGAGGTGCGTGGGCTGGTCGGTAATGGCCTGGGACTGGGATCGCCCTCCCAAGGATGTGATCCAACGCCGCATCTTGCACGGCGTTGGCCCAGGCGGTGTCACCTTGCTCCACGACGGCCAGGACACGGACGCTTTCCCAAAGGCCGACCGTTCCCACACCGTGGCGGCCGTCTCCGACATCATCAGCAGCCTGAAAGCGAACGGGTACGGCTTTCTCACCCTCCCCGAACTTATGGACCTCGACGCGCGCGAGCATCCGCCTGGCTGACGACGAACTCGTACTCGTTGGAGAGTGGTCCTTCGTCCCCGAGTAACCTGAGCCTGAGCACGGCTGGCCCCGGAGCGGGGAGCGTAGCCACCGCCTCCCCGATTCTCATCACGGAGTCTTTCGGCACCCTAGTCTCGCCTGTGCCGCGGGCCACGCTCGATCCCCCGAGGAGCAACTCCCAGTCCCAGCCAACTTCATCCAGCTCCCGCAGAAGATCGTTGATGATAAAGAGTGGCAGGGAGATTCTTGTGCCCACCTCGTAGCGCTCCTTCGGGTACTCGGCACAGAACAAGACCGGGCTCATCGCCGTAAAGAGGGTCTCGTAAGCCAATTTCGGCTTTCGCCGCCAGTCCACGACGGACCAGGACACCGCGGGTGCAGGATCGTTTAGCATAAAGGCGAAGGTCCCGCCCGTCGGCCCGTACTTGCGCCGCCGGAAGAGCTCCGTGGCGTGTTTCAGAACCTCGGCCTGATAGCGCTGGCTCTCGCGCAAGAAAAGCGTCCGATCTCCCCTCCACGGAACGTAGCGGGCCATACGCTGGATCTGGAGGCGATAGTTCAGGGAAAGGACGCTCCAGTCGGGCGGCGTCCCTGAAGGCCAGATCTCCTCGAGCGACTCGGGGTCAGGCAGCGCCTGTGCCCCATACTCTGTCGGCAACCGCGAGAATACCGGGAAGACCTTCACGAAGCGTTCCAGGTTCCTGAACTTCCCGTAGTACCAGCCGAAGTAGAGGTGGTTCGTCGTCAGGGGATGGCCCGCGGCATCTATCACGGGCCTGGAGTCGTCCTCCTCCGAGATCGCACGCACCACGGCAGGGTCGAGGACCCGCCGCTGCCAGAGTATCCATCGTGGGGAGAGAACCTCACCGGCGGTCCGCACGAGCCCGAGGGGGCTCCATTTCTCGGGGGGCGCCACGAAGAAGGGTTCGTCGTGCGCCAGATAGATGCCCACGGAAGGATAGCCGCGCAGGATTCGCGCCATCTCCCCGGCCTGGGTGACGGCTGGCTCGAGGATGCTCCGCCTGTGGGTCCACTGCAGAGGAAAGTCCTGGAGCACGAGAAGCCCGAGCTCGTCGCAGGCCTCGTAGAATTCTCCGTCCGAGACGTGGGCGTGGACCCTGACGGCGTTCATACCGGCCTCGCGCACCAGGGAAGCGTCCTTGCGCAGAAGCTCCTTGGTTGCCCTGGCCGGGTAAGCGTCCGAGGGCAGGTAGTTGATCCCACGCAGGAAGATACGCTCTCCGTTGAGGTAGACCTTCCAGTCCTCGAGCTCCACGGTACTGGCGCCGAAACGCGTTTGCTCTTCTGCCCCGTCACACGACAACACCAGCTCGTACAGCGCCTGCTCGCCCCTGTCCCACGCCGACCACACCCTTACGTCGGGCACGCGGAAGCCGATCTCCAAGCAGTTCTCCCCCTGCTCGATCTGGAGCTCTCTCTCGAACTCGACGCCCTGAGCCTCGAAGCCCAGCGGACGAACCCGTCCAGCCAGCTCGACGCGCGCCTTATACCTGGAGTAGAGGTCTACATGCGCCACGCCACGCCCGGTGTGGTCTGCCGTGGCCGCGAGGGAGCGGATGCGCACCCCTCCGTCGGCCACGAGGCTGACCTCTTTGAAGATACCGCCCGGATTTATGTGGGGGGCCATACCGTCCCACCTTGCCCACACACCGCCGATGGTCTTGCGGTCGTTCTCATCCGATTCCTCGGGGCTGAATACCTCTACGAGCAGCTCGTTCTCGCCGTTGGTTATGACCATATCGGTGACGTCGAACTCGAACGCGGAGAAATATCCTTCGTGGTCGCCAAGGTAGACGCCGTTGAGCCAGACCCGCGCGGCGTAGTAAACGCCCCCGAACCTGAGGGAAAGCATCGCGCCTTCGGAAAGTCCCCCCTGCGCAAACCGGCACCGGTACAGCACGAGACCCTCATAAGCCGCGAAGGCCTCTTCGAGCTGCCAGTGCCAGGGAACGCGGACCGGGGTCCAGGCACGTTTTATTCTTGCCGCTTCGCCGACGCTACCGAGCGGCGCCGCGAGCGGTACGGCTTCCCAATCATCCAGGGTTTGCGAACCCTTCGGTCGCATTAGAATAGCGTACCATCAAGCATTTCAGCACGCTGCCTCTGGCAGCTTGTCGGCACGCCCAGGCTTCGCTTTCAGCACGGCGGCTGCGCCGCCTTGTCAAGAATTTATTGTTGAGGACTGATGGGTAACTCTGGACGTGAGCGGTAGAAGCGGGCCGTGCGCTACTCCCTCTCGATGCGGTCTAAGGTCTCCCCTTTTGCAGCCGATTGGTCTGGTGTTGGCAGGCCAACTTCCGGTGGAAGTTCGAGCCTGAGATCCCCTTCGTGGTCTATGGAAAGCTCGCCACCAACCAGCTTGCATCCGAGCACGTGACCACCGGCGCTCCTGTCCGCGGTGATGAAGTGGAAGTGGTAGCCAGAGACATTCAGGCCTTGTGCGTAATCGGGAAAGCGGAAGCCGACGAGGCTACCGGAGACATCGTGAAGCTCGAAGGTGGGCTGGTCCTTGACGACCTCTACGAGGGGTGGATAGGGCTTGCGTTGGCGGGGCACGCTACGCGTCTTGACGTACTCGAAACGTCCGTCTACCCGGATAGCGGCGCACACGGTTCCGCCACCGATGACCCCGTCTACGTAGTCACAGAGATCCTCGAAGTCCATCGTCATGGGAAGAGTTCGGTACGTATCCGGCTCGAATAGGGTCACCACGGCGAAGGGGGTCCTGGCATCTTCGTCGACAGCGTAGGCCCGTCCGTCGGCCTTTACCTGGAAGAAGTCGCCGTCGAGGCAGATCATCTCTCCGTCGAGGGCGTCGAAAGTGCCTAGTCCGAAGTCTCCACGATCCCCCAGTTCGGCGAAGCTGACGTCCCCATCGTACTTTCCCTCTAGTAGGGCATCGACGGTGGAAGTCTGGAACAGTGTGTGGTGGAGATGCTCGTTCCCCCTGAGATCCCGCTCTCTCAGATACTCGACGTGCAGCGCACCCACCAACGAGGTATCGATAGGCATCAGGCCGATCTCGCTTTCGTGACCGTTGATTTTGCAGATCGAATCATTAGCCTCCTTCCAGTAGGCAAAGCCTCTACCGCCAGCCGGTCCTGCGTGCCAGCCAGCCCCCGGCCACCTCGCCCTGCGACGCCTGGAATGGACGCAGTGTGGGCAACCCCGGCGGCGCCGGCTGTAACCCCTCACTGGTAAAGAACCCGGCAACGGCGGCCACCACGGCCGTCAGGGCATCGGGGTCGGCCCGGCGGCTGTGCGGATGATGGGCGAGGAGCTCTTCGGGTGGCGGGCCGCCCTGCATGGCCACGCTCGGGGCGAAGAAGACCGCGTCGACCCACGAGGCCCCGACACGGGCGTGCGGCCAGTCCACTACCAGCACCCGGTCATCCGGCGTCAGCAACAAGTTGTCCGCCCGCAGGTCCAGATGGAGCAGGGTGCCCCCTTTCGCCGCCGCAGGTGCTTGGGCCTCCAGAGCGGCGAGCTCGTC
>DATMVF010000158.1:0-8127 GCA_035563475.1 Rubrobacter sp.
GGCCTTCCCGCCTCTCGAAGAGAGTGTAATCTCGCCAGGGTCCTCGACGGCCTTCCCCGAAATAGCAACCCCCGTCTCCGAGACCGAGAGGATCACCTCTGCCCCGCTCACGCCCCTCTGCGCCCCGAGCAGGGCGGCGACCTCGGCGGCCCTGGGCGAATCACCGGTGACGGCGAGCGTAGCCTGCTCCCTCGCCGCGCTGCGAGTCTCGCGGAATACCTTGTACATGTTTCTCAGGCCCATCACGGCTCGTCCTCCTTGTAGTTTGGCCCGTACGACTCAGCCCGCGCGGGCGGAACCAAATTGATTATTGTCTCTTTTAAGATATATTACGTGGAGGCTACAGGAGGGTTTCAACCTGAAGTTCCCGGAGTAGACTTTGCAGCCTCAACGTGACCTGCGGGACATAGAGGAGATACAGGAGCTCTTCGAGGCCGGTCAGGAGACCGGCACGCTGGAGTCGAGTGAAGTGCTCGACCTCCTACAAGAGGTCGACCTCTCCACCGACGAGATACAACAGGTCTACGGGCTTCTCCGCGAGCACGGCGTCGAGGTGGTCGACGCCGGATTCCTCGCCGAGACGATGGGCGAAGATGAGGACACCCAACTCGTCAAGGAGGTGCTCGAGGGCGACTTAAAGAGCCGCTACACGGGGGATGCGGTCCAGATGTACCTGGACGAGATCGGCAAGACCCCCCTCCTCACCAAAGCCCAGGAGACCTACCTCGCGCGGCGCATAGAGCGCGGCGACAGGCGCGCCAAGGCCCACCTCACCAAAGCGAACCTCAGGCTCGTCGTCTCCATAGCCAAGAAGTACGCCGGGAGGGGCGTCTCGCTGCTCGATCTGATCCAGGAGGGCAACATCGGGCTGATGCGGGCGGTCGAGAAGTTCGACTACCGCAAGGGCTTCAAGTTCTCGACGTATGCGACTTGGTGGATCCGCCAGGCCGTCACCAGGGCCATAGCCGACAAAGGACGTACGATCCGGGTCCCGGTCCACATGGTCGAGAAGATCAACAAGTACTACAGGGTCCAGCGCGGCCTCGGCGCCCAACTAAACCGCGACCCCACCGACGAAGAGGTCGCGAGCATCATGGAGGTGGACGCCGAGGAGATCGTGCGCATCAGGCGCGTCTCGAGGCGTTCGATCTCCCTGGAGACTCCCGTCGGGGAGGACCACTCCTCGGAGCTTGGCGACTTTATAGCGGACGAGGAATCCGAATCTCCCCACGACCTCGCCAAGTCCTCCCTCCTCAAGGCCCGCATGCGCGAGGCGCTCGGCAGCCTCCCCGAACGCGAGCGGATGGTCCTCGAGTACCGATTCGGCCTTACCGGCGGCCAGCCCAAGACCCTCGAAGAAGTCGGGGAGCGTTTCGACGTCACCCGTGAGCGTATCCGTCAGATACAGCTCACGGCCCTGGCCAAGATAAAGAGCAGCCCCCACGCCGCCGGACTGCGCGATCTTCTTGAATAGGTTTCAGGCTTCAGGCATCAGGCTTCAGGTAAAAGGGTGGTGGGCGTGCCTGATGAGTGCCTTCCGAACTCTATGAGCGCCCTTACTTGGAGACTACCGGTATCGGAGATATAGCCTCCGGCCGTACTGCGGAGAGCTGAAACCTATTACCTGTAGCCTGATGCCTTCTTACTCGCGATCTTCCGTTTCGTCGGTCTCGTCTTCCTCGCCTTCGGGGCGGTTCGGGTTGCGGCGGGCGGCCTCACCGAAGACACGGATCAGTATGGGCACGGCGATGATCACGACGATCACGAGAACCAGCAGAGAGGCTATGGCGATGGACACGAGATTCTCCTCCCCTCAAGGATATGGAAGCGCCCGGGGCTACTACTACTGGCGGCTCCTATCCTACAAGAGGGCTCACTGTAGCTACAAATCTTATCTTGCCCGTGAGGATGCCCCTTCCAAACCCGTCTTTGAGTAAACCTCGCTACTTACTCTGTAGCTTTTCGTAGGCCGTGCGCAGTTGGGCGTCCTTCTCGAGGATCTCCTCCCTGGAGAGGTCGCGGGCGTCGTCGGGAGTAAGCGGATCGGTCCCCTCGGAGAGGGGCACCTTTACGTCTGGTGCGATCCCTGTGTTGCGGATAAAGTCACCGTCCGGGGTAAGCCACTCGGCGACACCGAGCAGGATTGACGAGCCGTCCCTCAGGACGAACTCCGAGAGCACCGTACCCGTGCCGAACGTCGTCTCCCCGACGACGGGCGCACGGTCGTTGTCCCGTAAGGCCCCGGCCAGTATCTCGGCGCTCGAGGCAGAACCACCGTCAACGAGGACAGCGAGCGGCGCTTGTGTGGATTCCGGGTCGCCTTCGACCGTGATCTCCTTGCGCTCGCCGGAAGCGTCCTTGCGGATGTAGACGACGCTCTCCGGCTCGAGGAAAAAACCTGCCATCTCCACAGCCTGGTCGAGCCTGCCGCCGGGATTGTTCCTGAGATCGAGGATAAAGCGCCTGGCCCCCGCCGCCTGCGCCTCCTCGAAAGCGTTCTGCAGTTCCCTGGCGCTGTCGTCAGAGAACGACGAGAGGAGCACGAGGGCGACGTCTGTGTCGGGGATCAGGGTCCACGAAGCTACGGGCGAGTCTATCTCTGCTCGCTGGAGGTCGTACGTGCGCCTCTCGCCTTCGTGGCGGACGGTCAACTCGACGCCGGTTCCCTCCGGCCCCTTGACCTTCTCCACGACCTCCGAGACTTCGTCACCCCTGACGCTCTTCCCGTCTACGGCCAGGAGCACATCGTCGGAACTGATACCGGCCTCCTCGGCCGGAGAGCCGTCTATCGGGGCGGCGACCACGACCTCACCGTTCTTCTCCTCGAGTTGGACCCCGATCCCCACGTACGTTCCCGAAAGGCTCTGGTCGTTCTGCTCGCGCTCCTCGGGTGTCAGGAAGCGCGTGTGTCCATCGTCCCCAAGCGTATCGAGCATCCCTTCGATGGCCCCGTAGGTCTCCTTCTTGGAATCTATACTCTTCTGGTCTACGTAGTTCTTCCTGACGGTGTCGAGCGCCTCGGCGTAGAGTGCCACGCTCTCCCTGTCCTCTTCGTTGAGCGTGGCAGGACTCTGCGAGCGTCCGACCATGTAAGCCCCGAACGCTGTCGCGAACACCACGACGAGCAGGAAGAGCACCCGCGCCACCGAGATCCGCGTCTCAGACCTGGTCTTGGTCTCCTTCCACACGCGGCAATTGTATCTTAGCTAGTCAGCATGTCAGCACGCTCCAGCCTCCGGCTTCCGCTTGTCAGCCAGTCAGCTTCTCGCTTCGGGTCTTCACCCTGGCTGCGCCTCGTGAGACAACCTCACAGCCGGGGCCTCGGTGGGTGCCAAGGAGCCACGAACCACGCTACCATGCTGACTAGCTGAAGTGCTGACCGGCTGAAATGCTAAAGCGCTGAATGCCTATTCAGCGCTGTAAGGCGTGTTTGTTGCGGGTTCTTCGATGCGTTGGCCCTCGAGCACGGGGAAGAAGCAAGCGGCCTCGTGGCCCTCCTTCTCCTGTTCTTCGAGGCCGGGCTCGTGGTTGGTGCAGTAGTCCTGGGCGCGCGGGCAGCGGGTGTGGAAAGAGCATCCTTCGGGAGGGTTTGCAGGAGAAGGCACGTCTCCGGAGAGCACCACGCGCTGGCGCTCGCGCTCCTTTTGTGGATCGGGGACGGGGATGGCAGAGAGCAGCGAGGCGGTGTACGGATGGCGCGGCTCGCCGTAGAGAGCGGCTCTGTCGGCTAGCTCTACGATCTTGCCGAGGTACATCACGGCGACCCTGTCCGAGATGTGTTTGACCACGGAGAGGTCGTGGGCTATGAAGACGTAGGTGAGGTCGAACTCCTTCTGGAGGTCCTGCAGAAGGTTGATGACCTGCGCCTGGATCGAGACGTCCAGGGCCGAGACGGGCTCGTCGCAGATGATCAGGCGCGGGTTGAGCGCGATGGCCCTCGCCACCCCGATCCTCTGCCGCTGGCCGCCGGAGAACTCGTGCGGGTAGCGGTTGTAGTGCTCGGGGTTCAGGCCGACCACCTCGAGAAGCTCCTGCACCCGCCGCTTGCGCTCGCCGGAGCTACCTCCTACGTCGTGGGTCCTGAGCGGCTCGGAGACGATATTGCCCACCGTCATGCGGGGGTTCAGGCTCGCGTAGGGGTCCTGGAAGATGATCTGCATGTTCCTCCGCACGCCGAGCATTCGTTTGCGGTCGTAGCCCAGTATGTCCTCGCCGTCGAAGATCACCTCACCCTCCGTGGGCTCCAGAAGGCGCAAGACGAGGCGGGCGAGCGTGCTCTTGCCGCACCCCGACTCTCCCACGAGCCCGAGCGTCTCCCCCCGACGCACGGAGAGGTCGACGCCGTCCACGGCCTTGACGTGCCCGACCGTGCGCTGCAACACGCCGGCCTTTATGGGGAAGTGCATCTTCAGGTTCCTGGTCTCCAGCAGATACTCGCCGGAATGGCCGTTGGTCTTTGGGCTGCCGTTCGTCCCCTCGGTCACGTCTCGACCCCCAGCTCCTCGTCCACGCGGCTCTTGTTCTCTTCGATCTCCTCGACGGAGAGGATGCACGCGGCGGTGTGGGCGGGCTTCTTCTCCTCGAGGCCCGGGTCGATCTCGTGGCACTCGTCCTTTACGAAAGGACAGCGGGGGCTGAAGTTGCACCCCTTGGGAAGGAAGATCAAGCTCGGAGGCGTGCCTTCTATCGGAAGGAGCCTCACCTCGCCCGCCGTATCCAGGCGCGGCAGCGAGCGCAACAGCGACCACGAGTAAGGCATCAGGGGATCGTAGAAGACCTCGTCTGTGGTGGCCTGCTCGACGGCGCGACCGGCGTACATCACCATCACCTTGTCCGCGAGTTGGGAGACCACGCCGAGGTCGTGCGTGATCATTATGATGGCCGTGCCGTACTTCTCCTGCAACTCGACCATGAGCTCCAGGATCTGGGCCTGGATCGTCACGTCGAGGGCCGTGGTCGGCTCGTCCGCTATGAGGACTTTGGGGTTGCAAGAGAGGCCCATGGCGATCATGGCCCGCTGGCGCATGCCGCCCGAGAACTGGTGCGGGTACTCCCCGGCTCTCCTCTCGGGGTTGGCGATGCCGACGTCGCGGAGCACCTGTACCGTCTTCTCCTGGGCCTCGCTCTTGGAGAGGTTCTGGTGGATGCGTATGGCTTCGCGGATCTGGTTTCCGACGGTAAAGACGGGATTCAGGCTCGTCATCGGGTCCTGGAAGATCATGGCTATGTCGTTTCCGCGGATCTCCTGCATCCGCTTGTCTGAGGCCTGGAGCAGGTTCTGATCCTCGAAGAGGATCTCACCTTCAGGATACTCAGCCGGGGGTTTTGGATTGAGCTGCATGATGGAGAGGGCCGTAACGCTCTTGCCGCTCCCCGACTCCCCCACTATCCCCATCGTCTCTCCCGCCTCCAACGAGAACGAGACACCATCGACCGCCTTGACGACACCGTCCTGGGTCCTGAAATGGGTTTTGAGGTTGTTCACTTCCAGCATCGCCACGGGCTACTCCTCACTCTCCGAGTGGCCTCTCGCCACCAGAACGGAAGGGTACAGTAGTGGCGGCGTTCGGGCCAGAGGAACCGGGTTCGTTCAACTTTGCCCCTTCATGTACTCGAGGACAGCCCGGTCGAGATAGCCGCGCCGCTGCTCACGCTCCTCGAAGTTCTCGGTGCGGATGTAAGCGCTCAGGGCGTCGAAGAGCGTCTCGTCTCCGAGATCTTGCACCCGGATGTACCCGCTGCGACGCAGCGCGTCTTCTACTTCCCCGCGAACCTCACCGTCTACTGCGACGACGTCCTCTGGCATGGTCTCACCGAAGTAGAGGGTGTGCAGGTCCCGTATACGGATCAGCTCCTGTATCGGGTCGAGATGGTCATCCACCCGCAGGTCCACGACCCTGTCGTTGTCCCCGCCGTACCCGCCGTCCTCCCTTACGATGAGCAGCGCCGCCGACTGCTTCCCCCGGGAGTCCCCCCCGGCCGCCTGCCCCGCCTCCAGCGCCGAGAGCAGACGCGCGGCGAGGTCACCGCCCGACTCTTCGTAAGCCCTCGCCATCGCCTCGACCGTCTCCCCGCCGACGAGGATGTTGCCCTGGGCCGCGTAGTGTTCCCCTGTTATGCCTCCAGCCCACTCGAAGCACTCGGAGCCCGTGAAGGTAGCGGCCCTACCCCGGGCGTCGACGACACCGACCTGCCTATGCTCGCGGTCCTCATCGGCGGAGATCAACTCTTCGACGGTCTCATAGGCGGTTTTCTCCCTGGCCATAAGCTCGAGCCCGTGTGGTCCGTAGTTGTAGTTCGCCATCGCCTGCGTGGCCACGGCACCAACGCCGGCGCGGGCCCAGGGCACGACCGAGCCGACGGCGAGGAACTTGGACTGGACGGCGACGCCAAGAGAATTCGTCTCGGAGTCGAAGGCGACTATGGAGAAGGTCGCGACGATCTTTGTCACTCCCTGCACACCTGCTTTCTAGTCGTAGGTCCTGGGGTCCAGGGCTTCGCGGACACCGTCGCCGAGGAGGTTGAAGCCGAGGACGGCGAAGAAGATGGCCATGCCAGGGAAGAACGCCATCCACCAGGCCGTGGAGAGGTAGGACTGGGCCTGGAAGAGCATCGAGCCCCAGCTCGGCTCCCCGGGTTCGGCCCCCAGCCCGAGATAGGAGAGCGTAGCCTCGGCGATGATCGCGTAGCCCATTGCTAGGGTCGTCTGGACCAGGAGCGGTGGAAGGGAGTTCGGGAGGACGTGGCGCAGCATGATCATCGTGTTTCCGGTGCCGGTCGCCCTGGCGGCGTCGACGTAGTCGAGGCCCCTGACCGTGAGGACCTGGGCGCGCGTTATCCTCACGAAAGCCGGGATGAAGCCTATGCCTATGGCGATCATGGCGTACCCCAGGCCCCCGCCGAGGATCGCCGCTATAACGAGGGCCAGGATAAGGAAGGGGAAAGCCTGCAGGCTGTCCACGACGCGCATCACGATCCACTCGTCCCAAAATCCCCTGTAGTATCCGCTTGTCAGGCCGACGGGCACACCGACGAGGAGTGCTATCCCCACGGAGATCAGGGAAGATTCGAGCGAGATCCTGGCTCCGTAGACCACCCTGGAGAACACGTCGCTGCCCAGAGAATCGGTCCCCATCAGGCCGCCTTCCCCCGGCGGCCTCAGGGTGAGGGCGTAGTCCTGAGCGCTGGGATCCGATGGCGCGATCAAAGGCGCGAAGATGGCCGTAAAGAGTAACAAGGCCACGATGAGGAGCCCGAAAACGGCGAGCCTGTTCCGCCTGAAGCGTCGCCAGAACGCGGCCAAACGCCGCTCCCGCGGCTCTACCGCCTGCGTCTGCGCTCCCTCGGCGGTTACCGCCTCGCTCATCCCTACTCCCCGCTACTCACCGAGATGCGCGGGTCTATGATCGTGTAGAGAACGTCGACCAGGACATTCACGAGCACGACGATTATCGTGATGGTAAGCACGGCCCCCTGGACGGTGGTGAAGTCCCTCTGCTCGATAGAATCGACGACCAGGCGTCCGAGACCAGGGAGCTGGAAGACCGTCTCGGTCACCACAAGCCCTCCCAGAAGACCCGCTATCTGCAGGCCACTCGCCGTTACGAACGGTATCAGAGCGTTCCTGACGGCGTGCCGGATCACCACGATCCGCTTGGACAGTCCCTTGGAGAAGGCCGTGCGGACGTAGTCGGAGCCCAGCTCCTCCAGCAGGCTGCTCCTGAGCATCCGCGTAAGCTCCGCCGACTCGCGCAGTCCCGTGGCCAGGATCGGCAGGATCATGGCGGTGATGTTGGCGACGGGGTTCTGGAAGAACGGTTCGTAGCCCGAGGCGGGCAACCAGCCCAAACTGACCGCGAAGATGATAATAAACATCATCCCCAGCCAGAAATGCGGTATGGAGATGCCGCCCAGGGCCACGCCAGTGCTCAGGTAGTCCACCCACGTGCCCCTGCGGCTCGCCGAGAGGATGCCGGCGACCACCGCGATAGTCAGGCTCACGGCGAACGTACCGACGGCCAGCTCGATCGTCACGGGCAGGCGCTCCAGGATAAGCTGCGACACTGGTGTATCGTCGATGAGGAACTCGCCTAGATCTCCCTTCAGCACGCCTCTCAGCCAGTCGAA
>DATMVF010000159.1:0-18985 GCA_035563475.1 Rubrobacter sp.
CGTCGCGAGCACCGCGGGACCGCCGGCGTTCGTAAGGATCGTGAGGCGCGGTCCTTTAGGGTGCGGTTGTTTGCCAAGCACCTCGGCCATCCCGAAAAGCTCGGAGATCTCGTTCACGCGCAGCACGCCGCTGCGCGAGAAGGCCGCGTCGAGCACCTCATCCGAGCCGGTCAGGGAGCCTGTATGGGAGGCCGCCGCCTTACCCGCGGCCTCGGTTCGTCCGGCTTTGATCACTATTATCGGTTTGGTCAGGGCTACTTCGCGGGCCGCCGAGAGGAATGAGCGGGCGTCGCCGACCGACTCCATGTAGATGACGATGCTCTTCGTTTGGGGGTCGTCGCCGAGGTAGTAGATCAGGTCTCCCCAACCTACGTCCATCATGGAGCCCGTGCTGACGAGCGCCGAGAAGCCGATGTTCTCCATAAAGCTCTGGTCCAGGATGGCCGTGAGCAAAGCCCCACTCTGGCTTAGGAGCGCCACGTTTCCGGGACGGGCGATGGCGCCGGCGAAGGTGGCGTTGAGGCCCGTAGGCGGCTTCATGACGCCGAGGCAGTTGGGACCGACGATCCTCATCCTGCCCCTCCTGGCCTCCTCGAGGACCTGGCGCTCGAGCTCCACCCCCTCGGACCCAGTCTCCCTGAAACCAGCCGAGATGATCACGGCGCCACCGACCTCAGCCTCGGCGCACTCACGGATGATCTCCGGCACCGCGGGCGCAGGGGCGACGATGACCGCGAGATCCACCCTGGCCGGCACCTCGGAGACCGAAGGGTATGCCTTTATACCTAGTACGTTGGGCCTGCGCGAGTTCACGGGAAAGACCGTCCCGCCGAACGGGCTGCTCACGAGGTTCCACATGATCGTGCGCCCCACGCTACCAGGACGCTCGGTCGCCCCGATCACAGCCACCGTCTCGGGGCGGAAGATGGCATCCAACTGCTGCCGTTCGTAACCCAGAACGTCGTGGGCCGGGTCCGCGCTCTTGGACCGCTTCATTAGTCGCTCCCTTCGGTGGCTCCAGCTAGTCAGCAAGTCAGCACGCTCAGGCTGACGCCTTCGCTCGTCAGCATTTCATCTTTTGTAACACCGGGCGTAAGATTGAGTCGTGAACTCGCCTACGGAAGGCCCTGAGCGGGACGTTTTTGGCTGACGCCTGAGTCCGCTTGAGAACGGCCCGTGCGGTCGTATCCTTCGCTCTCGCGCTCGAGGATGTAGAACGGGAAACCCAGGCGGTATATGATGCGGTGTGCATCGCAACGTTCTGAGGGTACCCGAGCACAGCCTCACGGGTTGATCTCGGAGCACGATGGATGGGGAGAGTACCATGGGTAACAGGGGGCTCGGTAACGCCGGCGGCAGACAACTGTGGGGAGCCTGGCGCGGTCCTTCTACGCCATGTTGGCGACAGGACTACTGCCGGTGGGGCGACCCTCAGGCGCGGCAGGTAGGGCGACTCTGCTTTGCGACGTGAGGGACTAACCCGCACTTTCGCGGGGGACCCGCTCCTCAAGGTCGGGGCGGGCGCGATGATCCTCGCCGTGGGTTTCGCTATCGTGGTGGCCTTCGCCGCCTACCTCGACCGGCCGATAGAGCCTGCGGCCGCGAAACCGGAGGTGAAGTCCGCCACCGAGCCACTCGCCCGCTCAGACCCCGGCGTCGACCCGTGGGTAGAGAAGGACATACCTCCGTCCAGGTTCCGGGCAACACCCGTGCCAGCCAACCCCTCGGAGTCGGATAGACCGCCGGATCCCAGACCAGGCCCACCAGCGGGGAGCGGGTCTGCATACGGGTCATCCCCGGATCAAAGCCGCCAGACCATCTCCCCGAATGGGTACGATTATCCTCTGCCGACGGACGGGCAACTCAGGGCTGCCAACCGACCAAGGCACTACAATCTGCCACCTGGGGCCGTCATGAGCCTAACCATAAGCGCCCTAGAGCTAAGGAACGTCCCCGTCATCTCCTCAGATGCTACCCAAGCCCTGGATCAAGGGGTGATCCACCTGCCGGGCACTTCCTATCCCTGGTCAGGTACCCCGGAGAGGAACGTGTACCTGGCGGGACACAGGCTGGGATGGCCTGGGACGGGAAGCCACCTCGTCTTCTACCGCCTCAACGAGCTGGGAGGAGGGGAGAGGGTAACATTGAGGGACGCTCGAGGCGGCAGATACCACTACAGGGTGATAGAGAGCTTTGTGGTAAGGGCCGGGGAGAGTTGGGTAACGGGGAGAGTTAGGGGCAGGGACCTCTTGACGTTACAGACGTGCACGCCGATCCCGACCTTCGAGAAGCGCCTGATCGTACGCGCCGAAAGGATTTAGAGCTATCAGGCATCAGCCTTCAGCGATCAGCTTCTCTGCCTGATTGGCCCGACGTTACGGCCGCTCGCATAGCAGCGAGCTCCAACCACCGTGCGCTTGGGCCACCCGCTGCTAGCGCGATGGCAAGCTTTCGCCCAGATTAGAAGGCTGATAGCTGACCGCTGAAAGCTAACAGCGCCTCCCGAAGGGAGGCCTCACGCTGCTTGTTCTTCCATCTCCTCCGAGTAGTCGCCTGAGCGTGCGGCGCTATTCATCTTCGCCCTGTGGTAGAAAGCCTTCTGGGCCGCCTGGACCTTATCTACGTCTCCGCCCCAGATCTCCATTGGCTGTCCCTGCAGCGCCCGTGCGTAGGAGAACGAGAGCTCCCACGGCAGATCCCCGTATAGGGAGTTCATGGCGTTGAGGTGGGCCGTAGCTTGCAGGTCGCTCTGGCCGCCGGAGAGGAAGACTATGCCCGGCACCGCCGCCGGCACCGTCCTGAGCAGGCACTCCACCGTGGCCGTTGCTACCTCTTCCACGCTGGACTGTTCTGGCGCGTCATTGCCGGAGATGACCATATTGGGCTTCAGCAGTATCCCCGATAGTTCTACGCCGTGCTCGTAGAGCTCCCCGAAGGTCCTATGGAGCATCCACTCTGTGGCGTCGTAGCACTGCTCGATGGAGTGATCTCCGTCGATAAGGACCTCAGGCTCGACTATGGGGACGAGGCCGTGCTCCTGGGCGAACGCCGCATACAGGGCGAGCGCCTCAGCGTTGGCCCCTATGCAGCTCTCGGTGGGGATGCCATCCCCTATGGTTATGACTGCCCGCCACTTGGTGAAGCGCGCCCCGAGCTCGGTGTATTCGGGGAGCCTCTCGCCAAGTCCGTCGAGACCCTGGGTGAACTTCTCGCCTTCCGAGAGGGGCAAATCGACGGTGCTCTTATCCACCTTGATACCAGGGATGACGCCGGCGTCCTCGAGCGCTTGGGGCATGGGGGTGCCGTCCGAGGTCTCCTGGCGGATGGTCTCGTCGAAGAGGATCACACCGGAGAGAAACTCCCCGATGCCCTCCGTGGTGAAGAGCATCTCCCGGTAGGCCCGACGGCTCTCCTCGCTCGACTCTATGCCGACTGCCTCGAACCGCTTGCCTATGGTGCCGAAGCTCTCGTCGGCGGCGAGTATGCCTTTCCCCGGAGCTACTAGTTCGCGGGCCGTCTCTACGAGCTTCTGAACGTCCATCACTGATCTCCTTCCCTGGGACCTTACGATAGAGGCCCCGGACCGCGGTCCGGGGCCCGTGATCATGGAGTTTTTGGAGGTCCTTTCCTAGGCCTTTACCAACTCGCGATCTTTCTTCGCCTGGCGCTCCTTCTCCTGCTGTTCCCGGCGCCTGCGTCCTTCTTTCTCCCACTGCTTTCTGTGGGCCTCTTCTTCCATCCGGCGATCCCGGTAGGAGTAGCACATGGCCACTGCCTCCTTGCTCACGTTTCCCTATCCGTATTCTGTCTACCCGCATCTTGACGGGCTAAACATTGCCCACACGGGAAAAAACAACGCCGTGTCCGAGCCCTCGTTTCATACCCGGCGCGCGGACGCCACCAACGGCCGGGGCTACGGACCCGAGGGAGGCGCAGGATACCGAACCTCCGATCCGTGATACGTTAGAGTAAGCGGCTAGACCCCTTTTCGGGAGGTGAGAGGCTGTGGCCAACAGGCTGGCGAGTGAGACGAGCCCGTATCTGCTCCAGCACAAGGACAACCCCGTGGACTGGTACCCATGGGGCGAGGAGGCATTGAAGAGGGCGCGGGAGGAAGACAAACCTGTCCTGCTCTCGGTCGGCTACAGCGCGTGCCACTGGTGCCACGTCATGGAGCGCGAGTCCTTCGAAGACGATGAGACCGCGCGCATGATGAACGAGCACTTCGTGAACGTAAAAGTAGACCGCGAGGAAAGACCCGATATAGACTCCATCTACATGGCCGCCGTCCAGGCCCTCACCCGGCACGGCGGTTGGCCGATGACCGTCTTCCTCACCCCCGACGGCGCCCCATTCTACGGCGGCACGTACTTCCCGCCCATCCCCTCGCGCGGCATGCCCTCCTTCCAGCAGGTCCTCCTCAGCGTCGTCGACGCCTACGAAAACCGGCGTGAAGAGGTCCTGCAAAACGCCCGGGCCGTACGCGACTACCTCCAGGCCTCGACGGCCGCCGTCATGCCCGAGGCAGAGTCTGCGGGAACCGAGCTGCTCGACCGCGCGGCAAGCGCCCTCCTCTCCCAGCTCGACAGGCGCTTTGGCGGCTTCGGCGGCGCCCCCAAGTTCCCCCAGGCGATGAACCTGGAGGTCCTGCTCCGCCACTACCACCGCACGGGAGAGAGGTCCGCGCTCGACGGCGTGGAGCTCACGTGCCGGCAGATGGCGAACGGTGGCATCTACGACCAGCTCGGCGGGGGCTTCTCCCGCTACTCCGTGGACGCTTACTGGCTCGTCCCGCACTTCGAAAAAATGCTCTACGACAACGCCCTCCTCTCCAGGCTCTACCTCGAGACGTACCAGGCCACAGGAGACGCTTTCTACCGCCGCATCGCCGAGGAGACGCTCGACTACGTCCTGCGCGACATGACGAGCGAGGAGGGGGGTTTCTACTCCGCCGAGGACGCCGACTCCGAGGGCGAGGAGGGCAAGTTCTACGTTTGGACGCCCGATGAACTCGCGGCCGCACTCGACCCCGACGAAGCGAGCCTCGCGGCACGCTACTGGGACGTCACCGAGCGGGGCAACTTCGAGGGCAAGAATATCCTTCACGTCGCCCGTCCCCCCGAGGCTATCGCCGATGAGTTCGGGCTCTCCACGGAGGAGCTGTGGGCCCGCATAGCTGCGATCCGGACAAAGCTATCCGCCGTGCGTGAGGAGCGTATCAGGCCGGGGCGCGACGAGAAGATCCTGGCCGCCTGGAACGGCCTCATGCTCCGCTCCTTCGCCCTCGCCGCCCGCGTCACGGGTCGCGAGGACTACCGCGAAGCCGCTCTGAAGAACGCAACCTTTATCGTGGAGAAGCTCAAGGAAGACGGCCGCATCCACCGCTCTTACAAGGGTGGTCGGGCGAGGTTCAACGGCTACCTGGAGGACTACGCGATGGTCGCTGACGGGCTCGTCGCCCTCTACGAGGCCACCTTCGAGACGCGCTGGCTCATCGAGGCCGACGCCCTCCTCGACACCGTCTCAGAACTATTCTGGGACGAAGGGAAGCGTGTCTTCTACGACACCCCGGCCGACCACGAGGAGCTCGTCACCCGCCCGCGCGACGTCTACGACAACGCCTCACCCTCAGGAACCTCCGTCGCCACCGAGGTCCTACTCAAGCTGGCCCTCTTCCTCGACAGGGGCGACTACCGCCAGCGCGCCGAGGACGTCCTAGAAGAGCTCGCCGGCGGTATGGAGAAGGTCCCTGGCGGATTCGGTCGTCTCCTCTGTGCCCTCGACCTGTCCACCTCGGAGACCCGCGAGGTAGCCATAATCGGAGACCCGGAAGCAACGGATACGAGAGACCTGTTGGAGGCGGTCTACTCTGGCTATCTGCCCAACAAGGTCGTCGCGGGCCGCGGCCCCGATAACGACGAGGCAGGAGGCCTGATCCCCCTCCTCGCCCAACGCCCCGCCCGCGAAGACAAAGCCACGGCTTACGTCTGCGTCCACTACGCCTGCCAGACCCCGACCACCGACCCCGAAGAGCTCTCGCGCCAGCTCGGCGCCTGACAAGTGCTGCCTGAACAAGGTATGGTTACATAAGGTATGCGAAAGACGACTGTGTACTTGAATGAAGAAGTCGAAGGACTCCGTCTACTGGCGAGCGTGACGGGTGAGTCTCGAGCTCAGTTGATCCGTAAAGGTGTTCGCCGGTTGCTGCGGAGGGTGTAAGCCGCAAGTTCCACTGCATGGAGAAGGGTGAGGGACCGGGTGAGCCCCGTCCCCGGTGGAGTCCTGACGTCGTGCGCGAGAAGACGCTCGGACGCAGCTAGGGTTCATTGGCGTTGATCGTCGGCGCCCGAGGATTATACGCCCAGGCGGACCGTGCGGGCCCGGCGCACAAAGCCGTGGTCGAGAGCTTCACCGTCCTCCCGGTAGACGCCGGATCGGAAGATTCAGCGTAGGCGGAGAAGACTATCGGTCGGAGGAGCTTCATGATCCGGCCGCTCAGCCGCTCTCGCCGCGTCGTAGCCGCTCGAGGATCTCGTCTATGCGATGTTCGGCTTCCGGCTTCTCTACGAGCTCGTAGTAAGGTTCGCCCGCTGGTGCGATCCCCGGCACGACGATGTCGAAATCGAGGGTGCGGATCAGCTCCAGGCTCTCTATGTAGCGCCCCCGGTCGCTGACCCCATCGAGTACCGCCGCCCTCCACCTGCCCCGGATAAAGAAGACCGTGTCGCCGGTGAACAGGGCGCGATGCTGCCCCGTGTCCCACAGGAAAGCCGTTGCCCCGCTCGTATGTCCCGGAATGGGAATGATCTCCAAGTCCTCATCGAGCTTGTGGCGCTCGGAGAAGGTCTCATCCACGTTGCAGACTTCGGAGGCCGCCCGCGCATCCGCCTCGTGGACGTAAAGCGGCGCGTGGAAGGTGCTCGCAACCCAATCGCAGGCGGGCGAGGCCTCGTGATAGTGGTTCAGGTACTGGCGTGAGACACCACCGAGGCCGGCTACGGCCTCTACGTCCTGCTCGAGGGTGGCGGCCCTGTAGATGAGCAGGTTGCCCCTCTCGCGCTGTAGCAGGAAAGCGCGGATCTCCAGCGAAGGGCCGAACCCCAAAGGCTCGGGCACAGAAGCGTGAAGCCCGGGTATGATGGTTTCCATTGCTCGTTCCTTTCAGGGTGATCGGCGATGGGCGTTGTGTTCTTCTTGGGTACTACCCCTAGAGGATCATCTCTCTTTAGACTCTGAGGGCGCGCGACGTTCGGCGCGGGTCCGTGCGCGTTCGTAGTTCATGCGGAAGAGCTCGATCACGGCTTCCGCGTCGCCGGGACCGTCCATCCTCCGGCGTACCCAACCCGAGTCGGGCAGCGGCGGGTGCACCGAGGCTCGTCCTTCCGCGATCAGCTCGTCACGTATCTTCTTGGGAAAGGGCAGGTCGGCGAAGCTCGATCCGTGCAGATGCCCCAGCTCCACCTTGCCGTAACTGAGCTGAAGCCCACCCCTGCCGGTGTCGCCGGAACTGACCCCCGGCCAGCTCGCAACCTCACGCTCTACCCGCGTTGGCGGTGCGTGGTCCATCAGTTCCCTCCTTCTATGAGCCTGCCTCACACGACTTTATAGTGCGGGAAGGGACCTGATGCATCGTGCGCAGGAACGGTTTTCGGCCTGGACCTTCGTACAGGCTATGCGCGACGGTCTGCGGGCGGGCACCCCGCCGGATAGAGCGCTACCGTTCGGCTTGCCCTTGCTTGGGAGGCCTGTCGGGGTGCAACCATAGCGAAACGTGGCCAGGCTGCATCGTCTCCCTTATTACTCCTGTAAGTTCGTTGTTCAGCATCTCGAGGTTCGTCTCGTCGCGAAGCCTGGCGGAGAACGCTTCAAGGGTCTTTCTCGCGTCGTACTTGCGCCTGTAGAAACGACGGTCGATAAAGGATTGGATGCGGCGCCTAAGCGGGTTGAACAGCGCGGCGATCACTAGGGTCGAGATGACCACGGCCAGTTGCGGTTGCTCGGTCTGGCCCGTGAGAGCACGGAGGATCGTCTGGGTCGTCGCCACGCTTCCGAAGTAGAGTGCGACCAGCATGGCCGTGAGTGAACCGTAGACTAACGTGCGGTTTATGACGACGTCTATGTCGTAGAGTCGGTACTTGAGGACGGCGAAGCCTATGGCCACGGGCACTCCCGCGAAGCCAAGCACAGCCACAGCGAAGAAGACCTCGGCCCACCAAGGAAGCTGCGGTAGGCGATCATCGCTCCTCAATTGGACGATCGATGCGAGGATCATGGGGATCAGGTACAACAGGCCCGAGAATGAGGCGACGAAGGCAACCCATTTGATCTGCTGACGCACTTCGCCCCTCGAACGCCGGTAACGCAACACCATGCTCACCGCCGAAGCGAAGATGCACAGGAGCAGCAGCGGGAGAATGAGATAGAACGCATCCTGCAGCCAGGGGAGCGCCTCGAGCCCGAACGGGTTGCGTACCCCTCCCTGGTTCTCTAAAGGCCCGGGGGCGAACCCCCCGGCGACGCTGAGCAACACGATCACCACTACCGAGAACCAGGCCAGCGGACGCCATCTCTTGGAGGGGAGCTTCCCGTCCGGGAACAGCAAGATGAGGTAGATCCCGAGTAGAGCGTGTCTGACGAATGGCGAGCCCCGTGGTATCCCTGCTCGGATAGGACAAGCGACCACGGGAGGGACTACCATGGTCAGGCGCGGGGAGATCACCGACCGGGCTTGGGAGCAGATAGAGCTGCTCCTGCCCCGAGAGGGCGGCAAGAGAGGCGGTCAGTGGCGCGACCATCGCACCGTCATCAACGGCATCCTCTGGAAGCTCAGGACCGGATCGCCCTGGCGCGACCTGCCAGAAAAGTACGGTCCCTGGCAGACCTGCTTCGACCGCTTCAACCGCTGGAGGCGCGACGGTACCTGGAATCGCCTCCTGACGCACGCTCAGACCAAGAGCGACGCGGTCGGCGACGTGCGGTGGGAGGTGAGCGTAGACGACACGGTCGTCCGGGCCCATCAGCATGCCGCTGGCGCCAGACGCGAGCCCGCCAAGAACGAGGACGTAAAAGGGGGCCCAGGAGCCCCGAAGGTGAGGCTTTGGGACGCTCGAGAGGCGGGTTCTCCACCAAGGTGCAACTCGCTTGCGACGGGAAGGGTCGTCCGCTATCCGTGGTCGTCACCACTGGGGAGCGTCATGGAAGTACGCAGCTCGAGCCACTCCTCGACGAGGTACGCGTGCCGCGTTCTGAGGGCTTACCGGGCCGACCGCGCAAGCGTCCCGCTCACCTGATCGCCGACCGGGGCTACAGCTTCGAGAGTTGTCGTAGGTTGCTACGCAGGCGGGGCATTTCCCACACTATCCCCGAGCGCAAAGACCAACGCGAGCGTCGCACCGGACGTCCCGGTCGGCGTCCGGGCTTCGACCGAGAGGCTTACCGCAGGCGCAACGTGGTCGAGAGGTGTGTGGGCCGTCTCAAGCAGTGGCGCAGCGTAGCGACGCGCTACGAGAAGCTGGCGGTCAACTACCGAACGATGGTGGTAATCGCCTCGCTGATGGTGTGGCTGCCTTCGTGAATCATCGGGTGCGATCTAGCACTCGGAGATGCTACCCGGGGCGCCTCGCAATATAGGTATAGTAACCGCTCGCACCGAAGAATACGTTCTCGTCGGACGCGCTGCGCAGCGCACGGGCCCAATCGGCAGCCTCTGCCTCGCTAATCGCTCCCGACTTGGGTGCGAGTTTCTCGTACGCATCAACAGCGGAAAGCCAGAAGTCGCCCTCTCCAATCTCCGCCATTACGTAGGGGAACGTGCTGAGCATCTCCAGTCCGGCTCCCCGAATAAGGCGTGGCATTTGCCGCATGACCCTAGGGTTCGTCACGAGCGCATCGATCAGGGCCTCATCATACCTCTTGCTCTCTACCGGATCTTCCAGGGCAAACGTCATCGATGCGTAATCCCCATCAAAGATGGCGATCAGTCCGCCGGGCTTGAGGACTCTGCCTGCTTCCTCGAGCACTCCTAGCACCTCTCCCACGTGGCTGACGAGCGTGTGCGCTACCACGGCATCGAAATTGCCATCGGGGATATCGAGATCTCGTGTATCCCCGGAGCGGAACTCGACTCGGTCGCCCAACCCTTCTTCGTCCGCCAGTCGCTCTGCAGCGTTCACCAGATAGGGGCTGAGATCTATCCCCGTAACCATGCCCGAGAAATTCTTTCGACGAGCAATCGTACGCGCCGCCACTCCCGTTCCGCAGCCCATATCGAGCACAGTGGTTGCCGCATCGATGCCCATCGCTTCCAGGTACTCTCGCAACACCTTCTGGAAGAAAGGGTGGTTTCCTCGAACCTCGAGCCGTGAGACCATGACATCGAGGAGTACATCCTCTAGTTTGTCGGTTATCCGAAAGGGATCTAACGCCTCATCCACGTGCCCTCCTCGAGTCAACCGCCCGGTAGTTGCGCCGCTCCATGCACATAACGTCCCACGCGAAGCAATTGTAACGCTATGCGCAACAAGGGAGCTCGGGTACGGCTATAGGCCGATCGCCTTCCTTGGTCCAGCCTCTCCAGCCAAGGAGTCCACGGGAGCTAAAACGGTTCACCAGACAGGCCCTAGTCCCAAGGTGGGCACCCACAGCCACTGGTTGCTTAGCGTGCCGACCGCCACAGGAAAGGGGACCGAGCCTGGTCTGGCAACGCCGTATACGCTGTAGCCGTCGCTGACCGAGAGCAGCATCCACAAAAGGCCGTTCGCCAGGCAGATCCAACCTATGGGGTTCTCGGGACGCCTGGAGGCGACAAGGGCGCCTACGATTGGGAAGGCCAGGAAGGCCAGGAAGGTCACCGTCTCGCTAACGGGGCCGACAGTGACCCAGTCCCCAGTGGCCTGCGCGGCCTCGGCGAGGACGTAGAGCACGCCGCTGGCGACGAACATGGCCACCGAGAGCGCGGCCAACGACCACGCCAGCCGTGCGGCGGCGCGGGCGCTCATCCCGCCGACTCCTGCTCCTTTGTTCCTTCCGTCACGATTCCACTATACAGGACGACCGTCTCTCAAACGTTACGGCTGGCGTTACGAGACCGAGATGCACACCTGGTTTTGGAGAGTCGCTACTTCGAAAAGCATCCTCCTGGTAAGTCCCGCGGCCCGTAAGCCACCGCTAAGATCTTCCTGTAACGAACGCTACCCGAAGATAGCCAGGGGCAAATACGAGGAAACGATCCAGTTCGGCTGGTCTACGATCTCGGAGATCTTCAGGTCGACCACCAGGCTCGCCAGCACGTAGGCCTCGACGGGCTCGAGCCCGTAGGTCGCGCTTATGTGCTCGACCATCGCCCTTAGAGAGTCCTTCGCGGCCTGCATCAGATCCTCGTTCACGCCCATCGTCGCGTACCAGCCTGCCTCGTCGACCGACGGCGTTAGCGGTCCCGGAGTCTGGAATTGGGGTGCCGGTATGCTCCTGCCCTTGATCAGGTCGAAGCGCAACGCGGCGTACATTGGACACTCGATACCTGTGACGCAGACCTCGCCGTCGCCCTGGGCCGCGTGGGCATCGCCACAGGAGAAGAGCGCGCCTGAATGCTGCACGGGCAGGTACAGTACGGTGCCCTTCGTGATGTGGCGCGTATCCATATTGCCGCCGAACGGTCCAGGCGGCATGATGACTGGCTTCTCGGGGCCTGATGGGCTAACACCCATCGTCCCGAAGAAAGGTTCTATGGGGATGGCGATGTCGTCCTTGAACAGCGTGTAATCGCCGTTGGTGAGATCGAAGATCTTCAGGTAGGCGTCGGGGAAGTCCTCGGGCAACAGCCCGAAACCCGGTAAGACGGCGGTCCAGCCCCAGCCTGCGGTATGCATATCCAGTACCTCGACCGCCAGCATGTCGCCCGGTTCGGCATCCGCCATCGCGACGGGGCCGGCGAGCGGGTAGAGGCTGTCCCAGTCGAGGCTCGAAAGGGCGTCCACGGTGGAGTCCGGCCCTATCTGCCCGTCCGAGACCTCGCGGGTGTGGTAGACGACCGTGTCTCCAGGCTCGACCGTGAGCACCGGCTCCTGCTCGTTGTCCCAGACGTAGTGGACCCAATCTTCTGGAAAGTAATGCGTCTTCGGCATGCCCCGAACCTCCTCGTCGTCCCTTGCCCTCGACATACTCTCTCAGTTTGCGGCATCTCTTTCCAGTGGAATGGCTCGCGCGTCGCCGATCCGGGGCCTGTTTCTGCGCACTTCTGATGTAGGCTGTTCTAAGAAATTCGGAAGCCAACTTGCAACATCGCGCAGCACGCGCCCTGGTGGGTTACGTACCCAGCCTTCCACTCACTCAAGTGAATAAGCCCGGCACGACATCCCACTAGCGACAGTAACCTTTTACAGGTCGCTTGCCAACACCGCCGGTCCCTATTCACCGTAGTTCGGAGTTGGTGCTACGATGGTGTCTCTACATAAGGGACACCCTTGAAGCGAGGGAGAACCATGAGACGCCTGTACGTACTGACAGCCTCCGCCGTGATAGCGACGCTTCTCATCGCGCTTACGATGAGCACCGTAAGCGCACAGGGGGTGAGTAAGCGTCACGGAGCGATAGCCGCCGTCCCGTCGTTGGTAAGGGGCATCGACGGTTACGGCGCCACGCTGAAGCAAGCCAAGAGCGCCGCGATCGAGGAGTGTCGTAAGGTCGCATCGCACAGGCGCAAATACGCTGAGGACTGCCAGGGCGCCGTCTGGGTGCGTAACGGTTGGATAGCGATCGCCTTCGAGCGTACCGTTGAAAAGCCCTATCGTGACCTGGCCTGGGGCTCGGGCTGGGGTCACACGAAGGACAGCGCCAAATACCAGGCCCGAACAGTTTGCCGGCAATACGCCGAGGAGAAGTGCGAGGTAAAGAGCACGTACGAGACGCCCGTGAGGGACCCGTCCCTGGGGTCAAAGGGTGGTAGCTGGTAACTGTTCCCAAGGTCTCTGGGGCCGGGGCTCTGTCACCCTCGGCCCTTCCTCTTTCCCCTATTCGCCGGAGTACGTGGAACCCTGGATGATTGAGCACCCGACGATGCGCCAAAAAGCCGGCGGTGGTGAGCATGACTGACGATAGAACGGGATACAAACGCTACCTTTCACAAAGGTATCTGGCCTCCCTGCCCGAACGAACCGCGCGGGCGGGAGCCGCACTGACAGGCGGGTTGGTATACGAGACGGGTGAGGTGTTACTACCGCTCGCTGTTCGCCGATCCAGGCTCTACCAGGCGGTAGTCGGACGGTTGCTGCGCATCATGATCGAGCTGGTTGGCGGCGTGGAAGGCGTCTACCCTACCGAAGAGATGCCTGTGCGAGAGCTGCTGGTACGCAAGTCGGCGGGCAATGTGATCGAACTCAGCAGCTTTCTGGCGGTCGGTTGGTCACCGGTCTGGCTCCTGGCGGGGGCTTCCGACCTGGTCGGGGGTACGAAGGTATACCTGCGAACGCTGGTCACGGAGTTACGGGATGCGGGAGTACTCGCGCCGGACGCGGATGTGGCATCATTCGAGGAGCTGTTGACTACACTAGAGGGCACCTCCGGTGTGCTGGCCGATACCGTTGACGTGCCCCCGTTGAATATCTCCAGCGTGCGCACCTCGTGGCAACAACTACGGCTGCAGGTAGCGGATTTGCCCGACGCCGAGGGTCTAGAGAAGATCTTCTCCGACCTACAGTTGGCCGCACGGCAAGAGGATCGGTCGGTACTGGAGATTTCTTCCATGGTCGCGCTCGGCGCGGTGCACGCGGGCGTAAGGCTGGGAGATGCTCACATCTTCGACTACTATCGCAACGCGCTGCCGACGATAGTCGAAGAGGGTCTGGTCTCCTTCCTGCGTCGAGTTAGCACCCCTTACCTGACGCGGGCGCGTTCGCACTATGATCCTGGGTCGAGCACTTACTCAGAACGCCTCCTCAGGCGTTGGGCAGACCGCCGTTCATCCGTGGCACGCCAAATGACGACACAGGATGCAGCGTCGAGCAAGGAGAACGCTCCTGAGGATTATTCTACTGGCGAGGGGCAAGACTAGATGCCCTCTTCCTCCTCCGCCTCTAGCAACGAAAGCGTCATAGGACACCAGGGGTGGTGAATACGCAACGTTGAGTATCCTTGGGGACTCTTGGCGAACCTCGGAGGAACAGCGTTGCACACGCTACGGTGAATAGAGTACGATGCCTGCAAGATGCGCTTAGGGAGAGGGCGCCAGAACGATGGGGGTGATTCCGAGATGGCTACCGTAGAGGACCTCGACGGAGTGATCGAACGTTGCCAGCAAGCCATGCGCGAGTTCGGCAAGGGAAACCCCGAACCCATGAAGGGGATGTATTCCCGTCGGGAGGACGTGACCATCAACACCGCTATCGACCCGCCCGCTCGCGGGTGGGACGAGGTCGCCCTGAGGATGGAGCGCTCCGCGTCTGGATTCAGGGAAGGCGAGATCGACGCCTTCGAGACCGTGACCAGGGTCGTCACCCCGGAGCTCGCCTACGTCGTGTGGGTGGAGCGTCACAGAAGCAAGATCGGCGAGAGGGACGAGATGGTGGATTTCCCCTTGAGGGTCACGATAATCTTCCGTCTCGAGGATGGATGACATCTGGAAGGTCGTGCACCGGCACACGGATACGGTGGTCAGTCCCCGGCCGCATGAATCGATGATCAAAGAGTAGAGTATCCTGCCTTTGAGCACCAGGCCCTGAGTGTCCGCCAGCAGGTGTCGCTGTAGTGGCGTGGGCGGGCACAGGCGAACCACTTACGGTATCTCTTCGAGGCGGCTCGCGATGCGTGCTGCTCTCTAGACTCTCTCGAAGGCCTGTTCGAGGTCGAAGATCACATCCCCGGCGTGCTCGATACCTACCGAGAGCCGCACGAGGTTCTCCCTGACCCCGAGCCTCTGACGCCGCGAGGGCGAGAGCTCGCGGTGGGAGGAGGTGGCGGGATGGATGGCGAGGGTGTAGATGTCTCCTAGAGAAGGAGCCTTGACGCAGAGCTCGAGCGCGTTGAGGTAGGCGAAAGCCGCCTCACGTCCCTCGGCCGCAAGCTCGAAGGAGACGAGGCCGCCCGTGTCCGAGAGTACGCGCCCTGCGGTCTCATGGTCCGGATGAGCCCCGAGCGAAGGATGGTTGACCTTCGCCACCTTCGGATGTGCGGCGAGGCTTGACGCGATCTGGCGCGCGTTCTCGCACTGGCGGCCCATGCGCAGGGGCAGCGTCTTGAGGCCGCGGTGCGCTAGCCAGGCCTCGAAAGGACCGAGCACGCCACCGACAAGCTTGCGTAGTTGCTCTACCGCCGCCGCGTAAGGCGGACCGGCGACCACCGCGCCGGCCGTGAGGTCCCCGTGGCCCGAGAGGTACTTGGTCGCGCTGTGGACGACTATGTCCGCGCCGAGCTCCAGGGGCCGCTGGAGATACGGTGTGCCGAACGTGTTGTCCACGATCAGGGCTGCCCCAGCGGCGCGGGTTATCTTCGCGATCTCCGGTACGTCGGCGACGCGTAACAGCGGGTTGGAGATGGACTCGACGACAACAGCGCGAGGCTTCAGCTCTCCCACTTTCTTCTCCACCGCTCCCAGGTCATACGCGTCGACGAAGCGGGTCTCGACGCCGCTCGCGCCGAAGATCTGGACGAGCAGCGTCACCGTCGAGCCGTAGAGCTGGTCGGCCGCAAGGACCGTGCCCCCGCCGGTCAGCTCCGCGGCCGCGAGCGCGGCGTGGGTCGCCGCCATCCCCGAGGCGAAGGCGAAAGCCCTTACATCCCCTTCTGCCTCGGGCGCCTCCAACGATACGAGCGCCTCCTCGAAGGCACGGACGGTGGGGTTGTCGTAGCGGGCGTAGCTGTAGCCCCGTTCATCTCCGCCTAGCACGCGGTCCGTGGTCTCGATGTTCGGGTGCGAGAACGTGGTCGAAGCGTAGATAGGCGTCGAGATCGGGTAGAAGATCCCATCCCTGCCTTCCTTTGCACCGGCCCTGTGCTCTCCGGAGTGCACGGCGCGGGTCTCGAAACGTCTCGGGTGCTTCATAGTGGCTTATACTACGACCTGGTTGCCCCGGTGGCGACCACAGCCCCGAAGTCGAGGCCGAGATCGGAGAGGATCGTCTCTGCTGCGTTCCTCCCCGGGGCCATCGAGACGCCCGGTCCACGGTGGCTCCCCGAGCCGCACAGGTAGACGTTCTCTACGGGGGAACGGTAGTCTCCCATCTCGGGTACGGGGCGCATCGAGCTTCGCCGCTCTGTAGCACTCGACCAGCGCGCGCCAGGTCTCGGCGTCCTTCTTCGAGTACCGGCCGATATTCTCGACGGTTTTCTCCAGGTCCCTGCTCACGGCCAGGACCCTGCCGTCGGAAATGTCCCTGAGTCCATCGTCTCCTCCCCGGAGATTCAACTGTTGGGCTATTGCACGCCGGGAGAATATCCGTGCATCTTCCGGAAGTCTACCTACCCATGACCAGACGAAAGATCGCTCCCCGACGTGTTGTGCAAGCGGAGGGGGATCCTCTACTTCGCCGGGGAGCCTGCCCGCATTATCGGACCAGTTACGTTAAGAGAGGGTAACGTCCGTGTACCGATTCTGTTACGGCGCAGAAAATCGACCTCGCGGGCGACACTCTACAGAGGTAGGTTCTATTCGCCCAATTGAATAAGTGCGAGCCTGAGATCGTCTGCCATTCCGCTGTGGCCGTGTTTTTCGGACTGGGCGATCCCCTTCTCGTAGGCGGCGCGGGCTTCATCCTTGCGCCCCAATTTGGAGAGCACGCTGCCGAGACGCGCGTAAGCGTTCCCCTCATCGTCGACGTGGACGGCAAGGTAACGTTCCAGCACCGCCGCCTCGTCTTCGTCGCGCCCGGCCTTCTCGTACTCGTTGGCCAGGGCAAGCAACCCTGTCGGGTTGTCAGGGTTGTCGGCGAGCATCCGCTCGAAATAGTCTATCCTGTCTTCCACGAGGCCTCCCTTCGCGTTTAGGCTATGCCAGTATAGAAGCACTTCAGCACGCCGTCTTCGACGGCTTGTCAGCCAGTCAGCATTTCAGCTAAAACTTTAGAAGCTGACATGCTGAGAGCCGCCTGGCGCAGCCTGGCGGCGTGCTGACAAGCGAAGCCTGGCGAAGCCGGGCGTAGCGTGCTGAAGTGCTGACGGGGTGGGTACGGCACCGGGGATGTGGGGTATCATAAGAAAGATCGAGATGTTTGTTGATCGCTTTGCAGGAGCGTTTTTGCGGGGTGCCCGCGATAGGTATCGGGCCTCCTCGCGCGGCGCTCGGGCCAAAGAGGGTATTGTCACGTGAGGGTGTGATCCGGTTGGAGAGAGAGACAGAGAACCAGTTTTTCGGGCCGAACCTCGGCTACGTGTTGGAACTCTACGAGAACTACAGGGAGGACCCCGATTCCGTCGACGGACAGATGCGGGAGTTCTTCGAATCCTGGAGCCCGCCGCGGGTAGGGACGCCCGGCGCCAACGGGCAGCAGGTCGCCCCTGAGGTCGACGTGGAGAAAGCCGTAGGGGCTTCGAAGCACGTAAGGCACATAAGGGACTTCGGGCATCGGGCTGCGAGGCTCGACCCTCTCGGGAGCGAGCCGCCTGGCGACCCGACACTGGATCCGACCTTCTACAGGATAACGAACGAGGACCTGGAGACCCTGCCCTCCCTCATCATCGGCGGACCCATCGCCGAGCGTACATCCAACGCGGGGGAGGCCGCCGAGGAGT
Organism: Rubrobacter sp.; assembly: GCA_035563475.1. GTDB lineage: Bacteria > Actinomycetota > Rubrobacteria > Rubrobacterales > Rubrobacteraceae > Rubrobacter_D. The sequence goes on from DATMVF010000159.1 coordinate 17,719, forward strand.
TGCGCAGGATCTACTGCGACACCACGGGGTACGACTTCGGGCACGTCCACGACCCCGAGGAGAGGTTCTGGCTGCGCGAGTCCGTCGAGTCCGGCCGCTTCGAAAAGCGGATGGATGGAGAGAATGCGATGCGTCTCCTCGAGAGGCTTACGAGGGTAGACGCCTTCGAGAAATTCCTCCACAAGACGTTCCTCGGCCAGAAGCGGTTCTCCGTCGAAGGGAACGACATGGTCGTTCCGATGCTCAACAGGATAATCCGTTCCGCCGCCGACGTCGGCACGCCCGTGGTCACCCTCGGCATGGCGCACAGGGGGAGGCTCAACGTCCTGGCGCACGTGATGGACAAGCCTTACTCCAAGATATTCGGCGAGTTCCAGCAGCCCGAGAAGGGCGAGCAGTCCTCGGCGGCGAGCAGCCCCGGCGCCGCCTGGGTAGGGGACGTCAAGTACCATCTCGGCATCAGGGGTTTCCAGCTCGCTGACGAGGAGGCCGACGAGGAGGTCTTTATCCACCTCGCCCCGAACCCTAGCCACCTCGAGCACGTAAACCCTGTGGTGGAGGGTATGGCCCGCGCCTCCCAGGAAGAACTGGACGAGGCAGGCCCGCCGCAGCAGGATGTAGACGCGTCACTGCCCATCCTGCTGCACGGGGATGCGGCGTTTCCAGGCGAGGGGGTCTCCGCCGAGACCCTGAACCTGAGCCGGCTGCCGGGCTACAGGACCGGCGGCACGATCCACATCATCACCAACAACCAGCTCGGGTTCACCACGGAGCGTCAGGATGCCCGCTCGACTACCTACGCGAGCGACCTGGCCAAAGGGTTCGAGATCCCCGTGGTCCACGTCAACGCCGACGATCCCGAGGCGTGCATGGCGGTGGCGAGGATGGCCCACGCCTACCGCGAGAAGTTCAACAAGGACTTTATGATCGACCTCGTCGGCTACCGCCGTTTCGGGCACAACGAGGGCGACGAGCCTGCCTATACGCAGCCGCTTATGTACGAGACCATCCGCGATCACCCCACGGTGCGTGAGATCTGGGCCCAAGAGCTCGAACGCCGCGGTATCCTGGACGAGGGCGAGGCAGAGGCCATGTTCGAGGAGATCATGTCCGCCATGGCCGAGGTCCAAAAGAAGGCCACAGACGAACTCAAGGAAGAAGACTTCGCCACGGACGAGCTGTACACGCCGCTCGTCGGGATCCCCGAGACCGCCGTCGCGGCCGAGAGGCTCTCTGAACTGAACGAGGCCCTACTCGAGGTCCCCGA
>DATMVF010000160.1:0-3880 GCA_035563475.1 Rubrobacter sp.
CAGCATCGAGGCTCGTACGCAGGAGGCTCTGGTGGAAGCCATAGGCCAAGCGCTCGATGCTGTAAGCCGTAGAGACGCTTTGGGCTGGTTTTCACACTGTGGTTACCGGCTGACCGATCAATCATTGTGAAAAGTGCTCTAACTGACAAGGCGCGAAGCGCCGTGCTGACAAGCGACAGCCGCAGGCTGGAGCGTGCTGACTTGCTGAAGTGCCCTAAAAGGCGGGCCCGAGGTAGGTTCCGTCTATCTCTGCCACGGGCACTTGGGGAGTCGGGATCTTTTTGCCTTCGTCGTCTATCAGGGCGCCGTAGGCGGTCTCCCATTGATCGCTGTAGACGACCTTGCCGTTCCTCGTTCTCTCATAGTACGTTACCCACTTGGAGGCATCCTCGACTTTGAAGATGGGCTCGGAGGACATCTCCACCTCGACTTTGTCGGGTACACCGTATACGTTGGCGTAGATGTAGCCGTCGTTCGAGACGTACTCCTGCAAGAGCACGTAGCCGTCAGTGGTGTTCTTGAACTTCATGTCCAGGTCGTCCGCCGTTCCAGGACCACCGTACCAGACCGTCGCGTCCATGCCCGGCCTGATGTAAGGCAACTGCGAGTAGTGGGCGGTGCGCTCCGTTATCTCCATACCTGCGTAGAGGGCAGCATTGTAGAGCGTCGAGGTTACCTGGCAGAGACCGCCTCCCTCGTCCACGGTCTCCGCGCCGTCCACGATTACGTGCGTGTTGTAGTAGTCGAGGTTGGCGACATGGTCGAGCATCGAGAACGTCTGACCCGGCGCCACGAACGTACCGCTTACGGCCTCAGAGGCGATCTTGAGGTTCTCCACCCGTGTCTGGCCCTGGTCCGTGGTCGCCGTGTAGTTGGTCCTGTAGGTGCCCTGCAGTTCGGTCGGCTTCTTGGCCTCGAGCTCGGTCGTGGTGAATTGCGGTTTGGCCACCGTAACGGGCACCTCGTACTCGCGCTTGCCTTCAAAGAGGCCACCCTGTATGGAGTCGATCAGCTTCTCGCCTTCGACGCTCCGCCCTTCGTGGCTGGGCTTGACGAAGATGTCGCCGTCAGCGTCGAAGTCGTAGCTGGCCTCGACGGGCTTGACCGTAAGGTCGTTGTAGACGTTGGTGAGCCGGCCGTCCAGAAGGTCGCGGTTGAGGCTTACATCGATCTTACCGTCCTGCTTGGTGACCTCGAGAACCGACCCCAGATCCACCGGTGAGAGCGTCCAACTCTTCCCCTCGGCCTTGAGCGTTAACTCCTCGGAGAGGGCTCCCCTGGCCTTCTTCGCCGCCACCTCTGCCTCGGCCGTCGTGACCCCGGGGTCGAGCACGTCGCCCCTGAGGCGGGTCTCCCCGCTCATGTCGTCGATGGCGTTGTCCACGCTCGCCATGGTGGCCGCGAGGTCCAACTCGTAGCCGTCGCGGGACTCTGTGACCTCCACCTCCGAGCCGTAGATCTTTGCGTTGGCCTCCGTTGGGGGATGGTTTACCTGGGAGGCGAGCTCACGCACCTCGCCCCGCGCTTTCGCAGCCTGGTAGTCGATATCGGGGGCTATAGTCGCCCCGCCGAAGGAGGCGCGCAGACGCTCGGAGAGCCGCTCGAGGATGTTCCCTTCTCTACCGACGGCGTAGGCTTTGTCCACGGTCTCATCTATGTTGAAGCTAACACCCATCTCGCCGGCCCTGCGGGTGAAGTGCGCTGGGCCGTCGAAGTCGAACTCCTTGAGAGGACCCATGGCCTGGTCCCTGACGATCTGGCGCGCCTCGGCGGGCGTCTTGCCGCCCAAAGAGACGCTGCCGACCTCCACGCCGCGGTGTATCTTGCCCGAGTTCAGCCAGAAGTCCGCGGCCACTAATACGGCGACTATGGCGCAGATAACGATCACGGGTCCCGCAAGCCCCCTTCGCCGTCTACCGTGCTTGCCCGAGTCGAAAGGATTCAAGCTGGACGAGAGACGACCGTGAGACGCGCTCTCATATTCGTTTCTCCCGCGCCTGTCCCGCTTTCTTCGGTTCTTGAGACTCAACTATCCACCCTCCACGAGCGACCTTTCATGCGCCCGAATGACAGATTACTGGAGAGGTTCCCCCTCACCCTCTTGGCTGGCGACACCCAGTCCCGGCCCGAACGAGCGCCGCCCGGAAAGCCTAACACGGCAAGGATGAGTACGCCACCTATTTACCGATGTTCGTGAGATCGGACTACCAGGTCAAGGAGTAGCGTCCGGTGGGGCCTCTTCTCCCTGTTCCTCCAGTGTCACCGCTGGGGTTCCGAGGGTGGCGCCCTGGCTCTGGATCAAGCGCCGCTCGGTGTCGTAAGCCTGGACCATCATCGCGAGCTCGAGCCTATCGCGCTCGGCGGGAAGGGTACCCGCCTGCTCCTGCCTGGCAAGCTCCGTACCCTCGACGCCAAGGACTCTCTCCAGCTCCCCGATCCTGCGACGCATCTTGAGCCGTCCTCCCGGCGTCAGGCGCAGGTAGGTGCGCTCGTCCGGCCCCTGGAAGGGATAGACCCACGCGCTCTGCAACCAGGATTGAAGGATCTCGCTCCTAAGCTCCTCTTTGTTTCTAAGCTCCATTTAGTCCTCTTCCGTCTCCCGCGTAATTTACCGTCTTCCATCCGGAAACTCCACCGCTTTCCCGGCGTATGGAAGGGTATCATGGGCCCCATGCACGAAGCCCCCACGCCCTGGAGGAGGCTCGGGGAGACCCTGGAAGGCTCCTTCACAGCCCACGCGCGCGGACTCCTCGCCCCTGGGTTCGCAATCCTCGGCAAGGAGGGCGAGGAGATCGGACGCCTGCAGATTCACGGGGCCGAGGGAGCCGAACTCAGAGCCGGGGACCTGGAGGCGAGGATCGAACGCTCCGCCACCTCAGGCTACAGGATGCTTACTGACGACGCTGTGATTCTCACGGCAAAATCGCTCGGAGCCTGGAATGCGCCCGAGATAGAATGCCTGGAGAGCCTCTACAGAGGATGGCTGTCCCTCCTGCGCAACACGGCCGAGGCCGGACCCGCTGGAGAAAGGGCGACGATACGCATCTCCGGAGGCCTCACGAACCGAAAATACGAGGCCGCCTTCGACGCCGGCGACGAAGGCTCGCTACCCGTCACCCTCTTCCTCCTCTACCTTACCGTCGCACTCAGGCGCAAGGCTTACCTTACGGGTACGAGAACGAGCTGAAAGCGCGGGCTCGTCCAGCGGGGTTGGTTCTACAGCGCCCCTCGAAACGATAGTGGACAAAGAGCTGAAATGCTGAACTGCTGACAAGCGAAGGCTAAAAGCCTGAGCGTGCTGACAAGCGCGCGTCTCGGAAGGCTTGGCCTTCCGAGACGCGCTTTAGCGGAGCCGCCTGGGCAGCGGGAGGTCCTTGGGCGTTGCGTAGACGGTTACCGTGGAGCCCCGCGGGGCCAGCGTCCCCGCGGCCGGGTCCGTGGCCCACGTCACGCCGCGCGGTGCGAAACCGTCCTGGTAATCGTAGACGAACCTCACATCGAAGCCTCTGTTGAGGAGGACATCCTCAGCGTAGTAGTCGTAGTAGGCCGTTACGTTCGGGACGGGGACCTTCTTCGGCCTGGGCGGCGTCCTCGCCTGGGAGGAAGCTGCCTCCGTCACAGAGGCGACGTTCTGGCTACCGGACCGGCCCGAGGGCTCGTCCATCGTGTCGCCTGCGGTTCCGTCCCCCTGCGCGCCTTGTGGTGGCGCCGGGGGTTCCGTCTCCACAGGGTTCATCCGGCTCAAGGTGTCAGCCACGCTGGCACCCTGCGGTAGGCCGACGAGCCCCGAGGCCAGCGCCCCTCCGCCGCCGAGGAGGAGCAGCAGAATCACCACAGAGGCTACGACCAGCGCGCCACCACGAGCCTTGTGGCGCGCCGG
>DATMVF010000161.1:0-7835 GCA_035563475.1 Rubrobacter sp.
TTCGGGGCGCTCCTGGAGGCGACGGCCGGCTTCGGGACGCCGGTCGCCATCACGGCCTCCCTTATGGCCGGGCTCGGCTTCGAAGCCCTCTACGCGGCGGCGTTGGCGCTGCTTGCGAACACCGCTCCGGTCGCGTTCGGCGGGTTCGGCATACCCATCCTGACCGGGGCCAGCGTGGCCGGACTAGACACTCTGGAGCTCTCTCAGATGGTGGGACGCCAGACGCCGCTGTTGGCGCTCATCATCCCCGCCATGCTCGTCACGGTGATGTCGGGCTTTCGGCGGATGCTGGAGGTGTGGCCGGTGATCGCGGTCAGCGGCATCGCCTTCGCGGGGACACAGTTCGTGGTCTCCAACCTCCTGGGTCCCGAGCTCGCCGACCTGTTGGCGGCCCTGATCACGGTCGTCGCAGTGGTCGGGTTGCTCTCGTTCTGGCGCCCTTCGAGCGAGTGGCACTTCGAGAACGAGCCCTCGGCCGAAGAGCGCGAGAGCTACGAGACCCCACCCCTCGGGCGCACGCTCTACGCGTGGTCGCCGTTCATCATCATCGTCGCGTTGTTTTTGTTGGTGCAGGTGCCCCCGATCAAGGACGCCGTAAGCGGCGTGCAGACCGCCGTAAACTTCCCCTCGGCGGAGTTGGACCCGACGACAGGGTTGCCCGTCGTGCCGTGGCCCGGGCTCGACGGGCAGGTCGAACAACGACCCCCGGTCGTACCTGAGGCGGCCCCTTACTCCGCCACCTACGCCACCAACTGGCTCTCGGCGGCGGGCACGATCATCCTGATCGCCGACGTCATCGCCCTAGCTGTCTTGAGGGTCGGGCCCGGACGGGCATTGAGGATCTACGGCCGGACGCTCAAACAACTCTGGTCCGCCGTCCTCACGATAGCCTCGATCCTCGGGCTCGCCTACCTCCTGAACTACTCGGGCGTGACCTACACCTTAGGCCTCGCGTTCGCCGCGACCGGCGTGCTGTTCCCGTTCTTCGCCTCGTTTATCGGGTGGCTGGGGGTGGCGCTTACGGGATCCGATACCTCTTCGAACGCCCTGTTCGCCAATTTGCAGAAGGTCACGGCCCAGCAGATCGGGGTCAGCCCGAACCTTACGGTCGGAGCCAACTCCTCGGGCGGCGTGCTGGGGAAGATGATCAGCCCACAGAACCTCGCCGTCGGCACGAGCGCCACAGGATTGCAGGGCAAGGAGGGCGACCTCCTGCGCCTGGTCCTGAAATGGTCCGTCGCCCTCACCCTCGTGATGGCGATCTGGGTTACGATCCAGGCCTACGTGTTACCGTTCCTGGTCCCGTAGGCGGCTCCTGCCTCCCTCTGCGGCAGGCCCAGCGAGAAGGTGAGCAGCTTGCGCACGACGATGATTATGGCCGTCGTCGCCAGGACCGTCCCCGTGGGGTTGATGGCCAGGTTCAGCAGCGTGGCCCCGACGAAGAAATCCAGTCCGAGGGCGGCGTGCTCCCCGATCTGGCGCGCGGCCCTGGCTCTTCCCCCAGCCCCGCGGGCGACCCTGGCCCCGAGCACGATCCCGGCGAAGATCACCGAGCCCCCGACCGAGAGCGCGAACAACCTGAGGAGGTCGACCGCGCCGTAATAGAGGTGCACCCCGACGCCCTAGCCGGGCAACGGACGCTGCTCGGAGGTCTCCCGCGCGGCGGCCTCCTGCTGGCGCTCGCGCTCCAGCTCCTGCGAGAGGAAGAAGTTGAGGACCGTACGGATCGCTGCTATCGCGCCGAGCAGGATGACGTCGTCGAGGGTCGGGGCGACCGCCGTCCCCAGGATGTCGGCGCCGAGCTGAAACTCGAGCCCGAGGGCGAGGTAGCGCCCGAGGTACAATCGCACCTGGTTGTTGGTGTAATCACTGAGGCCGAGCAGCGTCAGGACGTAGCGGTAGGTCGTAGCCAGAACGCCGAACCCTATCACCGCAGCGCCTATCGCCTCGACGATCAGCCGCAGGTACCCGACCGCCGTTACCAAGTACTCTTCCATCGCGGGTCCGTCTCCTCGATCTCGAACTACCGTAACCGCCATGCGCCGCGTACGCAGGCCGGCGCCCCGCAAACCCTAACACTACGTCGCTCGCGCGTTTGCCCGCGTCGGGCTCATCCCTTGGCCGACCACAGGAGCACGAGACCCCGGCGGCCCGGTTGACGAGCCGCTCGTGAAGGCCGTGGCGCTCGCCCTCCGCCGTCAAGACGCCACCAGCAGGGCCTGCGGAGCAGCCTGCTTCATGCGGGTCTTGAGCCACTTTATCTGCGTGGCCGTCTGCCCCTCGCAGGAGTCGACGACCTCCAGAAGATCGCGGTCGGACAAGCCCTGGGCCGCCTGTCCGATGATGGTCCAGCTTATGTCGCAGGCGTTCGCCATCAGGTAGAGATCCTGCATGTCACGCAGAAGTCCGAGACCGCCGGATCTCGTCTCGTCGAAGAGCTCGTGGTAGAGGCGGTCGGGTTCCGCCGGCGCCGCTTCACCGTAGCGCTCCACAAACGGTCCGAGCTTACCGGCATGCACCTCGCACTGCTCGGCAAGAGTATTGCAAGCGTGATAGACGTCGGCCTCCTCCGCGTGGCCCTCACCCACCTTGCGATAGGCCTCGGCGAGGTGGAGCTCCGCCTTGTGCAGGTACCCCAGGTAGTTGGCCAGGTGCATGATCCTACTCCCCTCCCACGGTCTCGACCACCTCTGCCTCCTCCCCGCCCACGGTCTCGGGGATCGACCCGCCCGATACGGGTGCTGAGGCCGTCGTCGTCGGGGCCGGGGCGGGCTCACCGCCCGAGTCCGCGACCTTCGTAACCTTTACGGCGGCCATCTTGAAGAGCGGCTGCTTGGAGACAGGGTCCCACTCGGTAATGGTCAGCTCGTTGGCCGCCCGGGGACGACCTGCCGGCGAGGCTCCGTCCGAATCGTCGAAGTAGCCGTAGTGGAACGGCGCGAAGACAACGCCCTCGCGTATCCCGCTGATGCGGGCCTTCGCCTCGAGGCTTCCGCGCGGGGACTCGACGCGGACTACGTCGCCCTCCCCTACCCCGAGCCCTTCGGCATCGGAGGGATGGATCTCCACCCACATCTCAGGGGCTGCGTTCTGGAGTTGAGGTGCTCTGGCGGTCTTGGTTCGGGTGTGGAAATGATAGATCGTCCGCCCCGTATTCAGGCGGAAAGGGTACTCTTCGCCCGGCTCTTCATGTGGCGGCGTGTAGTTCGCGGCCTTGAGGAAGGCCCGACCGTCTGGCTTCATCGCCCGGTGTTCGGACTCGGTGTTGGACGCGCCCGTGAGCAGGTCTTGCCCGTAAGTCTCACACTCTTCGGTTCTGGTGTTGAAGTCCCCGTCGGTGTAGAGACGCTCGGTACCATCTGGATGCTCCTCGTTACAAGGCCACTGGATGCCAGAACCACCGCGTAACTTCTCATAGGTGATGCCCGTGTAGTCGCAGGGACGCCCTCTGCTGCACTCCTTCCAAGCCTCGAAGGCCTCCTCGGGATGCTCCCACTCGATAAGCGGCCCTCCATCTCTGTTGCGGAAATCCATGCGCCTCGCGTACTCCAGGAAGATGTCGAGGTCGTGCTTCGCCTCCCCAGGGGGCCGTACGGCGGCCTCCGAGAGGTGGACCGTGCGGTCGGTGTTCGTGTACGTCCCGGTCTTCTCGCCCCAGGTCGCGGCCGGCAAGACGACGTCGGCGAGCCGGGCCGTCTCCGTCAAGAAGATGTCCTGCACGACGAGGAAGAGGTCTTCCCTCTTCAGGATGTCCCTTATCCTTTGAAGCTCGGGGAGGGAGACGGCGGGGTTCGTGCAACTTATCCAGAGGAGGTTTATAGAGCCTTGCTCGGCGTAGCGGAAGATCTGCATGGCGTGCGTGGGCGGCGCCCAGTGCGGGATCTTCATCCGCTCCACGTTCCACAGATCCGCAAGTTCTTGAACGTGCTCTTTGTTATCCCAGTTCCTGAAGGCCGGGAGGTCGCCGTCGGCGCCCGTCTCGCGGGTGTTCTGCGCCGTGGGCTGGCCGTTGAACTGCAGGACGCCGCAGCCGGGACGGCCGATCATGCCCCGCAGCAAATGGATGTTGTTGATCTGGCAGGCCGCCGCCGTCGCCTGGTGGGACTGGTAGACGCCCTGCAGCGCGGTGCTGAGGAGCCGCTCCGACTCTCCGAGGATGCGGGCGGCCTCCCTGATCCTGCCTTCCTCTACGCCACAGATCTCCGCAGCCCACCCAGGGGTGCACCCTGCAACGGTGCGCCTTAGTTCGTCGAAACCAATCGTGTGGGCCTCGACGTACTCCTCATCGTAGAGTCCGTTCTCCAGGATCTGGTGCAGAAACGCATTGAGGAGCGCGACGTTGGTGCCGCTCTTTATGGGGAGGTGGACGGTCGCCTCTCTGGCAACGGGCGTGGGGCGCGGGTCTACGACGACTAGATTTGGCGGGTGCGGCCCGGCGAGCCTGTCGAGGACGCGCATCCAGGTTACCGCCTGCGTCTCGGCGAGGTTGTGCCCGAATAGAAGTATGGCATCGGCGTGGTCTATGTCGGAGTAGGAACCCGGCTGTCCGTCGGTGCCGAACGTTTCCTTGAGCGCCTGGCCCGCGGTCGCCGTGCAAAGGCGGGTGTTGCCGTCCATGTGCGGCGTCCCGAGACCGGCCTTACCGATCACACCAAGGGTATAGTACTCCTCGAGGAAGAGCTGGCCCGTAGTGTAGAACCCGAATGCCAGCGGTCCCTTCTCCTCGAGCAAAGCCTTCGACCGGCCGACGATACGCTCGAAGGCCTCATCCCAGCCCGCCTCGACGAGCTCGCCATCTGTACGGACGAGCGGCCGCGTCAGGCGGTCCTCTGCGTTGTTGGCCTGCCAGCCGAAGAGGTCTTTGGGGTCGAGGCGTCCTTTGTTGACGCGATCCACGCTCCTGCCCCGCACCCCGACTATGCGGCCTTCTCTGAGGGCGATGTCGAGGGCGTCGCCGTTGGAGTGCAGGATGGAGGCCGTCTGGACCCAGCGGTCAACGTCCTCTTCGGAGACGCCGGCTTCCAGGAACTGGTCCACCCTCACTGGCCACTCCCCGTCCCTGCCAAACGGCGTGCGTTTGCCCCAGGGGTTGGCTATACGGTCGGTCATGGTCTCTCCTTACCTGTGCGGGCTCGTGAAAGCGACCGTGCTTCTATGGACTCTATCTCGGCGCGCCGTGAACGCGCGTACTCGACCGCCGAAGACGTATCCATGACACCAGTATCTCCAAATGAGTCCCGATGTAACCCTGCTCCCGGTCCGACGCGAGCGTGGCACCCGCCAGGGCAACGAGGGTCGCTGGGCCCTGGAATGGGCTATCATGGTGCTCTTGGAGGCGAAGGAGACGGGGGACCGTAGCAGTGCGCGTGGCGCTCTTTATAACCTGCTTCAACGACACGCTCTTTCCCGAGACGGGACGGGCTACCGTCGAGGTTCTCGAACGTCTGGGGGTGGAGGTAGACTTTCCGTACGCGCAGACGTGCTGCGGCCAGATGCACTTCAACACCGGCTACCAGCGCGAGGCCATACCGCTGGTGAGACGCTTTGTGGAGATCTTCGGCGGTTATGAGGCCGTCGTCGCGCCCTCCGGCTCCTGCGTGAGCATGGTGCGTGAGCTCTACCCGATGGCCGCGGACCTCGCAGGGAACGGGCGCCTCGCCGAACGGGTCGAGGAACTCGGCCCGAAAGTCTTCGAGCTCTCCGAGTTCCTGGTCAGAGAGCTGGGCGTCACCGACGTCGGCGCCTACTACCCGCACCGGGTGACCTACCACCCGACCTGCCACTCCTTGAGGATGCTCGAGGTCGGAGATGCTCCGCTGGAACTGTTGAGCAATGTGCGAGGCATCGACCTGGTGGAGCTCTCCGAGGCCGAGGAGTGCTGCGGGTTCGGCGGGACCTTCGCGGTCAAGAACGCGGACACCTCCGCCGCCATGCTCTCGGCCAAGATCCGGCGCGTCCTCGACACCGAGGCCGAGGTCTGCACCGCGGGGGACAACTCGTGCCTGATGCACATCGGCGGCGGACTCGGCCGCCTTCGTACGGGGGTAAAGACCGTGCATCTCGCCCAGATACTCGCCAGCAAAGCCGAGGAGGGCTAGTGGAGACGAAGAAGACAGACGCATTCTCCCCAGGCCCGACCCCGACGTTCGAGGAGTCGGCGAAAGAGAGCCTCTCCGACTCGCAGCTCAGGCGCAACCTCGGCAAGGCCACCCGGACCATCCGCCACAAGCGCGCCGTCGCCGTCGAAGAGATGCCCGACTGGGAAGGGCTCAGGGAGGCCGGCCGCGCCCTCAAGGAACGCGTCGTGCGCCACCTCGACGAGTACCTGCTGCAGCTCGAAGAGTCCGTGACGCGCGCAGGGGGCGAAGTCCACTGGGCGCGCGACGCCGAGGAAGCGAACCGCATAATCTCCGGGATCGTCAAGGACAAGGGCGCAGAAGAGGTCGTCAAAGTCAAGTCCATAGCGACAGACGAGACCAAGCTCAACGAGCACCTAAAGAAGGAGGGTATAGAGGCGTTCGAGACGGATCTCGCGGAGCTCATCATCCAGTTCGCGGGAGAGACCTCTTCGCACATCCTGGTGCCGGCGATCCACAAGAACCGCGCTGAGATCAGGGAGCTCTTTATCCAAGAGCTCGGCGCACGAAATCTGTCCGACAGACCTTCCGACCTGACGGAGGCGGCCCGCCTGTACCTGCGCGAGAAGTTCCTGGCTGCCGGGGTCGGTATCTCGGGGGCGAACTTCGCCGTGGCCGAGACGGGGACCGTCTGCGTCGTCGAATCCGAGGGCAACGGCAGGATGTGCACGACGTTGCCGCCGGTCCTTGTTACGCTCATGGGTATAGAGAAGGTCATCCCGGCCTGGCAAGACTTCGAGGTCTTTATGCAACTCCTCCCCCGCTCCTCTACCGCAGAGCGGATGAACCCTTACACCTCGTTCTGGACCGGGGTGTCGGGCGAAGCCGGCGACGGACCCCGGGAGTTCCATCTCGTCCTCATGGACAACGGGCGTACCGACGTGCTGGCCGACGAGACAGGGCGCCAGGCCCTGAACTGCATCCGTTGCTCGGCTTGCCTCAACGTCTGCCCCGTCTACGAGCGAACCGGCGGCCACGCCTACAACTCCGTCTACCCGGGCCCGATAGGCGCGATCCTGACGCCCCAGCTCGTCGGGATCGGCGACCCTGGTCCCGACTCGCTGCCCTACGCCTCGTCGCTCTGCGGGGCCTGCTACCAGGTCTGTCCGGTCAAGATCAACATCCCGGAGGTCCTCGTCCACCTCCGCGGCAAAGTCGTCCGTCACAAGCAGTACATGGACGGCCCGCGCTCGAAGCTCGACCCCGAGAACGTCGCGATGCAGACGGTCGCAAGAGTGTTCTCCGACCCCGAGCTCTACGAGAAGGCCCAGAGATTGGCGAGGATCGGCCAGTGGCCGTTCGCCCGCGGAGGCTCTATCGGTCGCCTACCAGGCAGGCTCGCCGGCTGGACCGCCGTACGCGACCTCAAGCCCGTCCCACGGCAGACCTTCCGAGAGTGGTGGCGGAACAGAGGGTCCTCCTAGTGGCGACTGCGAAAGAGACGATCCTGTGGCGTATACGACACGCCACCCGTGACGTGCCAGAGGCGGAGCGTCCCGAAGACGTATCCGTCAGACGCGAATACCGCAAGGAAGACGGCGCGGGGCGCGAAGAGATCGTCGCGCGCTTCGCCGAGCGCACGGCGGAGTACGAGGCGGATGTCCGTCGCGTGGGCCACGATAAGCTCCCCGCAGCCATAGAAGAGGCCCTGAAGCGGCGGGGCGTGAGACACCTCGTCATCCCCCCTTACCTCCCGAG